>JAKSTT010000074.1 GCA_024413635.1 Treponemataceae bacterium | reverse complement strand
GCGCTTCCACTACCGGGCAGCAGCAGGTCCAGCAGGGCATCTTCTACCTTCTGCTGGGCAGCAGTTTTCAGGGTTTCCTGCATTTCAGCCTTTACCATATTGCAGCCAACGGCCATCAGGTCGCGGATCATGGATTCAACATCGCGTCCCACATACCCTACTTCGGTATATTTGGTTGCTTCTACTTTCAGGAAGGGAGCACCTACCAGTTTTGCCAGACGGCGGGCAATTTCAGTTTTTCCGACACCGGTGGGGCCGATCATGAGAATGTTCTTCGGTGCAATTTCATCACGGATTTCTTCCGGCAGCTGCTGGCGTCTGGTGCGGTTACGCAGTGCAATGGCAACACTTTTTTTTGCCTTCTGCTGACCAACGATATAGGTATCAAGCTGCTTTACGATTTCTTTTGGAGTCAGGGTTTCCAGTGCGTTTTCCATTACAGTACCTCTGAAGTTACATGATGGTTGGTGTAGATACAGATATCACCGGCGATTTTCAGCGATTTTTCGGCAATTTCCAGCGCACTGTAATCAGATGATTCCAGATATGCCAGGGCTGCAGCATAGGCATAATTACCACCGGATCCGATGGCAAGAACATCGTTTTCCGGCTCAACAACATCACCGGTACCACTGATCAGCAGCATCCGGTCCTTATCTGCTACCATGAGGAGGGCTTCCAGATTGCGGAGCGCCTTATCGGTACGCCACAGTTTTGCCAGTTCTACGGCTGCGCGGAGAATATCACCGTTGTATTCGCCCAGTTTCGATTCAAATTTATCAAGCAGGTTAAAGGCATCGGCAGTGGCACCGGCAAATCCGGTAAGTACTTTACCGTTATAGATGCGGCGGACTTTGGTTGCATTTCCCTTCATAACCGTGTTACCCATGGTTACCTGACCGTCACCGGCCATGGCAATGTGACCGTCTTTCTTTACACATACGACGGTGGTACTGCGGATTTTTTCGTATTCCATATTCATTCATCCTTTCCGTGCGGATGGGCACGGTTGTACGTTTCTATCAGTTTTGCGCGGCTTACATGTGTATACCGCTGGGTAGTGGAAATACTGGAATGGCCGAGCATTTCCTGCACCACACGGATATCTGCACCGTTATTCAGCATGGTAGTAGCAAAGGTATGCCTGAAAGCATGGGGAGAAACGGGTTTTCCCGTACCTTCTACCGATGAATACCGCTCAACAATCCAACGGATGCCGCGGGTGGTTAATGGTGTACCCCGCTGGTTCACGAAAAGCGCCTTTGTGGGCTTTTCTGCCGGAATCACGGAATTGCGGGTAACCAGGTACTCCTGCAGGCAGGTAACTGCCTCCTGGGAAAACCAGACCCGCCGTTCTTTTTTGCCTTTTCCGAACACAATGGCACTGGTCCAGTCCGGAGTAAAGGCATCAAGGGTTAAACCGGCAAGTTCCTGAACACGACAGCCGGAAGAATACAGGAGCTCAAAAATGGCTTTGTCACGTTCGGCCCACAGCAGTTCGTTTTCATCGGGCTGATGGCAGAGGGTGTTTACTTCTGACTCTGTCATGTAGCGGGGAATCCTGATGCCGTTCTTTAAGGTGTGAAGCTCAAGCGCAGGGTTACTCTTAATATAATCAAGTCTTTTGCAATAGGCAAATAAACTTCGTACGGCGCTGACATACCGGTTGACGCTGGCAACGGCACGCTTCTGCCGGACCAGCTGGCCAACGGAAGAGCGCAGCATGAGAAGGTCATACTCTGAAAGGGGAACTGCAGGGCCACCGCAGAGGGACATCATGGCTTCAAGATCAAGCCGGTAGCCTTTTACCGTATGTTCCGAAAGGCTCCGTACCCCCTGCAGGTATACCAGGAATTCTTCTGTTGCTTCCTGGACGCTGCGGGGACTGGAATTATTCGATGTCGGCATCTACCTCATCACCATCTGCAGTATGCAGGTAATTACAGTCGGGATTGATGCATGACTTGAAGGTGCCGTGCTTTTTATCGAATTTTTCAACCATGAACTGGCCGCACTGGGGACAGGTGGCGTTAATAGGCTTGAAGTGGGTCAGGAAATCGCAGGTTGGATAATTGGTACAACCGTAGAATTCACGTCCCCTGCCCTTTGACTTGCGGGCAACAATGTCACCGTCACAGCGCGGACATTTTGCCAGCGGAATGGATTTGGTATTGTGGCATTCCGGGAAGCCGGAACAGGCCAGGAAGTATCCAAACCGTCCCAGTTTTTTGGTCATGGGTTTACCGCATTTTTCGCAGGCCACATCAGTTACTTCATCAATGCTGCCTTTTACGCTTTCCAGGTTGGACATGACTTCATCAACCCGTTCGTGGAACGGTCCGTAGAATTCACCCATCATTTTGGGCCATTCAATGGCGCCTTCGGCTACAGAGTCCAGTTTGGACTCAACTTCTGCGGTAAAGTTTTCGTTGATGACTTCCGGGAATGATTCAACCAGAATATCGTTGATCATGCGGCCAAGGGTAGTCGGCACCAGCTGCTTGTTGCTGCGGGTAACATAGAAACGGTCAAGGAGTACGGAAATAATCGGCGCATAGGTTGAAGGGCGGCCGATGCCTTTTTCTTCCAGAGTGCGGACGATACTGGCATCTGTATAGCGGGCTGGTCCCTGGGTAAAGTGCTGTTCCGGGCGGAATTCCTTTGTTTCAAGAACATCGCCCAGTTCTACAGACGGGATACTGCCGGACAGTTCTTCTTTTGAGGTAAGGAGATGGGTAACTGAGTAGAACCCTTTATCCATAATCTTGCTGGCAGAAACACGGAATACGGCATCTCCGCCCTGAATATCAACGCTGGTGGTCCGGCTCTTTGCATTGTTCATCTGACTTGATACAAAGGCTTCCCAGATCAGCTGGTACAGACGCAGCTGGTCACGGCTCAGGTAATCCTTTACGTAATCAGGCGTATATTTTACATAGGTAGGACGGATGGCTTCATGGGCGTCCTGAGCCTTGTTACCTACGGCGTAGATAATGGGTTCTGCAGGCAGCTGGTCAGGGTACTCTTTTGCCAGATATTCGCGGACGTCATCAAGAGCCGTCTGTGAAATACGGGTAGAGTCCGTACGCATGTAGGTAATAAGACCGACACGGCTGGAACCGATGGGTACACCTTCATACAGCTGCTGGGCAATCTGCATGGTTTTGCGGGCATTGAATCCCAGCCGGTTGGCTGCAGCCTGCTGCAGTTTACTGGTGGTAAAGGGAGCCTTTGGCTTGATGGTCCGGTCCTGGGTCTTAATATCGATGACCTTGCATTCAGAGCCGTTGATTTCTGCAATGATTTTTTCAACATCGGCCTGGCTTTTCAGTACCGGTTTTTCTCCCTTGTAGGAAACCAGCTGTGCCGTAAATGAACTTTTCTTTTTCAGGAAGTCTGCTTCAAGACTCCAGTATTCTTCAGGAATGAAGTTTTCTACTTCTGCTTCACGTTCACAGATCAGGCGGAGTGCTACTGACTGCACACGGCCGGCAGACAAACCGTTCTTTACTTTCTTCCACAGAAGCGGAGACAGGTTGTAACCTACCAGACGGTCAAGGACACGGCGCGCTTTCTGGGCATCTACCATTTTTTCATCAATCTGGCCCGGATGCTTTACGGCTTCCTTTACAACAACAGGAGTAATTTCATTGAATACTACACGGCTGATTTCAGCATCAGTTTTTTCTGCCAGAGCCCGCTGAAGATGCCAGGCGATGGCTTCTCCTTCGCGGTCAGGGTCCGATGCCAGAAGGACAACATCAGATTTCTTTGCTTCCTTCTGCAGGTCTTTCAGTACGGCAGCACGGCCGCGGACCGTAATATATTCAGGCTGGAAACCGTTATCGATATCAATGGCAATACGGCTCTTGGGAAGATCAATGAGATGTCCCATGGAGGCTTTTACGGTATAGCCGGTCCCCAGATATTTTTCGATAGTCTTTGCTTTGGCAGGAGATTCTACAACAACCAGGGTATGCTTTTTTTTCTTTGCAGCAGTCGTCTTGGCTTTTTTTGCTGTCGTAGTAGTCTTTTTTGCTGTAGCCATGTATAAAACTCCATCATTTCAAATAGGTCTGGTCAAATTCAAAACACAGCTGGTTCCGCTCCGGAAACAACCGGTTCTGCACCGCAATCCGATGCGGCAGTATATCGTGTACGGAATCAGTAACAATGGCACCTTCAAGGGCCAGAGACTGCATGGTCCGTATATCGTTCATTCTATCAACCCGCCGGGAATACGAAATTCCCACCGGATGCAGGAACAGTTCCCGGTTCTGTTCCAGTGCAAAATCTGCCGTAATGAGGGCGCCGGATTTTGCCGGGGCTTCCACCACCATGACACCAAAACCAAGCCCGCTGATTATGCGGTTGCGCTCAGGAAACGTCCACTTTGAGCCTGGAGTTTCCGGCGGATACTCACTGACCAGACATCCGCCCCGGCGCATAATCTGCACTGCCAGGCCTTTATTGCCTGACGGGAAGATCGTATCAAGTCCTGTCCCGCACACGGCCACGGTATATGGTCCGCAATAATACGGGGAATACGGATCAGTTACCGTAGAAAGGGCACCCCGGTGTGCTGCAGAGTCAATGCCGGATGCAAGACCTGACACCACTGTTATGCCGTTCTGTACGCAATCACGTGCCATGGCAAAAGCAGACTGGATTCCCTCTCCATCCGGCCGCCGGGTACCGACAATGCCCACCATGCCGTTGGGTCCACCGGCAAGAGCCTCCACCGTTCCCCGAACAAACAGGGCAAAAGGCGGTTGGGCAATTTCCCGGAGCAACGGCGGATACCGCGGGTCATTCCAGCAGATCAACTCCATGGCGTAGCGCTTCATAAGTGAAACGTCACGTTCCGAACGGAGCTGTATCTGGTGCGGATTCCAACGGAGCCGTTTCAGCTCACGACCACAATACCGCTCCAGATCAATTTTAGAAAGTACCGCCAGATTATCCAGATTGTCAAGTTTTTCTGAGAGTACTCCGCGGACCGGTGCACTCAAAAATGACATTCTGCTTAGTGCTACATTTAAAAGTAATTGCTTTTCATACATAACACTATATTTATTTGGCCGAAAAAACAAAAAAAAAGCAGTTTTTCTGAAAAAAACTGCTTTTTTGTGAAATTTTTGTAGAAATTGCGGATCAGTACATGGCCTGAAGCACTACTTTCTTGTTTGCCTCTGCATCAGCCTTGTACTGATCAGAGGTTGTCGTTGAAAGAATCCGGTCATACATATCCACGGCCAGCTGGAATTCATAGTTCATGTAATAGGCACGGGCCAGTACGAACATGCCTTCCGTGTGACGGGTTTCAATGGTCAGCAGTTTTTCAAGAATCGGAATGGCTTCTGCACTTTTATCAAGTTCAAAGGTATACAGTACGCCAAGACCATACAGGGCACGGGCATACCGTGGTTCCAGTTCAATGGCCCGCTTGTACCCTTCTTCTGAAAGCTTCAGGTAGTTGTATTTTTTGGAATGGTCACCGGTTGCCGTATAATCCAGTTCTGCCTTTGCCATGTAGCCGGCACAGACACCTACGTAATAGTACAGGTTCTGATTGGCAGGATAGAAGGCAATGGCACGCTGGAACGCATCCAGGGCTTCGCCGTACATTTTGTTGTCCATATAGCGGGTTGCAAGGATTTTCCACCAGATACCGCTCTGTGCATCAGCCGCAATAATATCTTCTACCCGGTCTCCGTATTTCTTGATGGCATCCTTCAGTTCATCAATGGTTGTGGGGTTCTGGACACCTTCTTCCAGGGACTGGACCCGTTTGATGTAGTTTACATTGGGTCCGCAGGATACCAGGGATCCCAGCAGCACCAGAGCACACAGGGCAACAAGAACAGTTTTCACCAGCGATTCATTCATGGGTGACACACTCCTTACACGTTTTTATCTTCTTCTCCAGCCCGGCCGGTACCCGTATGCTGGGGGAAATAGTCTTTATGATACTGAGCCAGCTCTTCATCGCTGACGTGGGTATAAATCTGGGTTGTGGAAAGGTCCGCATGCCCCAGCAGTTCCTGTACCGAACGCAGGTCAGCACCGCCGCTCAACAGATGGGTAGCAAAGCTGTGGCGCAAGGTATGTACCTTTGCCGTTACACCGCTGAGTGCTTCCAGGTCCTGAAACCGCTTCCAGATACCTTTCCGGCTCAGCTGCTTTCCCTGATAATTGACGAAAACCCAGGGAACCAGTGCATTTTTTACAATTCCCGGCCGCGCTTCAGTAAGCCACCGTTTCAGCCAGAAACGGGCATCATCACCAAAGGGAACCATCCGTTCCTTGTCACCTTTTCCCAGAACCCAGAGTACGTTCTCATCAAGATGTACGTTATCAAGACGGAGACCGCTTGCTTCACTGATACGGAGCCCCGATGAATAAATCAGTTCGAACAGAGCCCGGTCACGGATTCCCAACGGTTCTGAAGTATCAATGGCGGCAAGCAGCGCATCTACCTGTTCAATGCTTAATACCCGGGGCAGCGTCCGCTTTACGTGGGGCTTTTCCAGCAGCAGTGCCTGGTTTTCTTCCCAGACCTGATTGCGGCACAGAAACGTCCCGAAGGAACGGAGGGCAGACATATCTTTGGCAATGGTCAGCTCATCGGCAGAAAGACGCCGCTGGGCAAAATACAGGGTTAAGGTATGGACGTCAACGGACTCAAGGGCTACCCCCTGTTCCAGACACCAGTCAAGAAACTGAGAGACTGCCGTCAGATACGTTTCTGCAGTTTTTGAAGCTTTTCCGTCCTGAGTCAGCAGTTCATCATTGAACAGGTTCTCAAGACGGATATACCAGTTTTGGGGTGAAACGTCTGCCATGAAGACCCGGCAACGCCTTACTTCTGATTGAATCCCATACCGCCGTTACGCAGCGCAGTAGGAGTTTCAAGATCATGGACAGCTGTTCCTGCACCGGCGCCAAACAGTCCGGTACCGGTTGATCCACCACGGCCGATATTCTGGAAGTCTGCGATGGAAACATATTCGCCGTTTTTCGGTTTTGTTTCGGTTCCTGAAGAGCTGATGGAAGGAGTTTCAACCTTTGGCAGAGCTTCTGCAGCCTGTGTGCGTGCAACGCCGGCAACTGATTCATCCTGCGGGAAACCGGTAGCAATGACGGTTACCTGGATACTGCCGTTCATAGTCGGATCAATGGTAGATCCGTAAATGGTCAGAACGTCAGGGTCAGCGCTGGAGTTGATGATATCAACGACTTCAGCAATTTCCATGATGGAAACATCTTCACCACCGGTAATGTTGATGAGGATATTCTTTGAACCGTCAATATGGGAATCTTCCAGCAGCGGATTATTGATTGCAGCAGTAGCGGCATCAACGGCACGGTTATCACCGGTACCAACGCCGACACCAAGAATGGCATCACCTTTTCCTTCCATGGTGGTGCGGACATCGGCAAAGTCAATGTTTACTTCACCCGGTTTGGTAATCAGGTCAGAAATACCCTGCACACCCTGGCGCAGAACATCATCGGCCATCTTGAATGCTTCCTTGATAGGAGTTTTCTTGTCTACAATTTTCAGCAGGTGCTGGTTTGGAATGATGATCAGGGTATCAACTTCTTTGTGCAGTTTCTGGATACCGTCATTGGCCAGCGCCATCTTTACCTTGCCTTCAAAGTTAAAGGGTTTGGTTACAACGCCAACTGTCAGGGCTCCCTGTTCGCGGGCAATGCGTGCAATAACCGGGGCAGCACCGGTACCGGTACCACCACCCATTCCGGCAGTAACGAATACCATGTCAGCGCCTTTCAGCACATTGGCAATGGCGTCACTGTCTTCCATAGCAGCTTTTTCGCCTACTTCAGGTTTACCACCGGCACCAAGACCGCCGGTCAGTTTAGATCCAATTCCAAGTTTTTTCTGGGCATTTGAAGAATTCAATGCCTGTAAGTCTGTATTTGCAACGATAAACTCAACGTTTTCTATGCCTGCAGCTATCATGCGGTTTACGGCATTTGAGCCACCACCGCCGGCACCAATTACCTTAATAACAGTAGGACTGGCAGCCCGCTCATCAATAACTGAGAATTCCATAGTACGTTCCTCCACCCAATTTTGTACTATCTATAAATGATACAGATATAATAGCATCAATTTCTGATAATTTCAGAAAAACTCTTTAAAAATACCGGTGATAAAGTCTTTGATGCCAGACTTTTTCTCCGCTGCCGGCTCTGTGCCCCGAATGCCGGACTCATGGCTTTTATCCAGATTGCTTACCACAAGACCTACGGCACTGGCAAATTCCGGCCCATGATACTCATCATGCAGTCCGCCAAAGTTTCCGGCAGATCCAATGCGTACCGAACGTGTTTCAAAAATATTTGAAACCAGGTCAACGATACCAGGCATCTGTGCACCGCCACCAACCAGGATGATGTTACCCATCAGCTGCCTTCTGCTGATCTGGGCAGCAATATTGTCACGGATCAGGCACAGGGTTTCTTCCATACGTGGCTGTACGATACGGCAGATGTCATTGCGCGAAATTTCTTCCGGCGCACGGCCGCCAACGCCGGGAATAATAACTGCTTCATAAGCATCAAGCAGTGGTTCCCAACAGCAGCTGCTGGTTTTCTTAATCCGTTCTGCCACATCAAAACTGATGCCGCACACATAGGAAATATCCTGGGTTACATTCTGGCCGCCGACAGGAACGGTTGCCGTACACAGCGGTGCACCGTCAATAAGAACCAGGGCATCGGTAGAACCGCCACCAAGGTCAATGATGATGGAACCAAGCTGACGTTCTTCTTCCGTCGTTACAGCCTGTACTGCAGCCAGCGTTTTCAGCATGACGCTGTCAGGTTCAATGCCGGCACGTTTAATGACACGGATAACGTTTTTCAGGGACGTAATGGCAGAAGTAACGATGAATACATCAACACCAAGGCGCACCCCGATCATGTCGATGGGAGACGCAATGCCCTTCTGGTCATCAACGGAAAATCCCATGGGAACCGTATGGAGCAGCTGCCGCGCCGGTGAGATCGGCACAGCCGTAGCAGACTCCAGGGCACGGTTCACGTCATCCTGGGTAATTTCACGGGTATTTTTATTTCCAACGGCAACAACGCCGTTTGAGCTCATACTTTCAATCTGTTCGCCGCCAATACAGGCAACAACACGTTCAACTTCAACGCCGCTCATCATTTCAGCAGCTTCAACAGCCTGCTGAACGGCAGCCACGGTAGCTTCAATATTTACTACCAGACCATGTTTCAGACCGGAAGAAGGCGCAGTTCCTACACCGGAAATCTGCAGTTCCCCTTCTTCTGTTACTTCACCGATAACAACACGGACAAAGGAGGTACCGATATCAAGGCCGACAATACTTCCGCTCATGCATCTCCTCCTGCTGTTTTATACACAACTGATCCGTACCGCATATCTACTTCCTGAATGTCAGAATCCATGGTTTTGATTACATCAAGTAATACCATCATATACTGTAACGATTCTTCATCAAGATTTCTATCGGTAATGACGCGCACCGGCACATGTACCGGATACAGAACCAGATCATAACTGCCTGATGCCGACGGAACCACATGAATCTCGGAAAGAGCATTAAGATATTTGGGACAGGTCGACGAAATGACAGCCAGACGGTCCAGCAGTGGACGCATGGCAGGAGCAATACGGAAGCCATCACTGGTTTCATCCAGAGAAAGGCCGGTAATCAACGGAGTGCTGATGCCAACTGCAGTATTTTCTACAGAGAACACTACACCCGATTTATCAATCTGCACCGGCACCGTACGGTCATTACCGGTTACCAGACTGGTAGCAACGCCGGCACGTTCCTGTACATGAACCAGAACAATATTGGGGAATTTTTTTTCTACACTGATGCTTTCAATGGCACTGTTTCCGGCAAGACGGGCAGCATAGGCAGCTGAATCAAATTTCAGCCAGCCGGTATCCTGCACCGGTCCACCCTGTTTCAGCAGCGTTTTTTCAGAAATCTGTTTCAGACCGCTGAAATGCACTTCTACGGGGGCAAAGGTCGGGAATACCACGGTATACAGAAGGGCTTCCAGTACCAGCACTGTAGCCAGGATGATTACCAGAATCTTCAGGAGTCGCGTTTTTCTGTCTTTTGTAACGTCCTCAGCCTCATCAAAATATTTACTGTAAGACGTGTACACCAATCCGTCACTCATAGGCTCTCTCCACACTATTTTTGCTTTGTGACACGTTTATGATCAATCCGCAGGAAACCATGGTCATCATCAACGATGATCCACCTGACGAAAAAAATGGCAATGGAATACCCGTACTGGGCAGTGCTCCGGAAACAACACCACAGTTCATCAGACACTGGGCCAGAATAGAAAGGGCAAGTCCTAAAACCAGCAGTGA
>JAKSTT010000073.1 GCA_024413635.1 Treponemataceae bacterium | reverse complement strand
ACCATCATTGCCTACCCGATTCCTGAAATCGGTGATAAGTTCCATGAAATCTTTGCAGAAACCGTAAAGGTTAACACTCTGGACTACAAAACCTACGAAGACATCCAGCAGAAGCTTATTGATGTTCTTGACCAGGCAGATTACGTAACCGTAACCGGCCGCGGCAAAAACCGCACCAACCTGACCATCAAGAACTGGGAACTGACTGATCCTGCAAAACAGACTGCATACGAAAACTGTGTTGCAGACGTTAACATTCCGGTTGGTGAAGTATTTACTTCTCCAGTTCTGGAAGGCACCAACGGTCTGCTTCACGTTACTGAAGTATACCTGGAGGGCTTGAAGTTCAAGGATCTGGAAATTGAGCTGAAAGACGGTATGATTACCCGCTACACCTGCGGCAACTTTGCAACTGAAGAAGAAAACAAAAAGTTCGTGCTTGATAACGTTCTCTTCCAGCACGAATCTGTGCCGATCGGTGAATTTGCCATCGGGACCAACACGGTTGCTTACAAAATGGGTATTGAGTACGACTGCCAGGGCAAACTGCCGATCCTTATTGCAGAAAAAACCGGTCCTCACTTTGCCATGGGTGATACCTGCTTCAGCCGCAGCGAAGACGTAAAAACCTTTAACCCTGACGGCAAGGAAATGGTAGCAAAAGAAAACTCCTGTTCACGCAAACGCGGTACTGACCAGGCAAAAGATGCATACTTCAACTGCCATACGGACATCACCATTCCTTATGACGAACTGGATACCATCGTAGCCCACCGCAAAGACGGCACCACCGTTGACGTTATCCGCGGCGGCCGCTTTGTTGTACCTGGTACAGAAGAGCTGAACAAGCCTCTTGATGAAATGAACAAATAAAGGCTGGCCCTCAAACGGGAAAAGCCCGCTGTACAGGTTTCTGTATGGCGGGCTTTTTTCGTGGTATACTGAATGTATGACTTCCGCACAGATTGAACAGACAAAAGCCAGCGTTCAGGATGCTGTTACCAAGATAGCGGCCATTGATGCCAAAATTGCTGATTTTCAGGCACAGTACAAAAAACTGCTGGAAATGCGCAGTAAAGGGGTACTGTTCTGCGCAAAGACCGTAAAGACACTGCCCGGCGAAGAACGGGATGCCTTTCTTGCAGAACTTGATGGTGCCCTGTCAGCTGATATCCGCAAGATGATGTTCATGTTTGAGGACATTGCAAAACTTGATAAGCGGCATATTCAGAAAATCATGTTCAAATGTGACCTGAAGGATATTGCCCATGCCCTGAAACTGTCTGAGGGCACAGAAATCAAGAAATACATCATGTCCAACATTTCCCGGAACAACATTACCCTGGTAAATGAAGAAATGGAAAAAATGGGAGATGCCGCTGCCGTCGACAGGGCAGAAGTGCTTGCCGCTCAGCGCCGCATACTTGATGTAGCGCTGGAACTGGAAGCTACCGGTGAGATTTTTTTCCCCGAGGATATGTGAGCCGCTTGAGTGTGGCTTGTGCTGCCGATTTGCGGAAAACGCTTACTGAACCTCTTCTTTTTGGTATTCAGTAAGTGAATTTTTGGTATCACGGCGGAACTTCGTATTCGTCGTGTAAATCGGCTATAAAATAAGTCTATATAATATATAAAGATAAAAATTATCTTAACTTTTCCGTATTACACCTAATCACGAAAATTGCGTTTTTTTTGAGAATTGTGTCCTTTTCTGGCAGAAATTCACTTACTGAATCAAATATATATATGTTTGGTAAGCGAATTTGCCTCACCACGAGAGGAGTCTCATATGGCCAGAAAGCAACAGCACAAGGATACGCCTGTCGCCGCCCGTCTTCGTAAAGACCTGCAGCAGATTACGTCCGACATGATGAAAACAAAGAAAAAAATAGAAAGCTATCGTATTTCAACGAAGGTTGACGGAAAACTGCGTATTCAGAATACGCCATCAGGCCCTCAGTATTTTCATGTGACCTGTTCTAATGAAAATCCCGGAAGATATCTGTCGCGTAAACACCCCGAAAATCTGCGTCTTGCTGAAAATCTTGCCCAGCAGGATTATCTTGCGCACATGAAACGTCTGACTGACCAATGGATTTCGGGGCTGGCACGGGTGGAAAAGGCTATAGATATGCTTCCGGAAAGTCTGCCGCAAAACCTGTACGCTGATAATCTGCCCCGCCGTCAGCTGATAACCCCGGTGAGCCTTTCTGACGCGGAATATACCGCTCAATGGCTTTCGGTCCGGTATAAAGGGAAAGGCTTTGCGCCGGATACGCCGGTGATAAAAACAAATAAGGGTGAGCGGGTCCGTTCAAAAAGTGAAAAAATCATTGCAGACCGGCTGAACGAATTACAGATTCCCTACCGCTACGAGTACCCCTTGAATCTTGCTGTCCAGCGGACATATACCGGCGAACTGGATGACGGAACCGAGGTATCCGTACAGAAGCAGAAAACGGTAACGTTCTATCCGGATTTTACGTTGCTTTCTCCGGACCGTACCGAAATTATCCTGGAACACTTTGGTCTGATGGATGACGCTTCGTATAAGTCCAGCTTTGTCGGTAAACTGCGCATCTATGCCGAAAACGGATTTTTTCCGGGTAACAACTTGATTATCTCAGTTGAGACCGCAGATGTCCCCTTGGATACTGCAATTCTTGAGGCAACCATCAGGGATTGCTTTCTGCGGCATCAGTAGGATTCTCAGAACCCTAACGGTAGCGGCTGGAGTCGGCCAGGTTACGTTTTTTATTGAAGGCGTCGTTCATGGCACGCTGCTGCCGGATCATCAGCTTGTGGTTCCGGCGGCTTTCCTGAGTTAAGTCACGGTAGGTGTTCCAGTCATCTTCTGAAATGGTACCGTCTGCAATGGCGGCCCGGACAGCACATCCCGGCTCCACGGTGTGTCCACAGTTACTGAACCGGCATTGTTCTGTCAGTTCCTCAATATGGCGGTATATCTGGTGTAAGCCGTCTTCCACATCACAGATTCCCAGTTCACGCATACCGGGGGTATCGATGATGGTTACCCCGTTCTCAAGAGTCATCAGTTCCCTGCTGGTGGTGGTATGACGGCCTTTACTGTCGCTTTCCCGAATGGAACCGGTTTTCATCAGGTCTTTGCCTGCAATGGCGTTCAGCAGTGTTGATTTCCCCACACCAGAGGACCCCATGAGGGCGATGGTGGTACCGGAAGTCAGGTAGGGGGCCAGCTGTTCTAGACCGATACCCCAAAGACCGCTGATGGCACATACCTGTACCTGATCAGACAGTTCCTGAACCTTGGCGATGTAGGGGGCTGGATCTGCTACCAGGTCTGCTTTTGTCAGTATGACTACCGGTGTTCCTCCACCCTGAAGGACCGTAGAGATATAGCGGATCATGCGGTTGGTATTGAAATTGTCATTCATGGACATAAGAAAAAAGATGTAGTCCACGTTGGCTACCATTGCCTGTTCCACCAGATTCTTTACGTACCCCATGGCGTGCCCGCTCTGGTCCGGCCGCATGAAGACGGTACGTCTGGGGCAGATTTCATTGATGCGGCAGGGGCCTTTGTCATTGGGGGTAAATTCGACGTAATCGCCCACAACAGGGAACTGGCCGCGTCCTTTCTGGTTTTCGTTGTAAAACCGTCCCCGGACGACAGCCGGATATTCCTGCCCGTTGTAGAGGATACGGAATGAGTCTTTCTGGGCACTGCAAATGCGGCCTGTCAGTGATGCAGTAGTGTTTTCAGTGTTGTTTGTGTTCATGGTTTTCCTTTCAATGTTTCAGGTAAGAGTGGAAAACCGCCACGGCTGGCGACACTGGATTACCCCGAAAGGTTCGGGTAAAAAAATACCGTGGCGGATTGCCACGGTTTTGGGTGCGCTTACCAGCGCGACGCATGCAGCGTATTACGCCTGCAGAACTTCCGGGGTAATCCAGATATGAAGTATTTTGCTCGCAGCTACCGTCATTTTTGATTACCTCCTTTCTGTAAACGTGTTTGGTTAAGTCAGTGTATGTTCATACTATACGCCACCATGCACTGTCTGTCATTAAAGCGGTGCTTTAAGGTAAAACCTATTGCGTGGCGCGGGGTATTTGGCGTACCTTGAGCACAGGAGACTATGCATGGTCATTTTAGAAACTATTGTTCCCGTATTTCTGCTTATCGCTCTGGGAAAATTCCTGAAAGATAAAAACTTTCTTACTGATGCCGGCGTGGCATGTCTTAAAGACATCAGCATCAATGTATTTCTGCCGGTTATGGCATTTGATGCCTTAATCCATGGCACCTACTCAAAAGATTCCATCATCCTGATCGGGTGTGAACTTTTTTCCCTGTTCTTCTGTTTTGGCATGGGATTCCTTGTGAAACGGTTCTTCACCGGCAACCTGAAAGGCTATGTTCCCTATGCCCTGACCACCTGGGAAGGCGGGCTGTTCGGCTGGGCCCTTATCGGTATTCTCGTTGGCTCAGGAAATATGTTCTACATTGTCAGCATGGATATTTTCAGCGGTATTTTCTGCTTTACCATCATGACCACCGGTTTACGGATGCTGAACGGTCAGAAAATGAGTGGTAGGGAAATTGCCCTTTCCATTATTAAAAGTCCGCTGATTATTGCGGTAATCCTTGGCTTTACGGGAGTTTTTCTGGGCTGGGCTGATGCCATCGACAATTCTGTCTGGTTTCCGCTGTATACCAAGGTAACCGGTTTCTTTATCCAGCCGCTGTCGCCCATTATTCTGCTGTGTATTGGTGCCGGCCTTACTTTTGACATCAGTATCCTGAAAAAAGGTCTGAAACTGGCCTGCGTCCGCTATGCAGTGCAGATTGTCTGCTGTCTGTGCGTGCTGGGCATTATCCAGCTGACCATGGGTGTTACTTGGGTTCTCCGCACCACACTGCTGATGTACTTTGCCTGTCCTACCAGTTTCCTTATCAACATGATTGGTGATGATAAGGAAACCACGGCAGTAACCAGTTCAATGCTGAGCCTGCAGATCCTGGTGGCTCTGGTGGTGTTCAGCATTCTGGCTGTCATCGGTTAGAATTTTACTGAAACAGTGAAATACATGCTGGTTTTCCACAGATCATCCAGTGATTCAGTGGCGTAACCGCTGGTAGCACTGGCTTTCATGATACTGGCACCGGTATCGATATCTACGTTATCGCCAAGTTTCAGCACGCATCCTGCATAATAGGTATTGGAAAGAGAAGTGCTGGTGTTTTTGTCGTCGTCCATATCAATTGCAGGAAGATTGGTGGTAACACCGGCGTTCAGTTTCAGTTTGTTGGCAACCAGGTCGCCGGAAATGCCGTTGCGGATTACCGGTGATATATAGTGGTTATGGCTGACGGTGTCTGAACCGCTGCCGGTACTGGTGATGGTATCAGCAAAGACAAAAGGAACTGATACCTTGAGGCCATAGGCAAATACGCTGGTCAGTGCATAATCAACGGTAACTGTCGGAGTGATGAAAATAACACGGTTATTCAGTTTACCGGTTGATGCGTTAGAACCGGAAGATTCAGTGGTAGTTGTGGTATCTGCAGTGTAACCGGCATCAATTACGGCTGCTACCTTTGCAGTTCCTTTTACTTCTAACGGAATACGGGCACCACCTGAAATTCCAAGAACGGTATTGCCGGTTTCTGTTTTCCTAGTGGTTCCAGCAACGGTTGTTTCATTGCTGGTAGAGGCAGTACCAAACGATACTCCGCCATGTACATCAATGTTGTCAGAAACGTTATTCATACCGAAATCCAGGGCCATATGGATGGTGTCAACATTTTCTCCGGCCAGGGATTTAGGACCGGTAGTAAAGGTAATTTTACCGGCCATGCTGTCTTTTCCCACAATGACACTGATGGTATTGGTTGCATTGTCTTCCCAGGTTTTACCGTTGTAGAAGATACCGGCATATACCGGGAACATGGTCTTTGTTGCATATCCCATGGTAATGGAATTCATTTTCAGATCGGTAAATAACAGGGCACTGGCGAAGTCGCTGTCCTGCCAGCGGTTAACATCCATAAATTTATCACCATCGGCATACATGGTGCCGGCAGTGGTCCAGTGGGTATTGGTCTGCTGTGCAGTTACGGTACCGGCCAGCAGCAGGGCTGCAGCCAGAGTAAGAAGGCTTTTTTTCATGTTCATAAAATACTCCTAAATACAACTTAATGTTATATTAAATATGCGGAGTACTGTAACACAAACAGGTCACGTTGTCAGTAAAAATTTTAGAAAATTTTAAGATTGGTCACTCAAGCTGATAGAATCGTCTGTTACTGCATCAGCTGCAGTATGGCATCGGCAGTCTGTAGAACCTGCAGCTCAGTGGGGATAAAGGCTTCACCGTCACCTTTCTGAAAACCGTAATCGCCAAACTGGGAGTGGTTTCCGCCGTCAATCACGATTAATTGTGCAGAGGCCGGCAGGTTTCCGGCGTATTTTTCCAGACGTTCCCGGTTCATGACTTTGTCATTACTGCCGTACATGGTCAGTACCCGCAGGCTGGTCTGCGACAGGTCAGTGGTGGCGTATGCGGCCAGAAGAATAAGCCCCTGCAGTTCATCGGCATGGGCTGCGGCATAGTAGGCTGCCATGGCGCCACCCAAGGAATGGCCGGCAATGTACCAGTGCAGGTCTGGTCTGGCGGCGGTAATGCTTTTGGCTTTTCCGATGTCCATAAAGGCAAAGTCTGCAGGCATCCGGCAGAGGACGCAGTAGACGCCGTTTTCTGCCAGTTCCCGCAGAATGGGACCGTAGGATGCAAAGTCTACTTTTCCGCCCGGATAGAATACCAGTGCATTGGTGTACGGGGTGACGGGTTCAAAAACGATTTCGCTTGCGGTGACCGTAACGGCGACCGTTTCAGAGGACACCAGAACCTGGTCTGCATACGTCTGTGCCTTATAGGACGAGCAGGATGCCAGTACTGGCAGGATGAGAAGAATAATCATTGCCGGCACGGTATGGCAGGCAATGGAACGGTTTCGGCTCACAGAAATAACTCCTAAAAGCCGGTACGTTAAAAAAATTACCGGCGTCTGGTAGAAGGTGAGTTATCAGAAAGCCAGGTGCGGAGTACTGCGGCAACATCTTCTGCAGATGCATTGGTGGCTGCATGCTGCATGGGGGTCATCTGCTCTTCTTTCAACATCTGGGCATAGCGTTCTTTGTCAAAAAGTTCCGGCTGCATGTCCGTCAGGCGGTTCATCATGCCGTATTTCAGAAACTCTTCAAGAACCTGTACTTCATCTTCTGTATCTACACGGGTGCCAATGGCATCCATGGCGCGGCGCAGCTTGTGGATTTCTTCGTCGCTGAAATACTTGAGCATATCCTCGGTGGTAGAAGGTCCCAGCTCGCCAAGGAGAATGGCGGCTTTTTCCTTACCGGAAAGGATAGTCTTCTTTACATAACTTTTTGCTTCACCAGATTTGTAATAATGATCAGACATTTATAAAAAAACTCCCACTTGTGACAGTATAGCACAGAGTGGGAGTTGTGTTTAGACGGGAAAAACGGTCAGAACTTGCCGCCGCCCAAGGTAGCAGAAAGTTTTACGGATACCGTAGGATCGTTGTCAAAACCGTTCCAGATAACTGAAGGTCCGGCACTGAATGACATATTCTTGACGCCGCCGTAGCTTACGTTGGCATTGGTCACCAGTGTTTCATTGGGAACGTTGTACAGGCCGAATACGTTGGCACTGACGTTATTGATTCCCAGTTTGCTGAAGGCAATGGTACCGGCAAGGTTGGAACCGTTACGGAAGGCAAGTTTTACGGCTGGTGTTGCGGTTGCCAGCTGTTTAAGGGCGGCTGAGGTTTCTTCTCCGTCATAGTAATACTGTGCCATGAGAGTGATGCCGGGTTCATTGAACATGAACATACCGCCAATGGTACCCTTTAAGATGATGTCATCATCAAACTGGGCAAATCCTTCTGCAAAGAAGCTGCCGTTATCGGTGCAGGGACCGGTCAGGGTTGCCATGGCAATGGGATCCTGTTCGTATTTATACCAGCCGCCAAGACCCAGTTCTACGGAGCCGAATACCAGTTCTGTTTTGGCTGCCAGAGCGGTGTCGCGGAGACTGCTGGTTGATGAGCCCTTCAAAGTTGCAGAAAGACCGTTATAGTTTGCCTTCATTGAGGTTTCAGGAATGGCATACAGATAGAAAATATTCTGGCGGGGCAGGGTTCCGGTCAGCTTTAATGCCAGGGGACCGTCAACCTGTGCCGTGGGATCTTCCGGGTCGATGGTTGAAAGGTTTACGATGTTGCTGGCAGGGCTGAAGAAGTAGCCGACACCCCAGGTGATGGTCTGTTTACCGAACCGGGCTGAAATTCTGTCGTTTACATCAAAATCCGTAAAGAGTTCTTTAACATAGAAACCGTTGTAGGTAGTGATGGAATAAGAGGCATTAGGATTAGTTCCTCCTCCTATTGCACTTAACACTGAAGCCGCTAGTAATGCTGTCTGCAAATCATTACTCAGTACGGTCTGCTGCGCATCTGTTGCTGATACATAGGGGTAGTTGATTCCCCCCTTCATGTACATACGCAGTCTGTCAGTGGGGCGGGCGTCAATATACAGCTGGGCATCAGCATTTACGCTCAGGGTAGTGTCGTACAGGGCATCCTGCAGGGCAATGTCCTTGCCGAATCCGGTAGCCGTAGAGGCCCCCATACTCCAGTTGCCGCCAACTTTAATGCTGCCGGCTTCAAAAATCGTCGTAACTTCTGTTGCACTCAGGGTGTCATCGGTCAGGTCTACAATGCCGTCGCCGCCAAAGAAATCGTCGTCTCCGCCAAACAATGCGCTGCCATCGTCCCATCCGCTGTCAAATCCCATATCCCAGTCATCGTCTTCGGCTGCCAGTGGCGACAGAACCAGGGCTGCCACCAGTGCCGCCCCTGCCAGTTTTCGTGCTGTTTTCAGTGTCATCATCAGTTCAGTCCTTCAAGATATGCTTTGGTAAAGATACGGTCTGGCAGCGGATCAAAACTCAGGTCAGAAATTACCTGGGTGGTCTGTTCTCCCGGATTCAGTTCATCGCGTACGATGGTCTGGTATCCGATATATCCGTGGGCTGTTTTTGCGTATTTCGGAATCAGAATGGTACGCATCAGGCGGCCGTTGGCGCTGTAATCGCTTTCTTTCAGCAGCAGGGGAACGTCCTTGCGGATGTAATAGGTTGATTTTTCATATGCCGGGTCGCTGGTTTTTGCTTCTACACTGACGATATATACCGCATACTGTCCCAGTTTTCCTTCTTCCATGCCGGTAATGGTGTAGTTTTTGCGCCAGTGGTCTGAGGCACGGGTCAGGTCATCAAGCTTAATGTCGCTGTCAGAAATCTGTTCCTTTAACGATACGTGGCTGAATTTACGTCCGATAGGGTCGTACATCCAGATGTTGTCACCGTCACGCAGGAATCCGGATCCTTTATCGGCTTCAGGAAACAGCTGTACGATGGTAAAGGTTTCGGTTTCAGTGCGTTCAAAAACCTTGTATTTCAGGCTTGAATTAGGTTTTCCCGGTTTTTCAATGGTAATTGAAATGGTTGCGGTATAGTCACCGCTGAAAACCAGCTGGTCGTTGGTGGCTTCAAGCAGTTTGTATGCCTGTTCTGCCTGGTCTGCCGTTACCTGTGCAAAGGCAGCAGATGCCAGCAGTGCCACAGCGGCGCAGATAGTTGCTAATTTCTTCATGTATAACTCCTTATTTAATACTCCGTAAGGCTTCGGCCGGTAACATGGCAGAGGCTTTGTTTGCAGTACCACGTACGGCAAAAACGGTAAGAATCATAATCAGCAGGTATTTGGCGATAACCGATCCTGCATCAAGACTGAACGAAATGTGTCCGTTGTGCAGGAAGAATGCAACAACTTCGTTATCGATGGTAAAGAAGCCGACAATCCACATGACCACGATGGCCAGTACAAAGCCGCCAAAGGCGCCGATAAGGCTCAGGATGGTGGCTTCAGTGGTAAAGAGCCGGCCGGTGTTCTTGCCGGTAAGCCCTACGGCGCGCATGGTACCGATTTCACGGATCCGTTCATAGAGAACCATGCGGTAGGTATTTGAAATACCGACCATAACGATCAGGAAGATGACAATCAGGATGATGGTGGTTACGGTATGCACAACAGAAACAACGGTTTCAAGGGCAGGCAGTACGTCTTCCAGTGAGTATACGGAATAGATGGTTCCTTCTACTTCCATGGCATCAATCTGCTTGTTCAGGTCGCGGGTCATCATCATGCTGTTTGCTTTTATGGCATCCTGGCGGCTGGTAACATAGTTGCCGGTGGCACGGATGGCATCTTCTACCTGCTGTGCAACCTGTGTCTGCTTAGACTGGTTTTTGGGACCCAGATTGATGGTACACATGTTAAAGCTGTTTTCCGGTGCTTCACGCAGTTCGT
>JAKSTT010000072.1 GCA_024413635.1 Treponemataceae bacterium | reverse complement strand
GGATCCTTGCTGTAATTTTCGTTGCAGACCTGGTATTTGAAGCAATCAAATAACCTTCTGGTTACATCCATGAAGCCCCGCACAACGTTTCAGTGCGGGGCTTTTTTTATCTATCGTGTTGTTTTTTGGTAACCGGTTGCGCTACTATTACAGCATGAATATTGTTTTTCTTGACGCTAAGTCCATCGGATCTGATATCGATCTGACCCCTTTTGATACTTTGGGAAATGTGACCAAATATGATTTTTCCAGCCCTGAAGAAACCCTTGAACGTACCAGAGATGCTGATGTCATCATTCTGAATAAAGTATCCATCAATGAATCAACCATCGGTAACGCCAGTCATCTGAAACTGGTGTGCGTTACCGCAACCGGTACCAACAACCTTGATAAAGAATACCTTGACCGTAAGGGTATTGCCTGGCGTAATGTTGCCGGATATTCAACAGAAACGGTTGCCCAGCATACTTTTGCCCTGCTGTTTTACCTGATGGAAAAACTGGCCTACTATGATGACTATGTAAAGTCAGAAAAGTACGTGGGAGACACCATTTTTACCCATTTCAGCAATGTGTTCCATGAAATTTCAGGAAAAACCTGGGGTATCATCGGAATGGGAAATATCGGACAGCGGGTAGCAACCATTGCAAAATGCTTTGGCTGTAACGTTATCTATTACTCAACCAGCGGAAAGAACAACCAGGCTGACTGGCAGCGGGTTTCCTTTGATGAACTGCTGACCCAGTCGGATATTGTGTCCGTTCATGCACCATTAACGGCAGAAACCCAGGGGCTGATGAATGCTGCAGCCTTCAAGAAAATGAAGGATACTGCCTATTTCATCAATGTTGGCCGTGGTCCCATCGTTGTTGAGGCAGATCTTGCTGCTGCCCTTGAAAACGGTGACATTGCCGGTGCAGGCCTTGATGTTCTTTCTGTGGAACCAATGGCTGCCGATAACCCGCTGGTACGCATCAAGGACAGCAATAAACTGATGATTACCCCGCATATCGCCTGGGCCAGTATTGAAGCCCGTACCCGGCTGATGAAAATCATTTACGGACAGGTGGTGGACTTTTTCAAATAAACCGGCTGACGACTGCTGCTGTCAGCCAAAAAAGGGAGAAAACATGAAAAAACGTATACTCATGCTGTTACTGGCGCTGTGTATTGCATCCGCAGTGTATGCAGCCAGTAAAGATAAAACGCCGGAGACGGTGTATGTAGCCGTTGAGAATGCCATGCTGAAGGAAAAACCTGCGCGGTTTGGTTCGCAGATTGTTTCCCTGAACTATGGCGATGTTCTCACCGTTATACAGGCTGATGGCGACTGGTATGAAGTCTTTGATTCATATTCCGGGGAATATGGCTGGATACCGGTTGGTATGGTATCAAAACGCAGGATAATCGCCGGTCGTCAGGCATCTGCTACCCTTGACGAAATTGCGCTGGCTGGTAAAGGATTCAGCCAGGAAGTTGAAGACCTGTATAAAAACAACAGCGATATTGATTTTTCCCTTATTGATTCAGTTGAGAACGTGAACATTTCTGATGATGATCTTCTGAAATTCCTTGCCGACGGTAATCTGCAGGAGGGAAGGTAATATGAAAAAGTGGTATACAGCTATTGTACGGTGTCTTGCTGCACTGCTGCTGGTATGCAGCATTACCTCCTGTGAGTCCCTGAAGGAATTTGCCGGCAGTGAAGAGTTCCTGCTCATTACCAGTGTCATTGCAGAAAACGAAGTACTTCGCGAACAGGTTCCGGGATTTACCCTCATTGCTGAATCTGCCAATAAAGTGGGCAGCATGTTTGAAGAATTTTCTCCGGAAAACGAATACTTTATCGGCCGTTCAGTTGCCGGTTCCATCCTCAATTACTATACGCTGGCAGATACACCGGAAATGAACCGGTACCTGACCACCATGGCCAACAGCCTGGCAGCTCTCTGTGTCGGTGTACCCCATCCCATGAAAGGCTATTTTGTTGCCATCCTTGACTCTCCGGAAATCAATGCCTTTGCAACATCCGGCGGACATATTTTCATTACCAGAGGCTTTGTGGAAGCCATGGAAAATGAGGACCAGATGGCAGCAGTCATTGCCCATGAAATGTCCCATATCCAGCTGAAACACGGTCTCGGGTCCATTAAAAACAGCCGCAACTGGGAAGCCGTAAAAAGTGTGGCATCAACCGGCTATTATCTGGCATCAGATGATAAAGAACAGGCGAAAGAAGTGCTTGATGCCTTCCAGGGCTCCGTAGAAGCCCAGATGGATACCATGATGAACAGCGGTTACAGTAAGGAAGCAGAATTTGATGCCGATAAACATGCACTGTATATCATGAATGCAGCCGGATACAACATCAAGGAAATGACTGCCATGCTGAAACTGATTACCAAAAGTACCCAGAAAAGCGCTGGTATGGGAAAAACCCATCCAACTCCGGAAAAACGTATCGCTAAGTTACAGTCAACCTATAAAGAACTTACGGCAGTTCCTACTGATGAAGCCCGGACTGCACGGTTCATGCGTCTGAAAAAGACCGTAACACCATGACCGTACCGTCAAAAAAACTGATTCCATTCACCATTGCCACCGGCGTCCTGCTGATTACGGCAGGACTCTGGGCAATACACTTTTTTGAGGGATTGGACCAGAAATTTTACGATTCGGTGCTTGTTTCTACCAGCCGGTATACCCGGGTATCCGATGACATCTGCATAATTGCCGTTGATCAGGAAAGCATTACCCAGGCCACCGGATCCTATGGCTGGGGATGGCCCTGGCCACGGGAAGCCTTTGGAAAAATCATCGATTTTATGGCTCAGGGATCTTCCGGTCCCATGGTACTTGATATTCTCTTTACAGAGCCCAGCATTTACGGTCCCCAGGATGATGAATCCTTTGCCCGGAGTATGGCTGACCATGGCGGTGTCATTATTGATATGATGAGCAGCCAGGCAGGTACCCGGCTGCTGAAGCCACTGCCGCTTCTGGAGGACGCTGCCGCCCTGGTGGCAGACAGCGTCAGCTCCAAGGATTCTGACGGGGTCATCCGCTGTGCTGTCATAACCCAGCAGCATACTGCAGAAGACGGTACCGTAGGGGAGTCCGTATCATTGCCCTATGCTCCGCTGATTGTAGAAAACGGCAGTGAGATGATTGATGAACTGAAAAAGACCGTGCCCACTGACAAAAACGGCAAGGTTCTGTTACGGTTCAAGGGAGATCTGAACCGGTATCATCCGTATCATGCCATCGATATTCTTGAAAGTGCCCTGGCCATTGAAAACGGCGGAGAGCCACTTTTTTATCCTGAAGATTTTGAGGATGCCTATGTATTTGTCATCTACAATGCTCCAGGACTCTATGATATCTGCCAGACGCCGGTGAGCACCATGTATCAGGGCTCCGGTGTATCAGTTACGGCGCTTGATAACTGGCTGCTTGATGACTTTATTACACCGGTTACCGGATGGATTATCGTATTGGTCATTGTTGCCTGCAGTTTCCTTTCTGCCTGGTTCTCCTATGGCGTATCTAAAATCAATGCCACCCGTAAAACCATTCTGTTCAGTTCCGTATTTTTCGTACTGGGACCGGTGGTCCTGCTTACTGCAGCCTGGCTGCTCATGCTTGGTGGCATATACCTGCAGATTATGGCGCCCTTAACCGCCTACCTGGCCGGCTATGTAGGCGTAACCTTTTACAGCTACATTGCAGAAGGCCGGCAGAAACGGTTTATAAAGGCTGCCTTCAGCCAGTATCTGAGCGAAAGCGTCATCAACAATCTTCTTTCAGATCCCAGTCAGCTGCAGCTGGGTGGCGAGAAACGGAACATCACCGTATTTTTCTCTGACATTAAGGGCTTTACCTCTATCGGTGAGCAGTTGTCCCCTGAGCTGTTAACGGAAGTGCTCAATATCTATCTGACGGAACTATCCACCATCATTATGGAAACCGGCGGTACCATTGATAAGTATGTAGGGGACGCCATCGTTGCGTTCTGGAATGCACCTGCAGCCATAGAAGGTCATGCCTCAAAAGCCCTTCTTGCGGCCTTGCAGTGTCAGGAGCAGGTACAGAAAATGGTAGAACGGCTGCAGCCGGTTATTATTGAGCCACTGTATACCCGTATCGGAATCAACACCGGTGAATCAATTGTCGGCAATATGGGATCCCGCAGCCGGTTCAATTACACCATGTTCGGAGATGCCGTAAATACCGGTTCACGGCTTGAAGGACTAAACAAACAGTTCGGAACCTATGTACTCTGCACTGAAACCACCAAAGAACAGGCAGAAGCCTATGGTACCATCGCACGGTTCCGGGAAATCGGCCGTGTCCTGGTTATCGGAAAAACGGAACCGGTTACGGTCTATGAACCCATGTCACCCAAGCGGTGGGATATTGAAATGCAGGGTATTGAAAACTTTTCAGCTGCACTCCAGTTGTTTTACCAGGGAAAACTGGAAGACGCCCTGTCAGCCTTTACGGCCAACAGTGAAAAAAACGGGGACGCCCCCAGCAAGTATTATGCCGTCCGTTGCCGCCAGCTGCTGGACCAGGCAAAAGAAAACCCTGCCATTCTTGAAAACTGGCAGGGTATCTGGGTTGCGTCAAGCAAATGATCAGTTGGCTGCAATGTCCAGTGCAACCTGGAACATGGGTTCCAGTGCAGTAAGCCGCTGGTCATCTGCCAGGGACTTACCGGTAACGCAGCTGTCGGTCATGGTAATGATGCTGAATGCCCGTTTTCCCAGCCAGTTGGCTGTGCTGTACAGGGCATAGGTTTCCATATCCTGGGCAAGGATTCCCATGCGTGCCCAGGGAGCCCAGCTCTGTTCGCCGGTTGTTTCATTACTGGCGTCATAATCACTGAAAAGATCACTGGAGAATACGCCTCCGGCTGCATAGCGGTAGCCGTGGTCTGTAGCGCTGTGTACGGCCTGTTCAAGCATAGGGTAGTCAGCGCAGGGGCTGAAGGTCCCGCTTAGATGATACTGATGAGCCCAGGCACTGTCGGTTGAGGCCGTCAGGGCAAATACCAGGTCGCCGGGTTCCAGATGTTCCTGCAGCCCGCCTGAGGTACCAATCCGGATAATGCGCTCAACGCCGTATACGGTAAACAGTTCGTAACTGTAAATGCCGCAGCTGGGACCACCCATACCGCTCCCCATAACTGTCACGGGAATACCCTTGTAGGTTCCGGTAAAGCCCAGCATATTCCGGACGCCGGTTACTTCCCGTACATCATCAAGGTATTTTTCTGCCACGTATTTTGCTCTCAGCGGGTCGCCGGGCAGCAGCACCGTTTTTGCAATATCTCCGGGATTTGCTCTGTTATGAGGGGTTGCCATGGTGTATCTCCTTTAACCCATATTGGCCAGTTTCTGGTGCAGTTCTACAACCTTTGCATGCAGGAAATGATCAACGGCAGACCGTTCAATCACGCCAAGAACACGGTTGTCCTCTCCGATAACCGGCAGTGCATCAATGTCATGGTTATCAAACATATCGATAACGTCCGGCAGCAGCATGTCAGGCTTTACGCTCAGGGTACAGGGTTCTGCAATATCAGTTGCCATAAGGCCGTCAAAAAACTCCGTCATCAAAAGACATTCTTTCAGGTGATTCAGGGTAATCATGCCGGCAAGGGTACCATTGGGAGCCTTAACGGCGTAGTTCAGGTTCTGGTGGGTCGCGAAGTTATCCAGAATGTCCTTCAGGAGGACGGTTTCAGAAAGCAGGGCAGGGGACTGTTCAGAACAGATATTCTGACCGGCAATGGTAACGTCAGAAACCTTACACTGCTTCATGATGTCTTCTTCAGTAATATCAAGGCCACATTCACCGGCTCCTACAACAGCATGGCGTACGCAGATGGGGCCCAGCAGCTGTACGATAAAGGTGGTAGCGGTAATGATCAGGATGATGGTTGGTCCCAGCGTATCAGCAAACTGGGTACCGGCTGCAATACTCAGACCGATGGCAACACCGGCCTGGCTTAACAGACACCAGGGCAGGAATCTGTAGACGGTTTCTGGTGCATGGGTCAATTTGGCACCAATGCGGGAACCCACGGATTTTCCGACGGTACGGCACAGAACGTACAGCAGGGCAATAATGCCAACGTAGTAGGTTACGTTCCAGATATTCAGTTTTGCACCAACCAGAACAAAGAACAGTACGTAAATCGGCGGGGTAAATTTTTCAACAAGGGCAAAGGTGGGGCGGGTTTTGGCCGGCGCAAAGTTTACCATGAAGAATCCTACCGACATGGCTGCAAGAATGGTATCAAGATCAAGGAAGGTACAGATACCGGTGCTTAACAGGATGGCACCAAGGCTGAATGCCAGGATGCGGCCTTCATCGGTCATGACATTGCGGATAAACAGGGTAAGGAGGGCACCAACGGCAGAGCCGACGGCAATGGAAACGGTTACATCATAGAGCAGGTGCAGCAGCTGGTATCCCAGGGAACCGCCGGTATATCCCAGAAGGCTTGATGCAATGGAAGATGCAATGGCGTAGAGGATAAGGGCTACGGCGTCGTCCATGGCAACGATGCCCAGAACGGTGGTTGTCAGCGGGCCGCGGGTGCGGTTTTCACGGAGAACGTCGGTGGTGGCAGCCGGTGCGGTAGCTGAGGAAATGGATCCCAGGATAAGGCCTAAGGCAAGGGAAGTGTTGAATTCCTTGGTGATGGCGTAGCTGACACTGAAAACTACAATGCTTACAACGAAGAACGGTACGATGGCTTCAAAGAGCAGGATACCGGTAAACTGTTTGCCATATTTTTTTATGACGGAAAGCTTTAATTCACCGCCAATCAGGAAGCCGATAAGTGACAGGGCAATTTCACTGACGGGGTTCAGGCTGGCTATGACACCGGCACTCATTACCTGAAAACCACTCTGGCCGATGAGGATACCGATAACGATATAGCCTACAACCTGCGGAATCTTCAGTTTCTGGAACAGTCGGCCACCCATGGCGCCCAACAGCAGGATAAGTCCCATGAGAAGGATAAGATGACCGCCGTCAAGAACGGTAAAGTGCATGAACTCAGGCAGAAATTCGGCAAAAACATTCATACTGTATATCTCACTAAAAAAAATAAGGACCCGTGAGTCACAACGGGCTGCTGGCAGAATGTTGCCGCAGCCGGTCGGCGGGTCCTTGGTTACTGCTTCAGAAAATAGCGATGGTCCGTTCGGTCCGTTCCAGAGCCTTTTCTACACCCAGAGCCAGAATTGACCCCATAAGTGGTGGCGAAACGCGGCTGCCGGTAACTGCCATACGGATTGGCATCATAAAGTCACCCAGCTTGATTCCAAGCTTTTCTGCCATATCACGGGCCAGCTGTTCCTGAGCTTCGTGTTCAGGAATACCGGGAAGTGCTTTGATGAAGTCTTTTGAGGCTTCAAGAATTTCCTTGGTTTTGGCAGCATCCAGTTTTTTCGGGATAATCTGGTCAGCAGGTGGAACTGCAACATTCTTAAAGAGGAATCCTACCATTTCTGCTGCGTCAGTCAGGAAGTGGAGGCGTTCTTTAATGAGTGGCATCAGTGCCATGAGTTTTTCGCGGATTTCTCCGTCAGAAAGTTCCGGTGCTCCGGCTTTTACGGCTTCCGGATCAATAGACAGAGTTCCGTCAGCATTCATGACAATACCGCTGTAAGCCGGTCCTACGTGAGGCGCCGGGAATTCTTCAGATGCATTGATCGGGATGGCTGCGTCACCGGTCAGGGTGATGAACGGCAGTACGGCGTCAAACAGTTCTTTGTCGCTCATGGCGCGGATGTACTGGCCGTTGTACCATTCCAGTTTCTTGTAGTCGAATACTGCCGGGGCCTTGTTCAGGTGTTCCAGTTTGAACAGGCGTTCAAAATCAGCCAGTTCATAAATATCACGGCCGTCTTCGTATGAACATCCCAGCATGGCAACATAGTTGATCAGGGCCTTGGGAACGTAGCCGCGGGCACGGAATTCGTTTACGGAAGTAGCGCCATGGCGTTTAGACAGTTTCTGACCGTCTTTACCCATTACCATTGGCAGGTGGCAGAATTCAGGATAGTCCCAGCCGAATGCCTTGTACATGATAACGTGCATAGGGGTAGAAGGAATCCATTCCTGGGCGCGCATAACGTGGCTGATTTTCATGAAATGGTCATCAACGATGTTTGCCAGGTGATAGGTTGGGAAACCGTCTGATTTCAGCAGTACCGGGTCTGGAGAAACGTCTTCGTTTTTCCATTCAATGTCACCAAGCAGTGCATCATGGAAACGGGTTTCACCTTCCATTGGTACCTTCAGGCGGATTACGTATGGTTTGCCGGCATCAAGGTTTGCCTTGATTTCTTCTTCAGTCAGGTGGCGGCAGTTACGGTCGTAACCGGGAGCCATCTTGTTTTTCTGCTGCATGATGCGGATACGTTCCAGACGTTCTTCATCACAGAAGCAGTAGTAAGCCTGGCCTTTGTCTACCAGTTCCTGGGCATATTTCTTGTACAGTTCAAAACGTTCTGACTGAACGTATGGGCCGTATTCACCGCCCTTTGGTCCACCTTCGTCCCATTCAATGCCAAGCCAGGCAAGGGTATCGTACAGGTTCTGAACATATTCTTCACCGTAGCGGGTACGGTCGGTGTCTTCAAGACGGAGAATGAATTTACCACCCTGTGAGCGGGCGTACAGGTAGTTGAACAATGCGGTGCGGACACCACCAATGTGCTGCATACCAGTTGGAGATGGTGCATAGCGAACACGAACTTCCATTTGTAACCTCTATGTTATGTCTGTAGTAAAATGTAGTTCAGTGTACCGTTTTTTTCTATGTTATAGAAGTACATTTTTTTATCATTTTTTCTGTAACCTTTTTTAGGGACAATGGTTTGTTGTATGTAAGCCAAGCAAGAACAACAGAATTCTTCCTCCTCCTTTCCGCCCCGGCAGTCTGTCGGGGCGGTTTTTTCAAAAATATTGCGCTTTTTTTCCAAATTTTCCGTGTGAAAACAACCCGTTATCTGTTAGAATGTTGCCGTGAATTTTGCCTCAGTTATTCAAACACTTTTGAATTTTGTCGGAAGCCTGGGCTTCCTTATGTATGGTATGCGCCTTATGTCTGACGGTGTTCAGAAGGGCTCGGGAGAAAAACTGCAGAGAACACTTGGTTCCCTGACAGGAAATGCTTTTAAAGGACTGCTGACCGGTCTTGGTGTAACCATGATCATCCAGTCATCGGGTGCTACTTCCGTTATGGTCATCAGCTTTGTCAATGCAGGGCTTCTGACACTGGAACAGGCAGTTCCCGTCATTTTCGGTGCCAACATCGGTACTACCATTACCGCCTGGATTGTTTCTATTTTCGGCTTTAACTTTAAGCTTTCAACTTTTGCCATTCCCATGTTCGGCATTGGTTTTTTCATGTCCAGCCAGAAAAAACAGAGCATCCGCAACTGGGGCGAAGCAATCATGGGATTTGGAGCCCTGTTCCTGGGACTTGGCTGGCTTTCAGACCTGTTCAGTTTTGATGCTTCACAGCTGTCATTCCTGACTACCATGCAGAGCTGGGGCGTTTTCAGCCTGATTCTGGCGTTCCTCATCGGTATTACCGTTACCGCCCTCATCCATTCATCATCAGCCTTTTCTGCCATCGTCATTACCATGGCATACAACAACATCGTTACCTGGGAAATTGCAGCTGCCATGACACTGGGTGGAGAAATCGGTTCAACCATTGATGCCATCCTGGCTGCCGGCGGCAGTAAAAATCCTGATGCCAAACGTGTTGCTTCAGTCCACGTTATGTTCAACACCTTTGGTACCCTGCTGGCATTCCTGTTCTTCAGACCATTCCTGGAACTGATCGAAATGATCAGTCCCGGTGACAATATAGCCATCCGTATTTCCGTACTGCACACGGTTTTCAAGACCCTGACCACCGTGGTTGCCATGCCTACCCGCGGCTATCTCATCAGACTGTCCCGTCTGGTTGTCAAAGACGGTACCGGAGCTGAGAGCGGCGAATACAAGCTGGACTTTACCGAAAGCACCATTTCAAAAGACAGTGCTGCAGCACACATCATCCGTCTGGAAAAAGAAATCCGGGATATGGCAGATATTGTTGTTACCATGTTTGACCGTATTGAAACCAGTTTTGAACACCCCAGCCAGGCATTCTGTGATGAAGTGGTGCCCATGCTGGAACGTGAAGAAGCCTACCTGGACCAGATGAATGAGGCAATCGTCAAATATGCATTGAACTGTGAAGGTCTGCCGCTGACGGAAAGCCAGCGTACTTCCCTTGCCACCATGACTCAGATTACCGGCGAAGTTGAAGCCATGTCTGACGAATGTTATACCATGTCGCTGCTGCTGAAACGTTCCGTAGAAAAGGAACTGCACTTCCCGGAAGAGGACATGAAGCTTCTGGTTCCGTACCTGGCAGATGCGAAAGAACTGGTTTTCTTTATCCATGCCAATGTAAACAGAAAACTGACAAAAGAACAGCTTACCTGGGCAACCGAGCGTGAAAACGCCATTGACCAGCAGAAACGTGACCTGAAAAAGATTGCCCGGAAACGTCTGGAAAAAGGTGCTGATGTCAAGACTGAACTTCTGTACATTGACATTGTCCGCCGTATTGAAAAACTGGGTGATCACGCTTTCAATATTTCTGAATTCCTTTCGCAGACCGGAAGATAATAATGGACAGAAAACTTGTCAGCGATCTGGAAGACCGTGTTGAAGCCCAGATGATTCTGGCAGACAAAATAGGCATACGGGAAGATGCCATGCGTAAGGTATGCGGTACCATTGCGCTTCTGACTCTGATAATAGAAATCCTGTTCTTTGCCGGTTCACTTTTCGGTGCTGTCGGGGTCTTGGGCCTCCGGTTCGGCTGGAT
>JAKSTT010000071.1 GCA_024413635.1 Treponemataceae bacterium | reverse complement strand
GCCCTCATGACCAGAATATCTCCTTCCGGAGTTCTGCCACTGACAAACACCTGTGGCTGCGGAGTGCCGAACACAGCTGCATTTTCAGCTGCCTGTTTCTGCATCCGCTCCATCATTCCCTGCATGTTAAGGCCTACCTGTACGGTTCCTTCAGTCTTTTTGCCGGCTTCGTCAGTGTTACCAGTACCACCTGCAGCGGCACGTATGGCAGCAGCTTTGGCCTGTGCCATGTACCGGGCAGAAATTGCAGCAATCTGCAGCCCCATGTTTGCTTCATTTATGGTGCATACGTAGTGCATGTAAGATCCCAGTTTTTCAACAACATAGGAGCAATACCGGGTAAAAGCTGCCACCGTGGACTCTGCTTCCCAGCCACCGTTACAAATAAGCCATTTTGGGGAAGTAAAGTGATGTAACGTAACAATGGGTTCTATGCCGTGTTTTTTACAGCATTCCAACATCTGACGGTAATGTTCGATTTCGGTTTCATCGAATTTTCCCTGTTCCGGTTCAATACGTGCCCATTCAATGGAAAAACGGTAGGCAGTAAGACCGGCTTGTGCCATCAGGGCAATATCTTCCTGAAACCGGTTGTAGTGGTCACAGGCATCGCCAGAAGGTTCTACAAAGCTGGTATAGGTCATATGTTCCTGAGCCCAGTAATCTGAATGAATGTTATTTCCTTCTACCTGATGGGCTGCAGTTGCAGCACCGATTAAAAAGTTTTTCTGAAATGTAGCCAAAATGGACCTCCTGGTATTGATTATCAACAATGTACAGTTATTTCTTTTGTGCCGGCAGTCAGCGTCTGCGGTTCCACTCCAGGAAGCATCAGTTCTGCTTCCGTATTTGACGGAACGGTAACAGTAATGGTTGCCGTATCAGACAGATACGTAATGGATACCGCAATGGTTCCACATGGTGAATCATAGGATGCTGATATATCACCAAGTTCTTTCAGCAGCGCAGGCGAAATCCGTATTTTACCGTTACAGAAGTGTATGCCGCAGACACCGGAAACCAGCCAGCCGGCAACAGCACCTTTTGAATAATGGTTAAGGGATTCATGGGGTACAGAATGTTCATCAATGCCATTCCATGATTCCCAGATAGTAGTTGCCCCTTTTTTAACTGAGTACAGCCATCCGGGCATAGTATCCTGCAGCAACAGTTTAACGGCAGTATCTGCATAGCCATAGTCAGTAAGCACTTTACATACATCCGGTGTTGAAAGGAACCCGGTATTCAGATGGTAGCCGCAGTTGATGACCAGAGTATTAAGGCTGGCCGCTGCAACTTTCTTTTCTGCTTCTGAAAGCAGGTCGAAGGTTATGGCACGGATATACTCAGCCTGCCGGTCTGAATTGATTACGCCGTTATCTGTAGCAATAAACCGGTATCCTTCCTTTGCCTTTTCTGCAACCTGCCGATAATACTGCTGGTCTTCCGTTTTTCCAAGAATTCCTGCAATGTCCGCAAGCAGCGTTCCTGAATGGGCAAAGTATGCGGTTGCCACTTTTCCCTGGGGAGTCCGCATAGCATTGGTGCTTTCCACATCAGGCTCACACCATTCTCCGTAGTCAATGCCGGTTTCTATGATGTAATCCCGGTTGGGCATGGATTTAAACCGTTTCAGTGGATTTACCGGTTTTGATTTTGCCCGGCTTTCCAGATAGGAATACCACTTCTTCATCATGTCATAGTTTTCTTCCAGGATTGTGGCATCGTCATACCGCTTGTACATGGCATAGGGCACCTGAATAATGGCGTCGCCCCAGCCTACGGATCCAGCCAGCAGTCCTGAAAAGAAACTTGGCTTATTGTTCCGTGGTGCAATATTGGCAATTTTTCCGTCTTCATACTGAGCCAGACGACATTCTGCAAGCCATTTCCGGACTACGGTGTAACAGTCCATCATGGTAAGGCCTGTTTCAATAAAGACCCCCATATCCCCCGTCCAGGCAGCCCGTTCGCGGGTAGGACAATCGGTAGGAACATCACAGAAGTTTGATTTCATGCTCCAAAGGGCATTCTGCACAAGCTGCTGTAAATCAGGATTTGCAGAGTGAAACCTGAGGGTTTCAGCCATGTCTGAATACACCGCAATACTGGTAAAGCGGGCAGTAGAAAGGTCTATATCAGTGGTGACTTTTGCGTAGCGGAAGCCCCAGATGGTAAACCGGGGCTTATACCAGTTTTTCCCTTCGCGGCAGGTAACGGTAAGCATCTGCCGGGTGCCGCCTTCTTTATGGCGCTTTCTGTCCTGAAAATTCTCCTGGGTAAAGTTTCCGTTTTCATCCAGAGTTTCCCCGGCCATAAGGGTAATAATCTGCCCTTCATGGGCTTCAACTTCTACTTCGATATACCCTGCCAGATTCTGGCCGAAATCGATAACGGTTTCCCCATTGGGAGTAGTCAGGAGTTTTCCGGGAAACCGTTCGTGTTCTGTAACCGTAACAGCCTGGGAACAGATAAGCGTATCATAGCCCAGATCAAGTTTCCGTACTCCATGGTATCCGGAAGCAGAGTCAATTCTCAAATCAACAGATTCGCCCTGCTGCATGTCATTTTCACGAACGGGGCCGTTCTGAGATGCTTGCCAGGTTTCATCAGATACGCAGACGGGCATCCCGGCAACTTCCAACTGACATAACAGCGCTACGTGTGTTCCGTACAGGTTTCTGTCCCCATCTACGCCGGAAACACCTCTGAACCAGCCGTCACCAAGAATGACTTCCAGAGTATTTTCTCCGGTGTGCAGCAGGTCAGTTACCACATAAGTCTGGTAGGCCAACCGTTTATCATAAGTATATGAACCGGGCGCAAGTACTACGTTTCCTACCCGTTTCCCATTCAGATAGGCTTCATACAGGCCATGACAGGTAATATACAGCCGTGCAGCATCAGGCGAATCAACGGTAAACGTTTTTCTCAGGTAACTGGCTGGTTTATGTACTTCTGGATCACATTCCAACTCAGGGCTGATCCATTCAGCCTTCCATAAACAGGTATCATTCAGCCCCATTTCGTACCAGGATGTTACTGCAGGGCCAGCTTCATCGTGCTCATTCCAAAGAGTCAGTTCTACCGTAACACGCTGCCGGCTTTTTGCGGTATGCGGTATTCTGGCCGCCATAGCGCTACCCGGCACTTTACCGCTGTCATACACCTGACTGCCAGAAACAAAAGCCTTCAGTTCATAGGCTGTCTGTTTTATATCACCATCGCAGATCCAGGTAACCAAAGGTGTATTACAGTCAATTCCCAGTGGTTCTGAAAGATGTTCAATCTGTATATGGGCTGCTTTCATAGTATGCTCCGTAAATAAGCACCGCTTACTTCAAGTGAAGATATGGGATTTTTATCAATCCAGTTCCGGTGACTTTCCAGAATTATGGATTGCACTCCGGCGGTCTTAGCCTGTTCAATGAATAACGGCAGATTCATATTGCCGGTTCCCAATTCCACACTGTCAGATTTCAGGATAGGAGTCATGGGTGTTTTTGAAACTCTTGAACCTCTGTCTGCAATGTGATACAGGCGCAGTCTGCTGCCAAGGTCTTTCATAACCTGCAGGGCATCAACGCCGGCTTCTGTGGGCCAGAAAGAATCAAACTCAAAGTTCAGGAATTGCGGATCTGTTTCAGATATGATGCGTTCATAGGCTGTCATACCACCGCAATCAAGCCATTCAATATTATGATTGTGATATAACAGCTGAATTCCTTCTGCCTGTAACAATTTACCGGCAGCATTCAGACGCTGACACAAGTCTGAAACAGCATTCTGATTTCTGTAATCAAACCGGTACATACCAGTAATGACAATGGTGTCGGTTTCAAACCGGTGAGCTTCTGCTATGACTGCAGCAACATCCCGTTCAATAGAGCCCAGATCTTCGTGAATGGCAACGGTTTTCAAACCTGCAGAAGATACCAGACTCTTCCAGTCAAAGTTACCACCTTTTCCAACGGGCATGCCTGCAGCCTTTGTTAAAGCCCGCACCAGAAATGATGTTGGACGGATCATAAATCCATTCAGTTCTATGCCGTCATATCCGGCTTCCTTTATTTTCTGCAGGGTGTTTTCGGCTGCCTTTTCACTGGTTGTAACGGAGCCAATCATAATCTGCTGAACTGCACTCGTCATCTGTTTACTCCACAAAAATAACGTTACCCCGGGTAATGCCGCTTTCGTTAAAGGTATCAACCCGTACGTAATAAGAACGTCCTGCCACCAGGCCGCCAATCCGAAGCCTGGTTTCAAAGGTCATGCAGCTGTGATACAGGGTTTCTGCACTGTTTCCCCAGAGTACCGTGTATCCGGTGGCACCAGGGGTCCCTGTAATTGAAATATTCATATCAATGGGAGAAGTACGTTCAACGGTATACCCTGCAGCAGCGCACGGCTCATTCTTACCAAAACCAAAGACCCGTAATCCGCTGATACAAGGATTCTGGCCGTAAGGAACTTCCATGTGGGATAACCGGAGGTACCGTACAGAGAGTCCCTGTTCCCTTACAAGGAAATCATGAGAAAGATCAGAATTTACTGCAGTTTTGTCTTCTATGACAAACCAGGTGGTACCATCGGCAGAACCTTCCAGGAGGTACCGTGTTACCGTAGGATTTTCTTCTATGTACCGGGCCTGTGTTGTTCCGCGGATAGTACCAGGAACAGGAATAGTAATGGCATCGTCAGCAAAGTTTACCTGAATGGCACGAACATCAAGGCAATCCCCCAGATCAAGGCAAACCCATTCTTCCGGGCTGGCAGTAGCTGCCTGCCACCAGGTCTGCACGTTTTCATCGGCAATATGTTCAGCCCCTTTTCCATCTGCTGCAGAAGATGCCGTTGCCGATTTTCCATAGGATAACAGCATCCATTCAGGATTTGCCCAAGGATCCATCCTGCCATCGGTTACAGCCAACGGCCAGTCGCCATAAGCCTGATTACAGAACAGCTCCCCGTCAGCGTCAAATCCTGCCGGCCAGATACCTACGCGTCGTTCAAAATCATGATTTCTGCTGATGCGCATGGTAGCTGCATGCCAGAGATTACCTGACAAGTCTTTCATGGTAGAGCCATGGCCTGCACCAGGAAGGAATCCTCCCGGCTTATAGGAATACGGATTGTTTGCGGCTGGAGTAAAAGGTCCTAAAGGAGAATCCGAAACGTACACACCATCACCATAGGTATTGTACTGGGTTCCTCCAAAAGCATACTGCAGGTAATACTTTCCCTGGTGTTTATCCATCCAGGCACCTTCAATATATGGCTTATCAGAGAACATACCCTTTATCAGCGGTACGTATTCTGCCGGAACACTTTCTGCGGGCATATTCTGAGACTTAACAAAATACTGGAATGCAGCTTCTATTTCTGCTTCTGATTTAGGCAGTTTACTGTTGTTTTCGCCTACCCGTTCAAAGCCGTTTACCTGAGGATTACCCCAGATAAGTTCAACAGGATTTCCTTTAGGCTTCATGGTTTCCGGATCAAGTTCCACACCCCATATAGGAGTCATGTTGGAACAGCCCCAGTAAAAATAGATGCGGCCATCATCGTCGGCAAAGAGATTCGGATCCCAGTAGGAAAAAGTACCTTCTATCTTTTCATAGGGACCATGTTCAATATCCTTAGTACGGAACCGGTCACAGATATGATCCCGGCTTGAAGCGCAGAAATAGACGTAATCACCCAGCACCCGTACATCCGGTGCATAGTCATACAACGGCAGTTCATCAGGCAGACGGCCGGTTTCCCAGGAAACAAGGTCATCAGATACCCAGTACCCTAACGTCATGGATGCAAACAGGTAGTATCTGCCTTTGAACAGAATCATTGAAGGATCAGCGGCCTCCCGGCAGATGGCAATGCTGTTCTTCCGCTGGTCAGCATTGAACTGATACCGGTACTGAACATTGACCGGATTACAGAAGTACTTTTTCATACAGCGACCTCCCCTATGCTTTCTTAATCTTTTTAAGAGCTGCTTCCAACCCTTTAATCATATCACTATCCGGGTCCATTCCACCCTGGGAAATCAGCTTCCGTAACGGCTGCCGCTCAATGATTTTCTGCATGGCTGCAGGAATTTTTACGTCTTTTCCCATACCACCAGCTGCATTAGCCGACATGGCAGCCATCATCCGGTCTACCAGGGCAGCACCCTCTGCTGTTGCATGAATTTCGGCCATAGTTGAGTCAAGAGAAAGATAGCCATCATCAGAAGCTGACGGTGCCGGTTCTTCATCAAACCAGTTCTTCACTTTCTCCAGAGACATGAAATAGGCAGGATTCGGTTCTGCAACTTTTCTGATGGTTATTTCATCACACTGGTCGCCAGCAACGGCTTTTATTACGTGAGTACCCGATATGGGCACCATAAAGCGGAATACATGGGATCCAGAAGCAGTATCTACCTGCTGCCCGTCTACATACAGCGAAACCTGCGTTGCATTTGAGTACACCTTGATTTCCGTAACTGGTTCTATGCGGTCAACATACCGTCTGCCGCAGATGTGCACAAAAGGTTCGGTTGACCACCATGCTTTATAGATATAAAAGGCATCTTTTTTCTCTTTTCTGTCAAAGGTAATAAGCCCTTTGTGGTTTTTTCCCGGGTCACCGGCTTCGTCACGACCAGCAGCAGCAAATTCAAACATGTTCCAGCAATAAGTGCCCCAGATATACGGCCGCTTTGAGAACATGTCCAGCATATGCTCATGGTACAATGCCTGATAACTTTCAGTGTAATCGCCTTTTACCGGCCGTGGTGACTGCAATCTGATGACAGAATCAGCCCCATATTCCGTAAGACCGATAGCCACGTCAGGATGGTCGCGGTGAAAGTCGTCAAACCAGGTATCGTTATCTTCCATTTCGCCAACATACCAGCCGTAATACAGGTTATAGCCACGGATATCCGGCAAGGTTACCAGCGGGCTGCTGGTTTCAAGAAGGAACAGATTTGCCATGGCAGAAAGCCGCTTCGGGTCCATCTGGTGAACCAAGTCATTCAGTATCCGGTGGTTTTCCATCAGGTCTTCTGTTTCGCCCTGCAAGGTTATTTCATTGGATAATGCCCAGCAGATGATGGATGCATGGTTATAATTCTGGGTAATCAGTTCCTTCATCTGCGAAACGGTATTTTCCCGGCCAGTATCCATATGCACGGTAATATACGGTATTTCTGCCCATGCAATGATACCTTTTTTGTCACACAAATCATAAAAGTACTGGTCGTGCTGGTAATGGGCCAACCGGATAGAGTTTGCTCCCATGGAAAGAATAAGATCCATATCTTCTTCATGCATGGCTTTAGTAAGGGCATTACCAATTCCTGCACGGTCCTGATGTCTGGAAACACCATGCAGCGGATAGCTTTTGCCGTTCAGGAAGAACCCTTTTTCAGGGTCCACATAATACTCACGGCAGCCAAAGGTATCACAAACCGTATCAACAACCTGTCCATCTTTTATAAGCTGGGCTTTTGCCGTATACAGGAACGGATCACGCAATCCGTCCCATCGGTGAACATCATGAATAGTAATGCTGCCGGTGGCTTTTCCATCTGCCGCCTGCAGCTGTACTGAACCAACCTGTTCAACTTCTACATTCACTGCATCGGCTTCTCCGGAATACCAGGCCTCAAAATGAATGACCGCATCAGATCCGGTAAGTTCCGGTGTTATCCGTAGTCCGTTTCCACCATACCAGTCAAGATCAAAATGGGTCTTATCAACGGTAATCAGGTATACATCGCGGTAGATACCACCGTAGAAGGTAAAGTCAGCACGCTGGGGATACACCCGGTTGTTGGGGGCATTATCAACCTCTACCCGGATAGTATTATCAGCCGCCAGTACGCCCGTAATATTTGTCCTGAATGTAGAATACCCACCATCATGGCGGGTAACTTCAGTACCGTTTACGTACACCACAGCACTGGAGTTAACACCACGGAATTCCACGTACACTTCTTCAGAGTCACTGATAACCGGTCTTGAAAACTGTTTTTCATATACACAGGTTCCCCGGTAATAGTCCGCCTGCCCCTGGCCGTCAACGGCATTCCAGGTATGCGGCAGTGAAATGTGACTGGTTTTGTTTTCTTTGGTAAACAGCCAGTCATCGTTAAACAGGTAGCAGTTTCTCATTATTTTGCCAGTTCTTCTTTTTTTTCAGCAATCCGTTTCTGAACTTCAATCATCGCCTCTTTATCAAGAGAACAGTTCTTCATTGCCAGCAGTGTGATTATCCAGCCGATAATCGGCAGACCATAAGAAACGCAGAGTGTTACCACATAAACGCCGGTGGTAAGTTCATCAGTTGGCTGAGGAACAGTATTAACGTAACCGATGATTGCTATGGCACCGGTTGCCATCAGGGCACCAAATGAAGAAATGATTTTATCAATCAGAGAATAGGTTCCGGTAACAACTGCAGGAATGTATCTGCCGCTTCTATCAAGTTCAAAGTCAATGATATCAGCCATGAATGAGTTATCTGCAGTAGTAACGCACATTTTGGCACCGTTAAAGCCCAGAGTAAGCAGCACATACAGAATCATGGAAATACTTCCCATTTTTCCAATGGTACGTGGATCAATAACAATAAAGAATACGGTAAGGATTACAGCCATAACCATACAGATTTTTGTCCAGAACACAATGGCTTTCTTTGAACCATGCTTACCGGCATATTTTGCACCAAAAACGGCAAAGATGATTGACGGAAGCATACTGATTACCGAAAGCATGGTGGCAAGCCCCATATTGCCGATGAGGATTCCCGACATCAAAGTAGTAATAACAGCCTGGGAAGCAGTAATCTGGGCAATTTTATCTGATGACTGGGCAGCAATGTATGCCTGCAGCGGTTTATTGTGCTGGAGGACATCAATCATGTCTTTCAGTCTGAGAGGTTCATGATTTTCAACACCTTTATAGTATTCAGGTTTATCAAATGCAGAAATACCAATACATACCATGATGGTACCAAAGGCACCAAGACCGATACACAGTTTTGCTGCAGCAGCAAGATAGGCCTGATTGAACTGTCCGCCGAATTTTGGCAGAAGTACCATGTTCAGGACAATTGAAAGGGCCATTGGAACCAGATAGTTGAATGCAGTAACCCAAACGCCAACAGTTGGCCGCTGTTTTGGATCATTGGTCATGATTGCCGGCAGAGTCTGTGCCGTCATATTGGTAATGGTATAGCCGATAACGTACACCACATAACACAGGATGAATACCACACTGCCAAAGCCTTTGGAAGCAAGACCATCGAACATGGCCCACAGGGCAAGTGCTTCGATGATATATCCACCGATGAGCAGAATACGAAGTTTTCCGAATTTAGTATCTACTTTGTCATACAGAAAAGCCAGCAGCGGGTCAGTAATACCGTCAAGAATACGGGTGCAGGTTAAGATAACGCCGATAGCAGCAGTGGCGATACCGAATCCAATACTGGCAGTATAACTGGCCATACCGATGAGTGAATATGCAGACATACCTACAAATGCATTGAATGCATACAGGATTACCTGCCACAGTTTTGCACGACGGTACTGAACACCGTCAAGCTGACTTTGAGAAACTTTTTCCTTAGCCATATGGGCCTCCTTTTTTATGGTGAACATTCGGTTCACCTACATACATGGTACCATCAGCAACATTGTCAGGTTAGAACTATATTGATATAATTAGTACGAATTTGGAGTAAATGGTGATAGATTCGACACTTTTCTGCAGGTTTATCGAAAATTGCCTTTCAATAAGCGTAACGGCCTACAATGGGACAGATGAAGCACTCCATCAGTTTGAACAGCAGAATTGCTTTGACAGCACACTTCAGCCCATGTATACGGCAGATTACTTGAAAAAACACTTAGTTGATTTTCAACCACAGGTGTTTTACGAGATTACTGATGCCGTTCATACACATCTCATTCTCTTTTCCTTTGAAGATACCTGTTACCTTGCAGGACCCTATGTATCTGCCATCACCTCGGACCATGATATTCATGAACTGCTGGCCTCTCATAAACTGGATTACAGTATTGCAGAACAGTTGAAACATTACTGTACGGCTTTTCCACTTCTGCAGTACTCATACGTTACAGGAATCATTCTGTCTGCAATGCGGGCTTTTATTCCCGGAACACCGGAATACCAGTATCAGACGATACTGGAAGAACAGGAACATATTGATGACCGCCATATGATATCATCAGCCGAAAAATCCCATCAGCAGATTGTTCTCCGCTATCAATATGAAAACGCTTTTTTGAAAATGATTCAGGAAGGTAAAGAAAAAGAAGTGATGGATTCCCTGCATTCAACTACTGCATTATTCCAGAAAGATGCAGACAGGAAACGTCATGCTTTGTACGAAACAAACCACGAAGGATTTACCGTACTCCGTACTCTGGTACGGAAAGCAGCGGAAAATGGAGGGTGTCCTGTTACCGTTATTGATGCGATAACACAGGAAGCAATTCAGAAAGCAAGCAATTGCCACACCAGCGATGATATTGCAAAAGTACAGATGGATATGATCATACGGCTTACCCGTGCTGTTGCAAAAAATAAGTCATACAACCGATATTCTTCCGTTATCCGTAAAGTTCTGATACACATTGAGGAGAATTTCTCAAAAGAACTGTCTTTATCGGTTATTGCTGAAGAATTTCTAATTTCAAAGGAGCATCTGGCCCGTCTTTTCAAAAAAGAAACCGGACAAACCGTTACAGAGTTTCTTGCTGAAACCCGATGCCGGAATGCAGCAGAATTACTGACTGCAACCACATTAAGCATTGCTGAAATTGCAGAATTTGTAGGCTATGCCGATAACAATTACTTTGTAAAAGTGTTCAAGAAACAGTATGGCGTTCCACCGTCCGTCTGGCGGAAAAAACCACACTAACACGTACCTTCCAAAACCTCTTGTATCCTGTCATTCAGAAAATCCTGTACGGTTGCAATATCGTGTTTCATGGCAGGA
>JAKSTT010000070.1 GCA_024413635.1 Treponemataceae bacterium | reverse complement strand
GCCTTATGGATAATCCGGAGTACGCACAGAAAAACATTCAGAAAATAGAACTGTACGCTGCAGAGGGCTATGTTCCGGGGAAAAACGCCATCTTTCTGTTTGAAACAACCGGCGTTGGTTTCAGTACTGAGTCACTGGTCACTCAGCTGCAGGCGCTGTGTGTCTGTTGCGGTTGAAACACTCAGTTACTGATATCAAGTGATTATTATTCCTGTAGTCCAGCTGCGTTCATCCCGGTAAACTCTGGTGTTGTCTGTAAGGTGCCGGCTATATTTTGAATACCATTCCTGGCAGTACTCATAGTCTTCATCCAGTTGTTCTTCAGAAGCATCATCCCAGGAAGGAGAATCACCTTCATGAAATTGTGGATGCAGAGAAATAGATTTCAGTAAGTTGTTTGGGGTAAAAGAGAAGGATGCGCTGATTCGGTCATCAAAAATGGTAATCCATCCGTATACATGTCTGTATCCGGTACCTGGATTATACGTATCCCGGATGTTTTCTTTTCCGATTAGCTGTAAAACTGTTTCATAATCCATGCCGATTTCAATTTTCATACTTTTACCTCCAATTAAAATATATCACTAAATCTGGTCACTCAGCTACAGTCACTGCGGGTCTGTCCCGGTTGATGATGACATAAACAATGATGACCGTCTATTTTGCACCATACATGGTGGTACCGTATTACAAATATCTGCGTATTCAATGCAGGAAAACGCCATTGCGGGGCAGGTTCGCAACTGTTGCAGAAAATTGAGTCTGTTGCTGCCGCTTCCGGTGCCCGCATGATAATGCACCTGCCATTTCATTTTATAAAAAAACGGGTATCAGATTATCGAATTTTACCTGTACTGCAGAAACTTTAACAAAACTGCAGAAAATGCAGTAAAACTACTTGCACAACGTACCCCCCATCGGTATAGTAAGCACATAACGACAAAGACGTCGCTGGCCTAGGCCCGTGGCGTCTTTTTTTATGTCCACCGCGGCCCCCAGTTACCTGTCGTTGAGAATACCAAGTTCGATAGGGGTACAATATGTGTGGTTTTGTAGGTGCATTCGATTTGCAGAGCGGCAGTGAGCCGATTGCGGATGGACTGCGGGAACAGCTTCGTTCACAGGTTCTCGATATGTCAAAAAAGATCCGTCATCGCGGGCCGGACTGGAGCGGCGTATACACCGGCAATAACGCCATATTGAGCCACGAACGCCTTGCCATTGTTGACCCATTCAGCGGTAAACAGCCTCTGGTAAGTGACGACGGAACCATTATCCTTGCCGTTAACGGTGAAATCTACAACCATAAAGAAATCCGTGCCCGCTATGCCGGCCGGTATGAATTCAAAACCCAGAGTGACTGTGAAGTCATTCTTCCGCTCTATAAAGAAAAGGGAACGGCGTTCCTTGAAGACCTTTCCGGCATTTTTGCTTTTGCCCTCTATGACAGCACTAAGGATGCCTATCTTATCGGCCGTGACGAGATCGGTGTTATCCCGCTGTATCAGGGATGGGATAAATCTGGCCGCTACTATGTTGCAAGTGAACTGAAGGCCCTTGAAGGCCACTGTGTTACCATCGAAGAATTCCCCAACGGGCACTATTTCTGGTCAAAAGACGAAAAGCCAACGCGCTGGTACAAACGTGACTGGGAACAGTTTGACGCCGTAAAGGATGCTCCCTGCGCTACCGGCCCAGATGGGGAAATCATCAACGAAAGCGTTATCCGTGCCGTACGCGATGGCCTTGAAAACGCCGTAAAAGCTCAGCTCATGTCAGATGTTCCTTATGGCGTTCTCCTTTCCGGTGGTCTTGATTCTACCGTCATCGCTGCCATCACCCAGAAATATGCAAAAAAACGTGTTGAAACCGGCAGCCTGAAAGATGCCTGGTGGCCGCAGCTCCACAGTTTTGCCGTAGGTCTTGAAGGTTCTCCTGACCTGGCTGCTGCCCGCAAAGCCGCTGAATACATCGGTACCGTTCACCACGAAATCCACTTTACCATTCAGGAAGCCCTGGACGCTCTGGAAGACGTTATCTACCACATTGAAACTTACGACATTACCACCATCCGTGCATCAACTCCTATGTACCTGCTGGCACGTGCCATTAAGGCCATGGGCATCAAGATGGTACTGAGCGGTGAGGGTAGTGACGAACTGTTCGGTGGATACTTGTACTTCCATAAGGCACCAAACGAACAGGAGTTCCATGAAGAACTGGTTCGCAAAATGAGCAAACTGCACCTGTATGACTGTCTCCGTGCCAACAAGAGCCTTATGGCGTGGGGTATCGAAGGCCGCGTACCGTTCCTGCACAAAGAGTTCATTGATATTGCCATGGGACTGAACCCAAAAGACAAAATGAGCATCCGCCTTCCTGATGGCAAACAGCGCATTGAAAAATGGATTGTCCGCAAGGCCTTTGAAGATATTCTGCCACCGGACATCTGCTGGCGGCAGAAGGAACAGTTCAGCGACGGTGTAGGCTACAGCTGGATTGACACCTTAAAGGAAATGACCGCTTCCAAAGTAAGCGATGCAGAATTTGCCCAGGCAGCCCGCCGGTTCCCGGTCAATACTCCAAAAACAAAAGAAGAGTATTACTACCGCGAAATCTACAGCCGCCTGTTCCCCAGCGAAAGTGCCGCCCTTTGTGTACCCCATGAAGCCGGTGTTGCCTGCAGTACTGCCAAAGCCCTTGAATGGGACGCCGCCTGGAAAAACATGGATGAACCGAGTGGCCGCGCCATCTCTGGTGTTCATGATGATGCATATAAACAGGCATGACTAAGGTAGAAGAAATCTGCAGCGAGACGGGAGTTTTATACCAGAAGCTCAGCAGTCTGCAGCAGGAGTGGTACCGGAATACCGGTTTTTGCTGTCCGGACGGCTGCGGAAGCTGCTGCCAGGGGTTTGAGCCGGATCTGTATCCCAGTGAAGCAGCGTTTATGGCCGGCTGGCTGATTGATAACCAGCCGGATACAGCAGAGCAACTGGCGTCTGAAACCTATCAGTGTGCGGGGCCAGGACCAGCCGCTGATACCGGCCATAATCACACCTGCATCTTTTATGACAACGACAGTGCTTACCACTGTTCGATATATGGCGGAAGACCTTTTATCTGCCGGCTTTTTGGAGCCAGCAGCTTCCGCGGTAAAAACGGGGACACCCTGTGGCGCCCCTGTAAGTTTTATCCGGCAGAACGGCTGGCATCCCACCGGCCGCCCCTGGTCCGGAAAGACTACAAAAAACTGGAAGTTGAGGAACTTCTGGGGGAATGTCCGCCGGTTATGGCAGACATAATGGAACAGGCTGTTGCCATAACGCCTGATGATACTGAACCGGAGCCACTGAGAGAGGTACTTCCGGCAGTAATTAAAAAGATTTTATTTGAGAGGCAGCTGAGCAATCAGACTGAGGCTTCAGAGGAGCAGATATGAGTGAGTACACCCTGTACAACCCGCAGGAAGAGCATGATGCCTGTGGTATTGGTGCGGTAGTCAACATTGACGGTACACAGACCCGTAAAATCGTTGAAAATGCACTGAGCATTGTAGAAAAACTGGAACATCGTGCCGGTAAAGACGCCACCGGAGAAACCGGTGACGGTGTAGGTATTCTGGTTCAGGTATCTCATACATTCTTTAAGAAAGCAGCACAGCAGTGCGGTATCACCCTTGGTGAAGAACGCGACTACGGTGTCGGTATGTTCTTTTTCCCCCAGGATAAATTCATCCGTGCCCAGGCTCAGAGAATGCTTGAAACCCTCTGTGAAAAAGAAGGGCTCCCGTTCCTCGGCTGGCGTGAAGTTCCGGTGGCAGAAAACGTTCTGGGATCAAAAGCCCGCGACTGCATGCCGTCAATCTGGCAGTGTTTCATCGGCCGTCCTGAAAGCGTAGAGCAGGGGCTGGCTTTTGACCGCAAGCTGTATCTGGTTCGGCGCCAGTTTGAACACAGCCACCTGGACACCTACGTTTGTTCCCTTTCAAGCCGTACCATCGTATATAAAGGTATGTTCCTGGTACAGCAGCTCCGTACCTTCTATCAGGACCTGCAGTCACCTGACTATGTATCGGCTCTGGCTCTGGTACACTCACGGTTCTCTACCAACACCCAGCCTTCATGGAAGCGTGCCCATCCAAACCGCTTCATTGCCCATAACGGTGAAATCAATACCATCCGTGGTAACGCTGACCGCATGCTGGCCCGCGAAGAAACCATGACCTCTTCCGTGTTTGACGAAGAAACCATGCATGAAATCCTGCCGGCCGTAGATACTACCGGTTCCGACAGTGCCATGCTTGATAACACCCTGGAATTCCTGGTAATGAACGGCATGCCGCTGCCACTGGCTGTCATGATCTGTATCCCTGAACCATGGAAAAACGACAGCACCATGGACCCCAGAAAGAAAGAATTCTATCACTACTGGGCAACCATGATGGAAAGCTGGGATGGTCCTGCAGCAATCCTCTTCTCTGACGGTGATGTTGTTGGTGCAACCCTTGACCGCAATGGTCTCCGTCCGTCACGCTATTACATTACCAAAGACAACTGCCTGATTCTGGCCTCAGAAGTTGGTGTTCTTGATATTCCGGAAAGTGAAATCGTACAGAAATCACGCCTGATGCCGGGCCGCATTCTTCTGGTAGATACCAAACAGAAAAAACTGATTTCTGACTACGATGCCAAAAAGGAATACACCAATCTGTATCCATACGGTGAATGGCTGAGTCTGAACCTGAAAAATCTTGGCGACCTGAAGATCCCGAACAAAAAGATTCCGGTATACAGCCAGGAAGAACGCGATATTCTGTACCGTGCTTTCGGCTGGAACTATGAAGATGTAAACGAAATGATCCTGCCCCTGGCTCAGAATGGGGTAGAACCAACCGCCAGTATGGGTGTTGATACTCCACTGGCTGTTATGAGTAACCAGCACCCGGCTCTGTTCAGCTACTTCAAGCAGCTGTTTGCCCAGGTTACCAACCCGCCAATCGACAGCCTCCGTGAAAAAATCGTTACTGATACAACCGTATACGTTGGTTCTGACGGTAACCTGCTGCAGGCTCAGAGCAAAAACTGTACCGTACTGGAAATCAATAACCCGATTCTGACCGGAACCGATATCATGAAGATTAAGGCTCTGAATGCACCGGGACTGAAAACTGCCGTAGTACCGATTCTCTACTATAAAAATACTCCGCTGAAAGACGCCCTGGATTCAGTATTCGTAGCCATTGAGCGGGAATACCGCAACGGCAGCAACATCATCATCCTGTCAGACCGCGGTGTTGATGAAAACCACGTAGCAATTCCTTCCCTGCTGGCAGTATCCGGCGTAGAACAGTATCTGATCCGTACCAAAAAACGCACTGCCATTTCAATCATCGTTGAAACTGCAGAAGTCCGCAACGTACATCAGTCTGCCATGCTCTTAGGCTACGGTGCCCGTGCCATTAACCCATACCTGGCCCACGAATGTATTGCAGAGCTTATTGACCAGAAACTCCTTGATAAGGATTACCACACTGCCATTGATGACTATAACAAGGGTATCATCGGCGGTATCGTTAAGATTGCTGCAAAAATGGGTATTTCTACCATTCAGAGTTACCAGAGTGCCCAGATCTTTGAAGCCGTTGGTATCGCAAAAGACGTAATTGACACGTACTTTACCAACACTGTAAGCCGCGTTGGCGGTATCGGCCTGAAAGACATTGAAGATGACGTTAACTTCCACCACAACAAGGCCTTTGACCCGCTGGGACTGACCGTCAACACCCACCTGGACAGCGTTGGTGTACATAAATTCCGCCGTGGTCCAACCTGTGAAGACCATCTGTACTCACCGGAAATCATCATTGCCCTGCAGGAAGCAACCCGCAACGGCAGTTATGAACGGTTCAAGGAATACACCAGCCTGGTTGATGATAATGCGCATCCACACACTCTGCGTGCCATGCTCAAGTTTGCTTCTGACAAAGACACTGCCATTTCCATTGATGACGTTGAAAGTGTAGAAGACATTGTTAAACGCTTTAAGACCGGTGCCATGAGTTATGGTTCCATCAGTCAGGAAGCCCATGAATGTATGGCCCTTGCCATGAACCATCTGCACGGAAAGAGCAACAGCGGTGAAGGTGGTGAAAAACCGGAACGCCTGGGAACTGACAAAAACAGTGCCATTAAGCAGGTTGCATCCGGACGTTTTGGTGTTACCGAAGAATACCTGTTAAGTGCAAGAGAAATTCAGATTAAGATGGCACAGGGGGCAAAACCTGGTGAAGGTGGTCATCTGCCCGGTAAAAAAGTATATCCGTGGATTGCAAAAACGCGGTATGCAACACCTGGTGTATCACTGATTTCTCCGCCTCCGCACCACGATATTTATTCTATTGAAGACCTGGCTCAGCTGATTTACGACCTGAAAAACGCCAACAGAGCTGCACGCATCAGTGTAAAACTGGTAAGTGAAGCAGGTGTTGGTACCATTGCTGCCGGTGTTGCAAAAGCCGGTGCCCAGGTAATTTTGATTTCAGGCCACGATGGTGGTACCGGTGCTGCTCCATTAAGCAGTATCCATCACGCAGGTCTGCCATGGGAACTGGGACTTGCAGAAACCCATCAGGCCCTGATGCAGAACGGACTCCGCAGCCGCGTTGTCATTGAAACCGACGGTAAACTCATGTCTGGCCGTGACGTTGCCATTGCCTGTCTGCTGGGTGCAGAAGAATTCGGCTTTGCAACTGCTCCGCTTATCACCATGGGTTGTGCCATGATGCGTGTCTGCAACCTGGATACCTGTCCATTTGGTGTGGCAACCCAGAACAGCGAGCTCCGCAAACGCTTTGCCGGTAAACCGGAATATGTAGAAAACTTCATGAAGTTCATCGCACAGGAACTGCGTGAAATCATGGCAGAACTTGGCTTCCACAGCGTAGAAGAAATGTGTGGCCATACTGAAATGCTTGCCCTGAAAGACAAAGGCAACTTTGACCGTGCAAATCTGGTAGATATGAGCTGTGTTCTTGCAGGTCCTGCTTCAGACGATGAAAAACGCCACTTTGATCCGGCAGATGTATATAACTTCAATCTTGACCGCACCGTTGATGAAAAGGAACTGCTTCCTGCATTCAAGAAAATGGTTAAGGACGGCAAGCTGAAGAAAGCCACCGGCAACACCATGGAGCTGAAGGTATCTTCTACTGACCGTACCGTTGGTACCATCCTTGGTTCTGAAATCCAGAAGACCTTCGGTTCAGTCCTTGCAGAAGACAGCATTACCGTTACCTGTACCGGTGGTGGCGGCCAGAGTTTTGGTGCCTTTATCCCGAAAGGTCTTACCATGCGCCTGACCGGCGATGCCAACGATGGTCTTGGAAAAGGCTTAAGCGGCGGAAAGATTGTCGTTAAGACACCGTCCGATGCCGGCTACAAGGCAGAAGAAAACATCATTATCGGTAACGTAGCCTGCTTTGGTGCAACCAGCGGACAGGCATTCATCAACGGTATTGCCGGTGAACGCTTCTGTGTACGTAACAGTGGTGCAACAGTCGTAGCCGAAGGTTGTGGCGACCATGGTCTTGAATACATGACTGGTGGTGTTGCCGTAATTCTTGGCGGTACCGGACGCAACCTGGCTGCCGGTATGTCTGGCGGTGTGGCATACGTTCTTGACCAGAACCATGACCTGTATCTGCGCCTGAACAAAGAACTGGTAACCATGAGCGAACTGTCTGAACAGCATGATATTGATCTGGTTAAGAGCCTGGTAGAAAAGCACGTGGCAGAAACCGGCAGTAACCGTGGTAAGGAAGTTCTTGCCAACTGGGATGAAAACCTGAAGCACTTCAAGAAAATCATTCCGAATGATTACGCAAAGATTCTGAAACTGATTGCTGAACACGAAGCCTGTGGCATGAACCACGACGATGCTGTTCTCGCTGCCTTCAAAAAGGCTACAGCGTGAGGATAGGAGGACTACGATGGGAAAAAACGATGGATTTATGATATATACCCGGACCGAAAACGCATTCCGCGAAACAGCTGTCCGTTCCAAAGACTTTAAGGATCTGCATACCTATCTTGATGATGCAGAACGGCGCAAGCAGGCTGCACGCTGCATGAACTGCGGCGTGCCCATGTGCCAGAGTGCCATAAAACTGGCCGGCATGGTAACCGGCTGCCCGCTCCATAACTTTATTCCTGAATGGAATGACGCCCTGTATAAAGGACAGTACGATATGGCTGCCTGGCGTCTCTTGAAAACCAGCAGTTTCCCGGAGTTTACCGGTCGCGTCTGTCCGGCACTCTGTGAAAAAGCCTGTAACTGCGGTAATGGCGGAGATATACAGGAAGCCGTTACCATTCATGACAATGAGCTGTACATCATTGAAAAAGCCTATGAATCAGGCTACATGAAACCGCAGATTCCAAAAGTACGCAGCGGAAAGAAAATTGCCGTAGTTGGTTCCGGTCCATCTGGCCTTGCCGTAGCAGACCTGCTGAACCGCCGCGGACACACCGTAACCGTATACGAACGTGACGACCGCATCGGTGGTCTTCTGATGTATGGTATTCCTAACATGAAGCTGGAAAAACAGGTTATTGACCGCCGCGTAAACCTGATGAAGGCCGAAGGAGTTACCTTTGTTACCGGTGCAGACGTAGGACGTACCGTACAGGCAGAAGAACTTCTTGCAGAATTTGATGCCGTAGCTCTGTGCTGCGGTGCCAAAAACGCCCGCCGCCTGAACGTAGCCGGCGAAGACGCAAAAGGCATTATCCCTGCCGTAACCTTCCTTACCGCCGTAACAAAAGCTGTCCTGAACACCAAGGATGCTGCCGCAGACGCCGTAGAACTGCCGGAAGAATTCAATCCTGCCGGAAAAGACGTTATCGTTGTTGGCGGCGGTGATACCGGTAATGACTGTACCGGTACCTGTGTACGTCTGGGGGCAAAAAGCGTTACCGCCCTTGAAATGATGCCGGCTCCTCCAGTTGAGCGGGCTGCCAATAACCCCTGGCCACAGTGGCCCCGTACCCTGAAAACCGACTACGGTCAGCAGGAAGTCATTGCCGGAACCGGTAGTGACCCCCGTGTGTACAAAACTACCATCAAGGAAATCTACCAGAAGGACGGAAAACTCACCGGCGTTAAAACGGTACAGGTTGAATTCCGCATGGTAGACGGCGTACGGAAACTGTGTGAAATTGAAGGTACTGAAAAAGAACTGAGCGCAGATATGATTCTTATTGCTGCCGGCTTCCTGGGAGCAGAGGATTACACACCAAAAGCATTCGGCACTGAAATGACTGCCCGCGGTGTTGTTGCAACAGAACGGGAAGGTCAGTATGCTACTAATGTAGACAAAGTGTTTGCCTGCGGTGACATGCGCCGTGGACAGTCGCTGGTTGTCTGGGCCATTTCCGAAGGCCGCGAATGCGCCCGCGAAATAGACAAATATCTTATGGGATACACAAACCTATAGTGTTATACTGACAGCAGTCCGTCATCCCGAACTTGATTCGGGATCTCTGATTAGATTGAGATGCTGAAACGAGTTCAGCATGACAATCAAAATCTGTAAGAAGGAACAGGTAATGAAATACACACGTGAAGAAGTTTTGGAATACTGTGCACAGGATGACGTACGGTTTATTCGCCTGGCATTCTGCGACCTTAACGGCAAACAGAAAAACATTGCCATTCTCCCCTGTGAACTGCAGCGGGCCTTTGATGACGGCATTTCCTTTGATGCCAGCGCCATCGACGGCTTTACCGATGAAGTACACTCGGATCTGTTCCTGTTTCCCATTCCTTCTACACTGACTGTTCTTCCCTGGCGGAGCATGCAGGGCAAAGTTGTCCGCATGTTCTGCGAAATCCGTTATCCCAACGGAGACATCTACGAAAAAGACAGCAGGTCACTTTTAGCCCGGACCGAAAGAAAGGCACGGGAAATGGGACTTGATATTGAAATCGGGGCTGAAATGGAATTTTATCTGTTCCGCACCGATGAAAAAGGCGAGCCTACAAAAGTTCCCTTTGATAAAGCCGGCTACATGGATGTGGCTCCGGAAGATAAAGGCGAGAACATCCGCCGCGAAATCTGCCAGTATCTGACACAGATGGGAATTACGCCGGAAGCTTCTCACCATGAAGAAGGCCCCGGCCAGAACGAAATAGATTTCCGCCATTCAACACCGCTGAAGGCAGCTGATAACTGCATGAACTTCAAGACAGTCGTAAAAGCCGTTGCAGAAAAAAGCGGCCTGTATGCTGATTTCAGCCCGAAACCACTGGAAAACCATGCCGGAAACGGGTTCCATATTAACCTGTCACTGGTAAAAGAAGGCGTTTCTGTCGAAGAGCTGGATACCATCCGCAGCCAGTTTATGGCAGGTATTCTTGCCCACATAAAGGACATGACTGCATTCCTTAATCCCCGTGAAGATTCCTACATCCGGCTGGGAAAAAACAAAGCTCCCCGCTATATCACCTGGTCACGAGAAAACCGCAGTCAGCTGATCCGTGTACCGGCATATCATACCGAAGCCCAGCACCGCATGGAACTGCGTTCTGCTGACCCGACGGCAAATCCGTATCTGGCTTTCAGTCTGCTCATCAATGCCGGACTTGACGGTATCGAAAAGAAACTGGTTCGTGGCGAACCGGTCAATGAAAACCTGTATACTGCCGGATCTGAGATTACCAGAGGGCTTGAAACCCTGCCATCATCGCTGAAAGAGGCCAAAAAAATTGCTGCTGACAGTGAGTTCATTACCTCAGTCATCAATCTGTAAACCGGAAAACGCTTATTCAGGTCCTTTGCTGATACCATGAAGCTGAAAAATATGAAGAACGTGCTGGTTGTAACAGACAACCGGTCGTTTTATGACAGCATATCCGTAGTCCTCCCCCCCGATGAATACTGCACGACTATTGCCAGTTGCGGCAGTGAAGCCCGCCGGTTTATTGTCAGCCGTGACTTTGACATCCTTATTGTGCACGCCCCACTGCCTGATGAGCACGGCCTCAGTTTTGCTGCGGACTTTGTAGATACCAGTATGGGTATCCTGATGGTC
>JAKSTT010000007.1 GCA_024413635.1 Treponemataceae bacterium | reverse complement strand
ATCGGGCAAGCGGAACTCGAATCCGCGACCCCAAGTCCCCCAGACTTGTACGCTAACCAACTGCGCCATTGCCCGTTATGTTGTTGTGTCAACCCCGAAACTATATCATTTTTCAGGGGAGCGTGTCTACCGGTTACTGTTTGACAAAATACAGTTCCTTGATATTCCGCTCAGCTTCCAGCCCTTTATGCTCAAATTTGGTTTCCGGCCGCCATTCCTGATGGGGAGCAAAACCTTCGTAGGCGTTTTTCAGGCCAGGGGTTGCAATAAGCTGTTCCAGCGCAAACTCAGCATAGGGTTCCCAGTCAGTTGCCATATAGAGGTATCCGCCGGGTGCCAGTTTTTTTGCCAGCAGGTCGGTACGTGGACGCTGTACCAGACGGCGTTTATGATGTTTCTTTTTGGGCCAGGGATCCGGAAAGAAGATGTGGAAGGCAGCAACGGAATTATCCGGTATCATGTTCTCCAGAACTTCAATGGCGTCATATTCAATGATGTACAGGTTCTGCAGTCCTTTTTCATCAATTTCGCTGAGCAGTTTTCCTACTCCCGGTGTATGAACTTCAAGGCCGATGTAGTTTTTTTCCGGATTCTGCTGCGCTATGATGGCGGTAGCCTTCCCCATTCCAAAACCGATTTCCACCGTTACCGGACGGGAATTTTTAAAAACGTTTTCATAGTTCAATGGTTCTTCCGTATAGGGAATACACCATCTGCCGGAAAGTGTTTCGTAATTTCGGCGCTGGGCGTCAGTCATGTGACCGGCCCGCTTTACAAACGTGTGAACTGTTTTCCGGTGCAGTCCGGATTCTTCTTCATGTTCATTAATCATTATCTGAATCATTCCTTACATATACCGGTGGATACACATACATCACACGGGTATTGGATTTTAGTACATATTTTCTGTACAGTGCCGCTGTGGGATACTTTGACCGTATCGTCCGATTTGAGAAAAAATCTCTGGTTGACTGGCCGGCATACAGAACACGCCGTTCAGCATCTTCTACCATCACGTTCCGTACCGTATCAGCTTCCTGCGGCAGTTCCGGAGCCTGGGAACCCAATGAAAAATCTATGGTAAAATGGCGTCCGTTCTTTTCATACCAGGATACCGTGTACATACCGGTTGGAAACGTTTTTTCATAGGGTCTGAACGTGGGGTACCCTGCATAGGTGGTATGACCGTCACTGCCGGAAATAACTTCAAGCCGGTCTGTAGACCAGAACATGCCTGAATCTTTGTGGGTTATGGTCATACTTTCCAGTCTGAGGGCATTTCCGTGAACTTCGCCATACAGTGAAAGAAAGATATCCGGTTCGGTTTCTGCAGATTCATAGGCTATGATAACCCGTGGATATACTGAAGTTACTGATGTATCGACACCGCCACAGGATGAAAGAGCAGAAACCAGACTGATCAGGAGAAAAAGGAGAATTGATGAAACGGCAGTCCGCGGCTGCATGCTGTACCTTAGAAATTGAATACCAGGTTAATAACGGTCAGATCGCGGGCAGCAAACTGATTAACCAGGGATTCAAATTTAACATTTACCTTACGGCAGGCTTCATCCAGATACGACAGGTAATAGAGCCCCAGGTCTGTTGAAGCACCACCGTCATTGGAAAGCTCATTGTAGAAGTCAATCAGGTTTTTCTTTCCCAGGTCAGCAGCAGTTTTATTCTGAATGCTTTCCTTGAATTCCTGGAACTCATCACTCTTATTGTACAGGGTAATCTGCAGACGTCCCTGCTTACCGATGGAAAGGGAACCACCACCAAGTTTCCAGCTGATGTACACAAATTCATGTTTTGCAGCCAGTTCATCAATGATCATTTTCCGTTTTTTCGGATCAAAGATGGCATTAACCCCTTCATCGTCATCATCACGGAACATGTCCTTGGCCATTTTCTGCATGTTGACGTTTTCACAGTTCAGGGCAAGCTCAATGACCATAAGACTGATATATTCAGCAATCTTTGATTTTTCCATGTACTGCTGGATAATCTGCCGGATACTGCTGAGGATTTCAGAAAAACCGTCTTTTTTATAGAACTTTACAATGATATACCAGTTGAACAGACTTAACCGGTTCAACAGTTTTTCGGTCATCAGAAGGTATACGTTCTTTTCTTCAGGAGAAAGGGATGCGTCGTTGACGATATGATCATAAATAGGTCTGAGGATTTCAGTACGTGCCTGTTTGATTAAGGGGGCACGGTTTGCCATACGGGTGCGCAGCTGGGCATCGGTCATGGCTGTTTTTTCATCAATAAGCTGTGCTGCATTGGCACGGTTCCAGCGGTGTACACATTCGGAAGAAAGAAGAACAGCCCGGACTTCACGGTCAAACTGTTTATACAGCAGGGAGTATACCACCAGTTTTGACAGATCCATGATTTCCTGGCGGGAAGATACAAACTCCGGCATTGAAATTTCAATTTTGGAAATGTAGTCTACCAGAATCATGCTCTGAAGGGACAATGGTGCAAACGAAGTTAATGCAACACCGCTTTCTTCAACATTGTCTGCCATTCTGAATCTGGCAAGTTTCTGATTACGACTGATAAAATGAGAGACACCTTGCTCTGACAGCACAACCTTTATAGGTAAATCAAGCAGGGCCTTCTTATCCTGAGCCATCTCTACTCCAAAAAAACTTAAAAATAAATGTAATTTTTTCAGTGATACCGCATTATATACAAATTGTGGCATCTTGACTACCGTGGCCAGTCACCATAATTATAACACTATGCACTTTCTGCTTTCGGCCTTTACCAGATCACAGGAAACCCTTTACGTTTCATTACTCATCATAATAACGGCAGTTTCGCTGTTTGCCCTCTGTGGCCTTTCTTTTATGTTCGGCAGAAAACGTGATAAACACAAGTCTGAGTTTTTGAAATTCTGGTTTGTCATTCCTATCTGGCTGCTGTTCCTGACAGTGTTTATCTGGATTGGCCAGAAGATTACCTACCGCATTCTGCCGAATGCTGAATCATTCCCCATCGGTTCCCAGCTGATGGCTATTGCCTGGGGTGTCATCGGCATCGGATTTGTAGCAGAATGCCGCCAGTTTGTTCCTATTCCGGAAACCAGATTCTTCTACAGTTACATGCTTTCCCTCATGGGGCTTCTGAATATCGAAATTTTTTCTGCGTTCTATCTTCCCTATGTCATCATGACATCAGCAGAATTCGTCATCATCTATTTATCCCGTACTGCCAGAAGATCGGGCTCCATAGTTTTTTATATCCTTTTCATGCTGGTTCCGTTTGTGCCCAATCTGTTTTCCCACTGGCGGAACAGTACCCCTTACCTGCTGGCAGGTTCATCTTTCATGCCCGGTTTCAAGACGGCTTTTCTGGCTTCCTGCCTGACACTGCCATTTCTGCTTCAGTGTGTCCGGTTCCTCATTGCCCGTGGTTTATGGCACCGCAGAAAGGGTGAGTACCTGAAGGCTGCCATTACCGGAACCTTATTCCGAGCCCTTACCTGTTTTCTTATCATGATCGGTGTTACCGTCTACACTACCCGGAATCCGCCACAGCCATCAGCCATCAGCGTGTCCAATCCGGAACCAGCATTTGCTTCCGGTGAAATTCTTACCTGTACATACCAGACCACGCAGGAATATGGTGTTACCAATCATCAGGTGACCCTCTCCTGTCCGGTTGAAATGCTCCGGTATGACGTAGTCATTACCCTGAAAGATGACGCCTTTATACTCTTTTCGGACCATGACTACACTATGGATGCCGATTCTGTGGTACACTTTACGGTAGTGAATCCCGATGATGCTGACCTGGTACTTTCATTCAGTTCCAGTATATGTACGCAGGGAGACATTACCGTTACCGCTCTGGATAACGGATTTTACCGTATTCCTGTAGAGTATACCCTGTGAGCATCAGACAGATTCTTCATGTTGATTTGGACGCTTTTTTTGCTTCTGTAGAGCAGCTTGATTTTCCGTCGTACCGGGGAAAACCCGTTATTGTCGGCGGACTTCCCGGTGACCGGCGGAGTGTTGTTTCAACTGCATCCTACGAAGCACGGAAATTCGGTGTTCACAGCGCCATGCCTACCGCCAAAGCCTATCAGCTGTGTCCGCAGGGCATATATGTCCGGGGCCGTATGGACCGGTACTGCCAGGTTTCCCGTCAGATTATGGATATCTTTAAGGAATTCAGTCCTGATGTGCAGCAGATGTCCATTGATGAAGCCTTTATCGATCTGACCGGTACCGAAAAACTGTTCGGTTCCCCGGAAACTACTGCACGCCGCATAAAGGAACGGGTCTTACAGGAAACAGGATTGACGGTTTCTGTTGGTCTTGCCTCAAATAAATACCTGGCGAAAATTGCTTCCGGTATGGATAAGCCTGACGGCCTGTACGTCATACCGCCAGGGGGCGAAGAACGGTTCATGCTGAGTCTTCCCCTGGAAAAACTGTGGGGCATCGGAAATAAAACCCGGAAACTGCTGAATGACCGGGGCTTTTATACGATAGAAGAAATTCACCGGGCTTCTCTTGCAGGCCTTACCCAGTTATTTGGTGACAGCACCGGCATGTTTCTGTACCAGGCGGTCCGCGGGCAGGAAGCTGCAGGATTTGATGATGAACCGAAAAGCCGGAGCATCAGTAATGAAAGCACCTATTCATTTGACCTGACCGACCGGGATGTTATACTGACGGCACTTCTTGACCTTTGTTATACCGTGTATTTCCGTCTGCTGTCTGACGGATTCTGTTCCCGGACCGTACACCTGAAAATACGGTACGAGGACTTTACCACGGTCAGCATTCAGGAAACCCTACCCCGGTATATCTCCAGTACCGATGACTTTTATGAACGGATTGTACATCTTTTTGACGTAAAATATGACCGGTCCATGGGCATACGGCTGTTGGGCGTAGGATGCCAGAATCTGGAAACAGGAATTTCCGGAGCGCAGCAGGAACTGTTTGATTTTGGCGAAGGAAAAAAGCGTGCCGTAGAAACGGCAGTTCTTGAACTGCAGAAAAAAGATCCGAAAAACCTGGTAAAAAAAGCACGGCAGTTTTTATCATGTGTGCTTCTGGCAGTCTGTGTATCGTTCTTTCCAGGACAGCAGGCTGCAGCCGAAGAACCGGATGTTACCCTGTATTCTGAAGGATACTGGGAAAGTACCCTGACCTCTACGGCATCCTTTACGTTTCAGAAAGACCATCCGGCAGACATTCACCTGACGCCGGTAGTATACAGCCAGAAAGCAGACCTGACCCTGTGGTTCCTGTTCCGCAATCACTGGTACTTTGAAGCAGGTTTTGCCGATGATCTGGCCGATTATACGGTTGCAGCAGGATATACCGGGGATGCCGCTGTCAGGGAAATCCGCATGGGTAACCGGGGTATTACGTTCCAGTCCCACCCGGCACTGGAAGCCTTCGGGTACCATACTGGCAATGAAAACCTGCATGCACCGGGTATCATGGCTTCTTTTGGCGGTGACCGCTGGAACTTTGACACCATGGTCCGCTTTGAACAGATCGAAAGCTGCAGTCAGACCTGGCAGGGAGACAGTAAAGCCATTACGGTTACCAGAGAGCTGAATGACTGGGTTCAGAACCGGTATTTCGTCCTGCCGGACCGTGACATTGTACAGCATATTGTGGCCCTGTGGGTGCAGTCGGCTGACGGTACCATGCGCCGGCTTTCTGACAGCCAGTACCTTCTGATACCCGGTACCGGCCAGATCCAGATTGCAGAAAATGTCATCACCGGCAGCGGCCAGTCAGTGTTAGCAGAACTTGATAGCACGGGCATCAGAAACATTAGGAAATCATGGTCTGGACTGCTCAACGATGTAAAAGCCAGCTTTGAAGATTTTCCCATCAAAGACTACTACTACCAGTATGTCGATGATTCCCCTGCGTTTTACGGCACCAGTTACCTGTACCTGCAGAAAGCCGGATATTTTTCGCCTTTTACAGATGCGTCCCGGTACCGCTACACTGTTGAGGGAACAGCTCCGACCGCATCTGTCGTATCTGCCGTAACCGGCACCGTTGACAGCCGGTATACCCTGACCATGTATGAAGAAGAAAAGCAGTATCTGCAGGTAGTACCTAACCGCATTCTTCAGGATGCAGACAGCCGCTATCCCTTTGCCGGCAGTATGCCGGAACTGTATATACCCGGTCATGCTACGCAGACTGCCGGTACCACGGGAAAACTGATACAGATTCAGAGCTGGACCGAAAGTAACGCTTACAATATCGGGACGAAAGCCCTGTCAGAAACGGTGATTGTCCGGAAAAACGGAACACCGGTGACCGCTCACTACGATGCTGCTACCGGTGACATTACCCTGGATAGTTCACCGGGCCCCTTTGACGTCATAACCGTTTCATGGAACGAACCTTCAGAAACTGCCGGTAATCCGGTGCTGCATACAGCGGCAGGGGCCGGCCTCCAGCTGAGTGATACACTGTATGCAGATGTGGCAACATCGGTTATGTGGCCCTGGATAACGGAAACAGCCTACAGTACGCCAGATTCTCCGCAGACCGGTTCTGCCGTTATTGCAGCATATACGGACTGGAATACCGGGAAAGACAGACAGACATTTTCACTCAGTTCTGCCACCGGTGTTACCTTTTCAGTTCCTGACGTAACCGGCGTTTTACGGATAGAAGGTTTTGATGAAAGTTCTTCTGCAGCGCTGCTGTTGAATGAACAGTCCCTGCAGCAGCCGGACAACGGACAGGTTTCCATACAGGCCAAACGGGCACAACAGCCACGCTCCGGTACGGAAGTTACTGCCAGCTGGAACCAGGGCAGCCGTCTGGTACTTCCCCTGACATTCAGCAGTGGCAGCACCCGTATCCCCAACGCCCAGGTGGTGCATCTGTGGCTGAAAGGAACACTGTCTGCCAACTGTACCGTTACACTGGAAGGCGGCCATGACTTCCTTTTTTCTGAAGACCTTACGGCTAACCTGCAGAATGATGCATGGACCCGCTATTCCTTTGTCCTCTCAGAAAAAGACCGCCATATCCTTGCTGAATCCAACCAGTACCGTCTGGTCATTGAGTCCCGTGACGGAACAGACACCAGTGGCAGCATTACCCTTGCCGGAGACACGACGGCCCTATCAGGCATTACCTTTTCCGGAACAGCAACCGGATACAGCAACGCGCAGATAGAAACTGCCGTCCCCCCATCCCCGCTGCCGGCATCCGTTACCTGGCTCAGTGCCAGAGAACCACTCCGTGCCGCACGGTTTATGCTAAAAGGCAATGGATCAAATAAAGGAACCCTTGTTTCAGAAGCACTGCTTCCTGCCATGAATCTTTCGTCCTATGAGAAATTACAGTACCTGCTCCTCATTGAAACGCAACCGGCCCCCACCGTTACGGTAACGGTGGACCTTATTTCAGATGAAGGTATGGTACTGGTTTCCATGGAAAGTCCTGCATCAAACAATACGCAGAGCCAGGGATCCTGGATAACCGTAACCCATGTACTGACAGCTGCAGAAAAAGCAGCACTGCAGCAAACACCACCGGCAAAGCGCCGCATAACCATAACTGCAGATCGAGCAAGCGATGTAACCCTGTGGTACGACGAATTGACCGCCATGGGAATAACAGATAACGACCTGTTGCTGCGGAACGTTTCTACGGCCCGCTATGAGCGGGAAAAGGTGCTTTTCTTTACGGATACTGTCCTGCAGGCAGAAGCTGATACTTCGCTTTCACCTGCTGATTCCTGGAACGGCGGGGCAACCGGCAGCATATCGGCAGAAACCACGGTACCGTTCCTGCATCTTTCTGCCGGAGCTGGCTACCGGCTGACATCCGATACCGGCTCCGTAGATCACGTTACCTATACCCTGCAGTCTGACCAGACGAAACCGCTGGCTCAGTATGTATCCGGTTTCAGCCGGTACCAGACTGATTTTTCTGCCGGAAAAACAGCAAGACGGGATACCCTTTCCCTGTCTGTTCCCCTGAAACCCTTGAACAGCCTGTGGCAGACCGGTATGACGGCTGATTACTCAAATAACCGTACAGACTGGCAGCAGAAAGCAGATATGTTTACTCAGATACGGATAGGAGAACAACACCCGGTAACATTCCGCATGGCGGGAACTTTCCAGCAGCAGGTTCCTGAAAGTACCGGTTCAGACTGGATTCTTACCGCCAAAGAAGAGTTTTCTGCCGGAGAAGCAGATGCCGGCAAGCGTTCAGAAACAGTTACCGGAACAGTTACCAGCGTGCTTCCCTGGGCTTCCCTGGAACCGACGCTGCTGTTGGAAGCCGGAAACCTGTTTACCGCAGTAACAGATACTGCTTCACAGGCCCTCCGGTCACGCCTGACGGTTCCCTTTACTGCAGCAGGGCACCATTTTTCTGTATTTTACGCAAAGGAAACAACCCTGCAGGATACACCTGCCACTGCTGCCGTTTCCTATGCCTCAGATATTCTGGCACTGGACCCAATCCTTACCATACCCTTTTCCATTTCATCACCGTCAGACAGCCTGATACAGACGCAGCTTTCTCCCCGTGCGGTATACGGCCTGAAGGAAACAACCGGAGTTACCTGGAAACGGCCGTCTTTTTACAATGCTCTTGATCTTGTTATCCCGGTGAAGGCTGAAGCTGAATACGGTACGACCAACCGGTATTCTGCCATTACCAGAACGGACAGTCTGTACGGAAAAGGAACCATAACCTTTACTGCGCTGAACTGTCTGGGAAGCGACAGTGCAACACCGATTTTTACGTTCTATACCCAGGATGAAACCATTACGACTGTATCCGTACAGTATACTGACCTGCAGTGGTCCACCCGAGTATTTACGTCAGAAACCCTGTTTTTTGCTTCCGGTGCGCAGTTTAACATGACGTCTGCTGCAGAATGGCAAGAAGCCAGCGGCATATCGGTACAGGAAACCCTTTCACTGCAGCACCAGTCAGAAAAAGTTGACGGTGTCAGTGCATTCAGTCATGAAGAGGAATGTGCCTTTCTGTACAGCACAAAAGAAACAAGGCTTCAGGTCTTACACCGTACAACATCGGCAGTGAAGAATGCCCTGTCCCTGTCAGGAACCATCCAGAGCTGGTGGAACCACACTGACACGGCAGATACCATCGGATGTACCGCCGCAGCCAGTATCAGACTCAGTTACTGATTATTCCAGCGGTGCAAAGTAGCCGGTACTGGCCCTGCCACTGCGGTTCATCAGGTATACTTCCATTTCAACCGGCAGGAATTTGCGGCCAAAATCAGTAGGCATGTTGGAGGTAAATTCAAGAATATAGACACCGGTAGCTACTGCCTGTAAATCTGATGCGATGGAGCTGATGCCCTCCGGACGATACAGGTAATAGGACTCACCCGTTGTATTTTCGACAATGTATTTCAACTGACTGGACAGTGCGCCGTTCCGTACGTTGACACAGGCAAAGGAAATGCCGTTATTTGCCAGATATGAGGAAAGATTGTTCAGGGAATAACGGGTAAAGGATGAATCAGAAGACTCACCGTTACCAATGTACACGATAGCCCGTTTCAGCTCGCCATTAACCAGATCATTGGCCGCAAGCCGGATGGCAAGGTCGGTCCCCGGCCGGCTGGAATAGCCGGTTTTCAACTGACTCATCTGAAATGCCTTAACGCTGTTTGGCGTACCGATCAATTCTGTTGCAGGAATATCACCGGCACAGACAACACGGAAAGTTCCCTTCCCGTTCATACTGGCAGCAATGGAAGTAACTGCCTCTGCGACTTCGGTTTCATACTGGGCCATGGAAAGTGACCGGTCAATAATGACAGTTATATCTATGGCATCATTACGGTCTGCAGCTCCGGTAAACGTCTGGTTGGTAACTGAATAGGTACCTTCCGTAATCAGGAAATTCTGTTCCGTAAGACCAGCCACCGGCTGACGTTTCCGGTTCTGAACCCGTACTTCAACCTTAACTTTCGGGAACGCATCGGCATTAACCCGGGCAATGTCCACATACAGCCCGCCAACCAGTTCAGACATTTCAGCAAGAACATATACTTCACCGCTGTCAAAGTCTGCAGCAATGAGATTTCCGTTGGCATCAACGTCAGCACAGGTAATGCGTGCAGGACCGTTACCCGTATCGGCAATAACGGTTCCAGCCCCCGTATCCGGATTAATAACCAGAACCCGGTTTGTATCACAGACTACCAGTTTTCCGTCTACAACGCGGATGGCTTCCGGTTTTTCCAGGGTACCGGGAGATACGAGAAGTCCCTGTTCGTTTCCAAAGGTATCATATACGTAGATGGCTCCGGTTACACCGTCTGCAACAAACACCCGGTCCTGAAAAACGGCAATGCCGGTAGGAGCGGTAAAGTGGCCGAAGTGATACAGGAATGTACCGGTACTGTCAAACACACAGACACGGCCGTTACCAAAATCAGTTACGAAAATATTTTCTGATTCATCTTTTGCAAGATACTGTGGGCCCAGCAGCTGGCCGTCACCACGGCCGGTTTCGCCGAAAGAGCTGACATAGCGGCAGTTTTTATCCAGGAAGGAAAGACGGTCTCCTGCATACTCAGATACCACGATGGAGCCATTATGAAGACGGAGCAGATCCATGGGGCGGTCAAAACCGTTGAGAGGCCCGTTACTCCGTTCTACGATATGACCGTTGGCATCATACCGGATAATTTCGTCAGAACCAAAGGCTGCAAGCCAGAAAGACCCGTCACTGTTGGGAAGGATTGATGCCGGATAGGCAAAATACAGTACTCCGTCTTTTACCTGCGGATAGTTTCCCATCTCTACATACCGTTTGTCAGAAACCGTCTGACTGGTAATGGCACGGCGGTTCTGCACGATTTCAATGACACTTTCCAGAAGGGGGCCGCCATAGCCGTTTGACTGGGCCAGTTTCCACTGTGCCAGTGCCTCACCTTCAAGGCCGGCACGGTAATATGCTTTTCCCAGCCATTCAAGAATAAGGTTTTCTTCCGGCAGGTACGACAGCGCTTTTTCAAACTGCAGGACAGCATCATTGTACGCCCCGCGGTAATAGGCAAGCACACCGTTACGGAATTCGTCTTCTGCAAATCCGCGGTCTGCCAGGGTCTGTGCTGAAAGATAACCTGCAGCGCAGAGGCAGGCGGTGAAAAGGACAATATATCTGGTAATTTTCTTCACTTTTTTACTCCGTCACTGTTCCATTGCATTTTCAGTAATGGCAGCCAGATGTTCTTCAATCTCTTTTGACGTAATGTCTTTCTCCCGGGCACGGCGGGCAAAGGACAGGGCTTCCTTCTGAAGCCCCATTTTAAAATATACCCAGGCCAGGGAATCAAGATATGCTGCAGAATCCGGGTTGGAATCCAGCGCTTTCTTGCAGTAGAACAAGGCTTTTGTCAGTTCCTGGTTCATGCAGGCTAGACAGTATCCCATACCATTCATGGCAGTTGGATTATTTTCGTCAATATCAAGGGCACGCTGATAATAAGACAGTGCTTCATCCTGATGGCCATCCAGCCAGGAGGTATATGCCAGTGCATTCAGGGTCTGCACGGTCTGGTAGCCGCTTTCTACCAGTTTTTCAAGTTCATATCGGGCAAGACGGGTGCGGTCAGTCTTTGAATAAATGACAGCAAGGGTCAGGCGGCACTGACAGACCCTGGATTCATCCTGTTCTGCCGTAACGACCTGTTCCAGATACAACAGTGCTTCATCATACCGTTTGAGCCGTGCATAGCAAAGCCCGATGTAATAGGCAATATCCAGGGATGGCACACCGGAATCATGCGGCATGGATAAAAAGACAGTAAGGGCATCCTTATAGTTCCGCATGCGGTATAATGTCATGCCCTCGGTAAAAGTATCAGCCATCGTTTCCTCCCACAAAAACGCAGCCAGTCAGCTTAAAATGATTCGATAAGATGTGCCCCACCGGCAGCCTGTACTTCATACAGTACCGGCCGGTATCCGAAAATCCGCTCATATTCCTGCAGTTTGCTCTTGTACAGTTCCACATTATCCTTATGCAGAATGGTATACAGACACCGTCCGAATCCTTTACCGGTTATGCGTGCACAGGCTGTTCCGCTGCGGGAATCAAGAAGCTGGTCAATCTCCATGACACGTTTTGCCAGCCAGTCAATTTCCGGACAGGAAATGGTATACAGGTCACGCATGTATTCATGGGATTTGTTCAAGGCACGGGCAAACTGGCCGAAATTTCCGGACTGCAGGCCCTGTGTAGCCTCATAGACCCATTTATGTTCCTTCATGATGCAGTACAGGCGGCGGTAATCGTCTTCTGAAAGATCTTCCAGCACTTCCTTTATTTCAACTTCGTTTTCTTCGTATACAAATGAATCACCCTTACGGGTTTTCAGCTCTGCCATCCGGATAAAGTTTTCAGGAGTACGGATGGAATCCTCATTCCAGAGGGAAATCCGCTGTACCCGGGCGTCTGTCAGGAGAATCCGCCAGTCCTCAAAGGGGAACGGAATTACCGTGTGGGTATTCTTCCAGTGATCAGTCAGCAGGCAGCTTCCTTCCTGTCCGAAAAGACAGACATTGATATCTGACAGATAGTGTCCCACATTAAGGTATTCCCGGTTGGCAATTTCGATAATTTCCAGCAGTTCTTCATTGCTGGTTTTGGGAGCAAACAGTGTTTTATATGCCAGGGCTGCTGCTACTTTGATTGCCGTATTTACGCCAAAGCCTGCTGACGGCAGCACTTCAGAATAGATGGTGATATCAAGCCCGGTAGTGACCGGTACTGTTTCCATAAAGGCGGCAATAATGGCTTTTACGGAATTAGCCCAACGGTCTTCACGCCGGTATTTAAGGGTAGCCAGATTACAGCGCTTGCGTTCCTTTAACTGCGGGAAATAAAAACGGACAACGTTATCGTTACGGACAGTTGCCATCAGATAGACGGGGATATTGACGGCCATGGAGAGGGTGGTATCCTTGAAATACCAGGAATGTTCTCCGGCAAGATGGAACCGGCCGGGAGCTGATACGACCACATCTGGTCGTCCCTCATACTCAGCCATGTGAGCTTTTACAGCCATATCCATTGTTCCCCACCTCGAAGTACCCCAAATTATTGAATAAATGAAATACTTTCTTATAAAATAATAGCTTGATGAGACCAAATTTTCAAGTTTTTTTTTATGCAGCCCTTTCCGGCATCCTTCTCTCACTCGGCATTTCCAATGAACTGCTGCCGTTCGGTTCTCCATTCATCGGTCTTTTTGCACTGGTCCCGGTCTACCATGCATTTACCCTGGTACAGTCCCCCAGAGAAGCGTTTCTCTGCGGTGCCATCCAGTTTTCACTGACCCATCTGTGTTCCAGTTTCTGGCTGGCTTTTTTCAAGGATTTTGCAGCCCTTACCCTGGGTCTTACCACCGCTGTGTATTTTGTTGCCGGCGGTATCATCAGTTTTGCACTCTGGTATCCATTTTTCATAACACAGAACCCTGCCTGGAAGTTACGGGAAAAAAGCGGTACTGCACGATTTTCCAGTGCGGGGCGCATCCTGTGGTTTACTGCTGTCTGGACCCTCCATGAATGGGGAAAATCCACGGGATTCCTCGCCTATCCCTGGGGAACCCTTATCCAGACAGCCTGGAAATGGCATCTCATTACTCAGGTCGTTGCCCTCACCGGCACCTGGGGCATCAGTTTTCTCTTTGCCCTGTTCAATGCCGTTGTTGCAGAATCCCTGGAACAGCTGCCCGGCCGGAATCCTAACCGAAGCCTTGCCCGCGCAGCAGCCTTCTGCATCGTTCTTTTTACCCTGACCGCCTCCTATGGAGTCCTGGAATATACCCGGATCCGGACTCCGGTTTCCGTCATCGATACGGTTATCGTCCAGCAGAATGGAGATTCCTGGTCCGATGATGCCATTACCCTTATTGAGCGGTCCCAGAAACTGACAGCCAACCAGACCGAAGGTTCGGAACAGCCGCCGGACCTGGTAGTCTGGAGCGAAACCGTCCTCAACTATCTGCTGCCTGATTCCTGGGAATGGTATGGCGAACATCCGGCATCCTATCCCCTGCAGCAGAGCATCATCGATACCGGGGCCCCCTACATCATCGGAGCCCCCTGGAATTACAACCGCAGGAAGCAGCAGTTCCAGAATGCCGCTGTTCTTTTTGACAAAGACGGCTCCATTGTAAAACATCATGCAAAGATGCATCTGGTTCCCTTTGCTGAATCCATTCCCTATGCCGATACTGCCTGGATGCAGGCCCTGATGGAAGCCGTTGCCGGGTTCAGTTCCAGCTGGACTGCCGGCACTGAGTACACCGTATTTGACATACCGGTTAAAACCGGCGGTACCGTCCCCATTTCAACACCGGTATGCTTTGAAGATGCATTCCCCGATGTCTGCCGCCAGCTGTACAAGGCCGGTTGCCGGGTGTTCGTCAACATAACAAATGATTCCTGGTCTGAAACAAAATCTGCAGAAATCCAGCACTTCATCATGGCTTCCTATCGTGCCCAGGAAATGCGTACTACCATGGTCCGCAGTACCAACGGCGGATACTCTGTTGTCGTTGACCCGGCCGGCCGTATCCTGGCAGATCTGCCCCTTTTCCAGGCAGACTCCATGCGCTATCCGGTCCCCGTATACGAAAGCACCGTAACACCCTATCTCCTTCTGGGCGACTGGCTACCCCTAGTGTGTGCCCTCATTCTTTCTGTACTGCTGACACTATTAGTGTGGAAACCTAAAAATACCCTTTAAAAAATTTTTACATTTTTTTTTCTGTGCTGCAATCCGTGATAAAGCCTTACAGCATCACGGTTTGCTCACTATCAACCGAAAATATTCCCCTTTTTTACCCCCTTGCAAACCACAGATTTAGTGTTATAGTGTTATTCAGCAACGAAAACGACACTAAATCTAACAAAGTTTCGAGGTAAAATATGCGCTGCCCCAACTGCGGGAGTTTAGACGACAAGGTACTTGAATCACGTACTATGGCACAGGGAGAAAGCATCCGCCGCCGTAGAGCCTGTAATTCGTGCGGGTACCGGTTTACCAGTTACGAGCGTATCGAAGAAAAGCCGTTTATGGTTGTAAAGCGGGATAAACGCCGCCAGCCTTTTGACCGGGCAAAACTGGAAAAAGGCATCGGCCGGGCGCTGGAAAAACGCCCTGTTTCCATGGCAACCATGGAAAACCTGCTGAACGATATTGAAGACAAAGCGATTATGAAAGGTCATTCCAACCGTGAGATTTCTACAGAGGATCTGGGAAATCTGGTGCTTGAAGCACTGTACGAAGTGGACAAGGTAGCCTATATCCGGTTTGCATCGGTATACCGGCACTTTGAAGACCTGGATGAGTTTATCAATGAAGTTAATAAATTGGGGGGAACTAAATGAGTGAGCAGTCTGTTTTTCCGGAATGGAAAAGCTTTCTTGGCACAAAAGATGATCCAGAGACAGCCATGGTCATCAGGCACGTTGTAAAACGGTCGGGGGAAATCAGGGATTACGACCGTTCAAAAATTTCTACCGCTATCGGTAAAGCCATCGAAGCTGTAGAAAAGTACTCAAATCCGGATAAAGCAGAACAGCTGACTGACGCCGTTGAAGACCGTCTGCGTCTCATGATGGCAAGCCGTCACGCTCATTCAATTCCTGCCATTGAAGAAATTCAGGACGTCGTTGAATCTGTTTTAATCGAAAACCATGAAGTTGCTGTTGCCAAAGCATACATTCTGTACCGCGCAAAGCATGAAGCTATCCGCGATACCCAGAGTCTTATGCTTGACATCAACAAAACCATGGACGGCTACCTGGCACAGAGTGACTGGCGCGTTAATGAAAACGCCAACGTCAACTTCTCGCTGGGCGGTCTGATTCTGCATAACTCCGGTTCAATCACTGCAAACTACTGGCTGAAGAACATTTACTCAGCAGAAGTTGCAGAAGCACATAAAACCGCTGCATTCCATATCCATGACCTTTCCATGTTCTCAGGCTACTGCGCCGGATGGTCTCTGCGCCAGCTGATTGCTGAAGGTCTTGGCGGTGTACCGGACAAAATTACCTCAACTCCGGCTACCCACCTGTCTACCCTGGTTAACCAGATGGTAAACTTCCTGGGTATCCTGCAGAATGAATGGGCCGGTGCGCAGGCATTCTCTTCATTCGACACCTATCTGGCTCCATTCGTAAAAAAAGACAACCTGACTCCAAAAGAAGTACGTCAGTGTATCCAGAGCTTCCTCTACGGCGTAAATACTCCAAGCCGCTGGGGTTCACAGGCTCCGTTTACCAACGTAACACTGGACCTGACCTGTCCTGAGGACCTGAAAAACAAACCGGCAGTAGTAGGCGGTAAAGAACAGCCCTTTACCTATGGTGACTGTCAGGCAGAAATTGACCTGATTAACAAAACCTTCATCGAACTGCTCATTGAAGGTGATGCCAACGGCCGTGGATTTGCATACCCTATCCCAACCTACAACATTACCCGTGACTTTGACTGGGATTCAGAAATTGCAGAACTGCTGTTCCAGATGACCGCCATGTACGGTACTCCGAACTTCCAGAACTTCGTCAACTCTGACCTGAACCCAAGCGATGTACGTTCAATGTGCTGCCGCCTGCAGCTTGATAAACGTGAACTGCGCCGCCGTGGTGGCGGTCTCTTTGGTGCTGATGAATTCACCGGATCCATCGGTGTTGTTACCATCAACATGCCGCAGATCGGATACCTGGCAAAATCTGAAGAACAGTTCTTTGCCCGTCTGGACTACCTGATGGACCTGGCAAAAGAAAGCCTGTGTACCAAACGCAAGGTTATCCAGCACCTGTACGACGGCGGTCTGTTCCCATATACCCGCCGCTACCTGAAGACCCTGACCAACCACTTCAATACCATCGGTCTGTGTGGTATGAACGAATGCTGTCAGAACTTCCTGGGTGTTGATATCGTACATCCACGCGGAAAAGCCTTTGCTGAAAAAGTACTGACCCATATGCGGGAACGCATGCAGGACTATCAGGAAGAAACCGGTGACCTGTTCAACCTGGAAGCTACTCCGGCAGAATCAACTTCTTACCGCCTGGCCCGCCACGATAAGGAACAGTTCCCGGACATCATCACTTCCGGTGGTGACAATCCGTTCTATACCAACTCAAGCCAGCTGCCTGTTGACTACACTGCTGATGTATTTGAAGCACTGGACCACCAGGAAGCCTTGCAGACTAAGTATACCGGTGGTACCATGTTCCATGTGTTCATGGGTGAAGCAGTTAAGGACTGGAAAACCTGCCGTGATCTGGTGCGTGCAATTGCATCATCATACCGCATTCCGTTCTTTACCATTTCGCCAACCTATTCAGTTTGCCCGAAACACGGTTATCTGATTGGTGAACACTTTGAATGTCCAAAGTGTAAAGCAGAAGCAGAACGCGAGCTGAAAGACAAAATTGCTGCTCTTGAAGCTGAACGTGCAACACTGATGGCAGAGGGGAACTGAGGGGTCTGTCCACCGGATGACACTATATGTGGCGGAACCGGCCCGGTTCCACCCGGAAAATATTACACATATAGTGTCAAATCTTTGACAAATAGCTAAAAGTACGCTATATTTAGTGAAAAGATTACAACACGGTACCGATACTTTGAGTGTTGGTACTACACATACAGGTACTAAAACGTTTTTGGGAGGAAAAAGTTTATGGCAACCGCAAGAACACTGAAAGAAGTAGAAGCAGAACTGGCACAGGCTAAAGAAGCCCTGGCCAACGTAAAGGGCACTGAAACAGAAGTATATGCCCGCATCGTAGGTTACTACCGTTCTGTCCGCAACTGGAATAAGGGTAAACGCGAAGAATACGGCATCCGTAAGATGTTCGTATACGAAGGTGACGGCAATCATGCAGAACCTGCTCCAGTAGTTGTAGAAGCTGCAGCACCAGTAGCAGAAGCTCCAAAAGCAGAAGCTACCCTTTTTGCCGGTAACAGCGACATCGTAAGTTATGAACTGTTTGCCCGCAAAACCTGTCCTAACTGTCCGCCAGTAAAAGAATACATGGCATCAGCTCCTGCAGCTGGTACTATTGTTGATGTAGATACAGAAGCCGGTCTTGCACGCGCTGCAGAACTGGGCGTATTTGCTGCTCCAACCGTAATCATGTACAACGCACTGGGTGCTGAAGTAGCCAGAGCTCACAACGTACAGGAACTGGAAGCCGTTTTTAACGGTGCAGCAGTAGCATGCTGAGTACTGCACATGCCGGCTCTGAAAAAGTCGGCATGCTGGTCAAAACATCATTAGTTGATTATCCGGGGCACGTAGCGGCAGCCGTTTTCCTTCACGGCTGCAATTTGCGGTGCCCCTATTGTTATAACACGGATCTGGTTACCGGTACGCTGCCGGAAGACGCAGCCACTTATGATGAGATTATGTCCCATCTGGAAAAACGGCGCCGTGTTATTCAGGGATTCGTCATTTCCGGCGGAGAAGCCCTGCTTTCACCCTGGACGCCACAGCTGATTCATGACGCCCGCTCCCTGGGATACCTGATTAAGCTTGATACCAACGGCATGGCACCGGGAAAACTTGAAGCACTGCTGCAGGATCCTTCTCTATGCCCTGATTTTGTCGCCCTTGACGTAAAAACAGCACCTGACAAGTACGCTGCCCTGCTTCCGCAGAAATCCTTTGATGAACAGGGAAGAAAAGCCCTGGCTGACAGCATAACTGAATCAATCCGGCTGGTAAGCAGTCTGCCGGCAAACCGGCGGGAATTCCGGACCGTACTGGTACCGCCACTGGTTGGCGAACAGGACATTCTGGACATCAGTGCACTGCTGCCTTCTGACGCATCATGGCAGTTTGCCGGATTCAGGAACGATCACTGTGTTGATCCCCTGTACCAGAATGTTGCACCCTATCTCAGCACAGAAACCGAGGCCCTGCTGGCGCTGGCAAAAAAAAACGTTACCGGAGCTGCACTCCGGTAACGCTGCATCATACCTTGAACTTTCCGACTTCAGAATTACTCCGGTTAATGCTTTCCTTAACCTGTCGGGTAATATCTGAAAGCTCGGTTCCCGTCTGATTGATCTTTTTAGCACCAATCTTCATTTCGGAAATACTCATTTCCATTTCCGTTGCACTGTCCTGCAGTTTCTGTATTTCAGAACTGATGGTTCGTGTTTCTTCAGTAATCTTTGAAGAATTCTGCAGTACATCATCGGTACTTTCAGTAATCTGTTTCAACACATCACTGATCTGCCGTGACCCCTGCTGCTGTTTTTCCATGGAATCCTGAATGGCTTCTACGTTCATGCTGGTATTGCTGACTTTCTGTGAAATACCTGCAAAGGACTGCTTTGCCTTATCCGATGCATCAACAATCGTTGCAATGCTGCTCTTAATGTCCTTAATCATGACGCTGATTTTCTTTGACTGCAGGTTTGAGTTTTCACTCAGTTTCCGGATTTCATCGGCTACTACACTGAATCCTTTACCGGCGTCACCGGCGTGGGCGGCTTCAATGGCAGCATTCATGGCCAGCAGGTTCGTCTGGCTTGCAATACTTGAAATAACAACGTTGGCTTCCTGCAGGCTTTTTGACTGTCCGTCAATGCGGGTTACCAGGTCAGCAACCTGATTCTGCTGGTCAGTACCGGTATCGATGGTGTCACGGAGCGTATTGAAATTGAAAACCATATCTTCAATGGAACCGTTAACGGATTCAATATTCTGCAGCATGCCTTCAACTTCGCCGGTGGCAGCCGTAACGCCTTTACTCTGAAGATCAATCTTTGATTCAAGGGATTCAAGGCTTGAAAGGATGTCATTCATGGCTGTGGCAGCTTCATCTACAATGACATTCTGATTATGGATACGGGCGTTTACGCTTTCTATATTGGCAAGAATTTCCGTAATGGAACTTTCAGTATCAAAGGTAGAGGTTGCCAGTTTTTTCCCGGCAGCATCAAGATCCACTGAAGAATCCTTGATTTCAGAAACAATGGTCTGCATTTTCTGACTGAAAGAATTGAAGCCATCTACCAGTGCTCCGATTTCATACCGGGCATTAATTTCGATACGCTTTGTCAGGTCCGCATCCCCTTCTGAGATTTCCTGCATTGATCTGTTGACAATCTGAATCGGCCGGGTAATGGAAATACTGGTAAAGAGAATCAGGATAACAGCACCGATGATACAAAGCAGTACGACAAATACAATGCTGTAGACAACGGAATTGATTTTCTGCCGGTAGCTTGATAATGGCATGAATACCAGGGTATACATGCCGCCAATACTTGAGTAGGCCCCCAGATTGGTTGTTCCGTTAAATACAAACTGACAGATTCCGCTTTCAGTTGAAAGCATCTGATTCATTACTTTCTCAGTAGTGGCATTTTCTGTATGCAGGTTGACTTTCAGAATCTGATCTTCATTTTCACTGGCGATAATATTACCTTCACGGTCGATAATAAGAACGGAAGTGACTCCATCAGTTATGGAACCGGTAATATCTTTTGTCATGTTACCGGTATCAATGGAATTGTTTAACCCGCCGACAAACTGACCGTCATGATACAGGCCGTAAGAAATAACGTATACCGGACGGCCGGTTACCGGCGAAACATTGTTACCAAGGAACGAACCGCTTTTCTTACAGATTTCATACCAGGGTTCGCCAGTAACATCATGGAGAGTTGCGCCCCCAAGACCATCTGCAAACCCTGCAGACTGACGGGTAATGAAAAAGTTTTCATAGAGGTTACCGGCATTCTTGAAAACAGTTCCTAAATAGGAAATCATACCGGCGGCATCAGTACCGGCTGCGACTTCCCTGCAGATATAGTCTGATTCTGCAACGGATTTGGTAACCTGGACCTGATTCTGCAGGACAAAGTTTACTTCGTTCATCTTCTCTACAGCCAGCTGCTGCAGGTTACTTTTGTAAATGACTTCAAGGTTTGATGAAAGCGACTTGATGCTGATGAAACTTACAATAATCAGTGGAATCAGCATACAGGTCATGAAACTGATGATCATAATCCATAACAGTCCGCTTTTCTTATTTGCCTTGCTACCCATAGGTACCTCTCAGAAGTTCAATATCTCTTTATTCTATTCCTTTTTTGAAAGCACACCCGAAATAAAATATGATTTTCAGGAGCAAAAAAAGCATTTTTTTCTCAGTTTTTTCCCTCACCCTTATTGACCATTTTTCTGCATTTTGATAGATTAATGACATCACGGCGGCATAGCTCAGTGGTAGAGCATCCGGCTCATATCCGGCAGGTCATAAGTTCAAATCTCATTGCCGCTACTAAAGACTGTACAATTTGTACAGTCTTTTTTTTTGCATTTTGTTCTTCCGCCTATTGCATATTTATGCACGCAACTGGTATATTTAATTATAAATATACGGGTTTTACCTAAGGAGATGTATAAATATGACATATGAAAAGTTTGATGCCCCATTCAAGGGAAGATCTCTCTTAAACTGGATTGACTGGACACCAGAGGAGATTACTACCCTGCTGAACATTGCACTTGATAATAAACGTGCAAAAGATGCCGGTGAGATCCACCAGCGTTTTGTGGGAAAAACTGTTGCCATCATCTTTGAAAAACGTTCTACCCGTACCCGCTGTTCCTTTGAGACTGCCGTAGGAGAGGAAGGCGGACATCCGGTATTCCTTTCACCACAGGATATCCAGATGGGTGCAAAAGAGTCAGTAAAAGATACTGCACGGGTCCTTGGCAGAATGTTCAGCGGCATTGAGTTCCGCGGTTTCAAACAGGCTCATGTTGAAGAACTGGCCAAATATTCCGGTATTCCCGTATGGAACGGTCTTACCGATGATTTCCATCCTACCCAGGCTCTGGCTGACATCATGACCCTGTACCAGCACTTTGGCTATCTGAAAGGCCTGCACGTAGTGTATTCCGGTGACGGACGCAACAACGTAGCCCGCTCCCTGATGCTTATCTGTGCAAAAATGGGTATGCACTGCACCATCATTACCCCGAAAGAACTGAATCCTGACCAGACCATTCTTGATATCTGCAAACCTTTTGCAGAGGCTTCAGGTTCAAAAATTACGTATACTGATAATATTTTCCTTGTTAAAGACGCAGATGCCGTTTACACTGACGTATGGACTTCTATGGGAGAAGAGGCTTTAAAAGAGCAGCGGACCAAACTGCTGGCCCCCTTCCAGGTAAACAAAAAGCTGATTGAAACAGTTGGCTCTGACAAAACTGTATTCCTGCACTGTTTACCGGCCGTATTAGGCGAAGAAGTTACTGAAGATGTGTTTGAAAGCAAGAACAGCCTTATCTGGGAACAGGCTGAAAACCGCAAACACACCATCAAGGCAATTATGCTTGCTACGTTGTAAACTATATGATTTTCTGGAGGAAAATTCATGAAGAAACTGTTCGCAGTTGTATTGGCTCTGTTTGTGCTGACCGGTGCGGTATTCGCTGAGAAATATTTTGAAGAAAGTGAGTATTCATATCTGAATATTCCTATTCTGAAAATTTATGAACACAAATCTGCATATGTTGTTATTTACCAGGCTCATGGTGTAACTACCCGTGAATGCTACATTCCAAAAACCTGGATCAACCAGGGTTCAAAGGAACGCTGCGGAAAAATCCGTCCTCTGCCAACAGGACTCCAGGCATACATGACCCTTATCTACAAAGACGGGGAATTCACCAGTATTTACCTGACGGTTCCTTCAAAACATGATGATCCGGTCTGGGGCACACTGATGGGAGATGATTCCCAGCTGCCAAACCAGATTGATCCTTCAGTTATTGCATCATATCTCTGATTCGGGTACAACAGATATACTGAAAATAAAATCCATCCTTACGGGGTGGATTTTTTTATGTTTCATCATCCCTCTAAGGAATTTTCATGCAGACAATTACACCTGAACAGATTGAATCCTTTTCAAAATTCATAAAATCACACAAGGCATTTCTCATTGCCGGTCATAAAGAACCTGACGGTGACTGTATCGGTTCTTCCCTGGGCATGGAAGCACTGCTCAAAAAACTGAACAAACCCTGCACCGTTCTGAATGCCGGTCCATTCAAAAGAAGTGAATCAAAATCATGGGAAAAATACTTCAAGGGCCAGTACACCCTGCTGACTGATACCAAAAAGGAAACAGGACTCATCATTGTTGACTGTTCTGAAACCCACCGGCTGGGTGACATTGAAAACCAGCTGACCGGCTATGACACCTTTATCGTTGATCATCACAAGACAGCAGATACCAGTATGCCGGATACCATCATTGATCCTTCAGCCCCTGCAGCATGCCTCTTGGTTCAGCAGCTGTATGAAGCCCTGATTGGTCCGGTAGATGCAGAAACTGCCAGAATCCTGTTTTTCGGACTGGCAACTGATACCGGCTTTTTCAGATTCCTTGATACCACCGGGAATGATACTTTTATGGCTGCTGCACGGCTGGTACAGGCAGGAGCAAACCCACGGCTTATTTATGATGAAATTACCGGGGGTAAACCCTACAGCACCCGTAAACTGCTTGGGGCCATGCTGAACCATGCAGAACGCTACTACAACGGCAAGCTGGTCATTACCTACGAAACCATGGAAGATACCCGTAACTGGGGACAGGAAGGCCGTGACAGTGACGCACTGTATTCTACCCTTCTGGCCTCTGAAGGGGTGGAAGCAGTAGTATTCGTCCGGCAGGAAACCGCCCAGACCTGTACCATCGGATTACGGAGCCGTAATGATGTTGATGTCAGTTCTGTTGCCCAGGTATTTGGCGGCGGTGGCCATAAAAACGCATCCGGAGCCAGTACGGAAGGCACCTTAGACAATCTGATACCAAGAATCAAAAAGGAATTTGAACGTTTCTTTAACTAAGAGTCACGTTTGACGAGAATCTTGTCAAAAAGCCGGGAAATTCACTGAAAACAGCGAGTTTTTCCGGCTTTTCTTGTCATTTTACCCTCAGGTTGGTGACATTTTATACGATTTTACTGTTTTTTAGGAACTGGCATACATTCTGCATATTCCTGTACATATCACATTTCAGGAGTATTTCATGTTCTCATTAGACCAGGTATATGAACAGTACAGACAGAATCAGAAAACAGCTCAGGAAACCGTTACGGCAATCATCAGACATATGTATCAGAATCCAGCTTTTTACCAGCTGGAACAGATTTCCGAAGATGTCAGGCAGGACCTGATGGTATTCTGCCATCCCCATCTGTATCTCATCCTTCAGAATTATGATGCATCACGAAGCAGTTTCGCCACATTCTTTACGTACTGCTTCAATATGGAGAAAAAACGGTTCTTCAAGGAATATTACCGTAAGACATCCAAACAGAAAGCCATTACGGAATATCTGATGGAAGAAACAGTAACTGATGCAGCTGAGCCGGAAGATGCCTTTTTCTTTCTTAACACGATACCTTTAAGTCTTGAACAGATTACCGCAGGTATTCCGGCATTCAAGCGGATACGGTGCCTTTCACCGGAACAGAAACTGCTGATCATCACATTAAAGTCCTGCTATTTTCTGACCCCATCCCAGGTTACACAGATTGCCAGGTTAACGGGGATAACAGAAGCTGCATTAAATGAGTTGTTGTGTACCGTAGACCGCACGCTGGATAAACGGATTCGCCGCATTACCGAACACAATGAACGGCTCAACCAGGCATATCTGACCCGCAAGCAGATTCTGCACCAGCTTTCCATGGTACCGGAATCCGGCAGCCTCCATCAGAAGCTGATGAAAAGTCTGGACCATCAGAATGACATTCTCAACCGGATGAACCGTGAAGCAAAGGACATTCCGGCGCTGGCTCCCAGTAATAAAGTGATTGCAGAAGTCCTTAACATATCTTCCACTTCTGTCAGTCATTTTCTTTCACTGCTGCATGACAAACCCCTGAAAAACGGTATACTGAACCCATGATTATTTATGCAGCCACAGGAAACCTGCACAAGAAGCAGGAATTACAGCAACTTTTTGCACCACATACCGTTTCCATCCCGAAAGACCAGGGTATTGCCTTTGATCCAGAAGAAAACGGTTCCTCATTTGTAGAAAACAGCCTTATCAAGGCCAAAGCCCTGTATGATATTGTTCAGAAACCGGTTATTGCAGATGATTCCGGCATTTGCGTAGACGTGCTTGACGGCCGTCCCGGCATCTATTCTGCCCGTTACCAGGGCAAGGGAGTTCCGGTTTCCGATGAAAAAATCAGTGATGAACAGCGGAACCTGAAACTGCTTGAAGAAGCATGGGAAGCCGCCGATGCTGCAGGCATTTCAAGAGACCAGATTACGGCCCGCTTTGTCTGTGCCATGGTACTGTATCTGGGTCCGGACCGGTTCTACTGCATTCAGGAAACCATAGAAGGACGGCTGGTAGAAAGCCTGGACAAAATCAGCGGTGACGGTGGTTTTGGATACGATCCGGTTCTGTACCTTCCGGAATACGGTAAAACCATTGCTGACCTTACCAGTGATGAAAAAAATGCGATTTCCCACCGCGGAAAGGCAGCAAAAAAAATAGCCGGACTGTTATAATTTCCGGAAAACAAAGACCTTATCAGTTACGGAGTCCAAAAACTCCAGACCTGCATCCCGGGCAACGGCTGTCAGGCCTGGCAGGGTGTAGAACGTAACGTGGGTAGGATCAAAACGATACCACCAGGTAGCAAAGGGCTGCCTGGTGCTGTCCGGAATCAGGTTGGTACCGATTACGGCAATACCATCCTGTTTCAGAAGACCTGCAAGAAATGCAAAACTTTCTGCGGGATTTTCAAAGTGCTCGGCAACTTCAAGACAGGTTATCAAGTCAAACCCCATTTCCTTCTCCAGATGATCCAGCCCCTGGGGATTAAAGAAGGGATCCCATCCTAAAGCCTGTAATCCCTTCTCCTTCATAAGTTCAACAAGACAGGGTTCCGGTCCGCTCCCAAAATCAAGTATCTTTCCGGGAATACCTTTATGGTGTTTCTCATAGGCACAAAGACTTTCCGTCAGGAATTTTTCCAGATAGTTCCGGTACCCTGCATCTTCCAGGGTATTTTCATGCAGTTCATAGCGAGCCTTCTGTCCGCTCCTGTCCAGGCGGCTTTCAGGCAGGAGTATGATGGAACCGCATTCCGAACATTCTGCATACTTCATTTCCTTTACGGAAAAATCCACCGTAGTACCTTTTTTGCATATCTGACAATTCATATAAAAAAAATACCAAAAAACAATTAAAGTTTCAGCCTATATGCTCCGATACTGTAAATGAGAAGTAACACCCTACCGATGTACTTCCCAAAACGTGTACGAGTATATTCACGTATGTAGCCTTGTAACAAACTTACGTGAATATTCTTGTGCATTCTAACAATGGACAACAAGGATGTTGTCTTAGACATTTCCATGGAGGAACTATTATGGTCATCAACCACAACATGACAGCGATGTATTCCAATCGTACTCTGGGTGTAACAAACCACGCCCTGACTAAGGATATGGAAAAACTTTCTTCTGGTTCACGGATTAACCGTGCCGGTGACGACGCTTCTGGTCTTGCAGTATCTGAAAAAATGCGCAGCCAGATCCGCGGTTTAAACCAGGCATCTAAGAATGCACAGAATGGTATCAGCTTCATTCAGGCTACTGAAGGTTACCTGATTGAAACCACTGATGTTATCCAGCGCATCCGCGAACTGGCAGTTCAGTCTTCAAACGGTATCTACTCTGATGAAGACCGCATGCAGATTCAGGTTGAAGTATCTCAGTTAGTAGCTGAAGTTGACCGCATTGCATCACAGGCTCAGTTCAACGGTATGAATATGCTTACCGGACGCTTTGCTACTGATGATGGTAATGGCAACATTACCGCTTCTATGTGGTTCCACATTGGTGCCAACATGGACCAGCGTGTACAGCTTTTCATCGGCACCATGACTGCTGATTCTCTGGGACTGAAAACTATCGGAAACGAAGAAGTTATGTCACTGGCTACCCCGGACGAGGCCAACCGTTCAATCGGTACACTTGATGAAGCACTGAAAAAGATCAACAAACAGCGTGCTGACCTTGGTGCATACCAGAACCGTCTTGAAATGACTGTTGATGGTATCAACGTTGCTGCTGAAAACCTGCAGGCATCTGAAAGCCGTATCCGCGATACTGATATGGCATCACAGATGGTAGAGTTCACCAAGAACTCTGTACTGGCTCAGGCTGGAACTGCAATGCTGGCTCAGGCAAATACATCTTCTCAGAATGTATTGTCTTTGCTCAGATAGTGTATTATAATTCAGTATGTGTGAGTGTCTTTGCGGCACTCCGCATACTGTTGAACGGTTTTCTTTCTTTTCTCACAGATTCAAATCCGTTCATTACACTATCAAAAACTGCACGAATTCAGTCGTGTCTGGCAGTGTACCGGAATTCTCACTTCCCTGCATTGCATTGATCTTTGACATATATACCTTCCATGTACGTGGCAACAGAAGCGGAAGCTTTCTTGAACAGGCCTGCCCTTTTCAAGCGCCTCTGCTCCTGTTGTAGGGACTGAATCAGCTGCTGGCTGGCGCTTAAAACCAGCAGTTGCCCGGACGTACAGCAGGAAATAAAAGAACACGGATTGTTCTTTTCCTTACAACGGAGGGTATAATTATGGTAATTAATCACAACATGAGCGCCATGTATGCTAATCGTACTCTGGGTTCAACCGGCGACGAAATGAAAGTAAGCATGGAAAAGCTCAGTTCTGGTCAGAGAATTAACCGCGCTGGTGATGACGCTTCAGGTCTTGCAGTATCTGAAAAAATGCGCTCACAGATCCGCGGTCTGAACATGGCACAGAAGAATATCAATAACGGCGTATCTTTCATCCAGGCAACCGAAGGTTACCTGCAGGAAACCACCGACATTTTACAGCGTATTCGTGAACTGGCAGTACAGTCTGCAAACGGTATCTACTCAGATGAAGACCGCATGCAGATTCAGGTTGAAGTTTCTCAGCTTGTTGCCGAAGTTGACCGCGTTGCCTCACAGGCACAGTTCAACGGTATGAACATGCTTACCGGTGCTTTCGGAAAAGATGCAGAACGCGTTATGCAGTTCCAGATTGGTGCTAATGTTGACCAGAATGAACGCGTATTCATTGAAGCAATGACCGCTACTACTTTGGGACTTACCGGTAACCAGGGTGATGCAGATGAAAGAATCTCAATTGCAGATCCTGAACTGTCAAACCTGGCTATTGCGACTATTGATGAAGCTCTGAAAACTGTTACTAAACAGCGTGCAGATCTTGGTGCATACCAGAACCGTTTTGAAATGGCTTCTAATGGTATTGCCATTGCCGCAGAAAACCTGCAGGCAGCTGAATCAACCATTCGCGACACCGATATGGCTTCTGAAATTGTAGAGTTCACCAGAAACCAGATTCTTGAACAGTCTGGCGCTGCAATGCTCGCTCAGGCTAATACTCAGTCACAGAACGTACTGAGCCTCCTGCGCTAATACGCATTGAAAAAACCTTCTTAAAGAGATTTCTGGATGTCATCTTTTTAACCAGGTAGTTTTTTGGATTTCGAAAGGGGTGCGCCCCCCTTTCGATTTCTCTTTTTTTTCTCATATTGGAAAGGGATATTCCAAGGAGGAGCCCATGATCACTATCAGTAACATCGGGCAGAATACGGCCACGGAAGGCCAGAAAAACACACCATCTCCTCGCACTAACAAAGCTGAAACAAAAGCCGCAGTACCTGTTTCTCCAGTCAATGAAGAAATGAAAGACTCTGTAGCTCAGATTTCTCAAGAAACACAGAAAGTAAAAGCACAGATCGAACAGATCCAGAGTCTGACCAACAACCTGGGAACCAAACTGCAGTTCAATGTCAACGAACAGTTAGGCAAGGTGGTTGTAAAGGTGGTTGATCCTTCTACCGATAAGGTAATTAAGGAGATTCCGTCAGAAGAGATTCAGACAATGCAGATCCGCATTAAAGAGGCTATCGGTCTGATTTTTGATCAGCAAATTTAACCCTCTCCTCTGCTCTTTTGACCCGTAATGTATGGCAGATATCAGTATTCCCGGAGTAAACAGCAAATACGGAACCAATGACACCATCGCTAAACTGATGGAAGCAGAACGTATTCCGTTGACCCGGGAAGAACAGAACCTGGAATCCTTAAAGGACCAGCAGAATACCTGGCGTGGCGTTAACCGCGTTATGTCACAGCTGCGGGAATCATGCCGTACCCTTTATTCCTTTGACAATCCCTTCAACAATAAACTGGCAGAATCTTCTGATGAAGCTTCCATAACCGCATCTCCTGCCCGCAATGCCACCATCGAAAGTTTCAACATTTCTGTTGAGAACATTGCTACCGCCGACCGTTTTCTTTCAAAAGAAATTGATAAGGACTTTGAAGTACCTGCCGGTACCTATTCCTTTACCGTCAATGAAAAAACCATTTCATTCAAATGGAAAGGCGGAAAAGTAGCAGACTTTGTTACGTCCCTGAACCGTCGTGGCGGTGAAACCGTAAAGGCTTCACTTATCGGAGTTTCCAGCAGTTCCAAAGCACTGCTCATTGAATCCCTGAAAACCGGAAAGGAAAATACCCTTACTTTTTCTGATGCAGCATTGGATCTGGCCCTGGATACTGAAATGCTCCAGCGCAGCAAAGGAAGCGAAACTTCCTTTGGTACTAAACTGAATGACTACAGCAAAACTGACGGACTCTCTTTCAAGCAGGTAAAAATACAGGACAATATGGTAACGGTTCCTGCCAAAAGCGGTTTTACCCTTGATTTACCTTCTAAAGCAAAAGACAACAGTGACATTACCTTTACCGTTACCCTTGAAAATCCACAGACAGCAACAGCTGAAACTGATGAAACCATCAATGGCACTGCAGATTCTGCAAATGAACCTGTCATGCCTGATACCGGCATGATTCAGTACCGCGGCATCATCGTATACAACGATTCTTCAGAATACCAGATAGCAAAAACTACTCCAGAACCGGTTGAACTGCCTCCATCAATTCAGATTGATGAAGACAACTCTGTGGTATTCCTGAAAACAAAAGACGGACTGATTGCCCTTGACCCCATCAGTTCCGATAACGCAGAACAGACTTATTCCATCAATACGGAAAAATATCCCGGTGCAGAATCTATTGTCATCAAAAACAATAATTCAATGAAAACCGTATATTTTACTTCACCGACAGTACTGGAAAGAACTTCCGGCACCAGCGGTTATGAACCGGTACATCCCATCACCGTGGCAGATGATGCCCGTGTAAAATACGAAGGCATCACCATGACCCGCAGTACCAATAAAATTGACGACATTGTGCCTGATGTAACACTGAATCTGTATCAGCCCACTGAACGTCAGGCAAAGATTACCATTAAGCCGGATACGGAAGCTTCTAAAGAAGCCCTGATCAAACTGGTGGCAAATTACAACGATGTTATGACTGAAATCAATATCCTGACCCAGAACAAGCAGGAAATCATTGATGAAGTTGAATATTTTACCGATGACGAACGGGAAGCCGCAGCAAAACATCTGGGTATGTTCATGGCGGACCAGACCCTCAATTCCAGCAAAAATGCCCTGCAGCGCATTATGTCAGGCACGTACCGGAAAGAAGGTTCTGACATTTCCATGCTGAGTCAGATCGGTATCAGCACCAATGCCTCAACCGGCAGCACAGCTTATTCTGCAGCCCGTCTTCGCGGCTATCTGGAAATTGATGAGAAAAAACTGGATGAAATGCTGGAATCAAACATCGACGACATCCGTGACCTGATGGGATTTGATTCTGACGGTGACCTGATTATCGATACCGGTATTGCCTACATGATGCAGCAGAACCTGCAGGCGTACGTACAGACCGGCGGTATTATTCCGAACCGTATTTCCGGTCTGGATACGAAAATCAAAGCCAGCGAAACAAAAATTGATAAACTGGAAGATCAGCTTGCAGCCAAAGAACTGCAGTACAAAAGACAGTTCGGTTCCATGGAATCTACCCTGAACAATCTGGAATCACAGTCAGATACCATAACGAACTTTACCAACCAGAATAACAGAAGCAATTAATGATATTGCTGCTGCACTCTTTTATTTTTGGTAATTTGCGGTACAATATCTGTGTATATAAAAATCTGAACAGGAGCACATAATACATGAAAGTATATCTTAACGGACACGAACTTGACTTTACTCTTGAGAACGAAACCAATGCCGGCCAGGTTCTTGATCAGATTGAAACCCTTGCAGAAGAAAACAATGCTACTATCGTACACATCCAGATAAACGGTGAAACCGTTCCTGCAGAAGAGATTGAAAAGTGTTACAGCATGTCACTGGACACTGTTGATGCCATGCAGATTACCACGGTTCAGCAGGACGATATTGTTGTCAGTCTGAAAGACCTGGAAGCACCGGTAACTGAAATCTCTGCAAAACTGGAACAGATTCCCGTACTCCTGCAGCACCACAAAGACGGTGAAGTTGCAGAAATCCTGAAACGGTTTGCCGACAGCTTTGATTCCATGTGCCAGCTGGCAGCCCTCAGCAGTCTGTTTCCTGCACGCTTTCAGTCCCTGCAGTTTTCAAACCTGAATTTTCAGGATTACCTGAAGGATTTTTCACCGATCCTGAACCAGTTTGAAGAGGCTTTGAAATCAGGAGATACCGTACTGACCGGAGACCTGGCAGAATGGGAACTGAAACCACGTCTGGATCAGTTTATTGAATCAATAAAGGAATTCAACTGATGCTGTGGCTTTTTGTAACTCCCCTTGAAGCACGGCAGGATATATCCAATTATATCTTTGTTTTTGCTGCAGCTGCCATCAGTGCAGCAATCCTGGTACTGAATGTTGTCCTGAAATCAATCAAGCGGAACCAGACAGGCACAGAACGTCTGGCCCGTAAAATCACCAACCTTACCACCATGCGCCACCTGGAACAGATTTACGGCTTGAGTAATTCTGAACGTGAGTTTCTCTGGACCCTGTGCCGCGGCAGAAAAGTACCTAACCTGGAATACCACCTGCGTTTTGAACAGTTTTCTGATGATTTTTTTAATACCCGGTATTATGAAATTTCCGGCCAGGCAGCTTCTGATGAAATGATTCAGGACCAGCTGAGCCTGCTGTTTTCTATCCGCCAGAAGTGCGACAATGTACGGAAAAACCAGTACAACATTTCATCAACAACCGCCATTCCGGAAGGATCTTCCCTTTTTTATATTGCTGACACCAAAGAACAGTACCAGATCAACATGATCAGTCAGACCAGGGATGAAATGGTACTTTCCATTCCCCATGACATAAGAAACAATCAGATACGGCCTACTGAACTGAGTAAAATCTGCCTTCTGTATCAGACAAAAATGAATACGGCATATCTGGGATACGTGCGTGTCATCCGGTACCAGAACACTACGGGAAACGGTGAACTGGTCGTTACCCACTGCAACAACCTGATGCGGTACCAGCGCCGTCAGTTCAAGCGTATTCCCATGAACAACATGTGTTCATTCTCTGCTGTAAAAGTAACAGCCGGTGGTCCCGGTAAAACTGCCGATATTACCTACACTCCCCTTGACCGGAAATATCCCGGTAAACTGATTGAACTTTCTGCCGGGGGATGCAGTATTGAAACACCCATGAATATCAAGCAGCAGCAGTATATCCACCTGCGCATCAAGATTGACGCTCTTGAAGAAGACGGTGTTACCGGACTGATTGTTGCAACAGATCCCGTTAAGGATAACCGCTCTTTCGTACTGCACATTGTATTCATCAAAGTAAGCAAGCGTACCCGTAACAAGATTTTCTCCAAAGTATACGACTACTTAGGATAAGTTACCGACTTTTAAGAAAAAATAACGGTATACGGGCTGTTCTGACCGTTTTGTTGACGTCCTATTCCACAAAGGATAGAGTTGATAGTATGAAAGTAATAGGACTAAAGAACGTCATGCGTGACGAAACATTCATTTATTACCGCAAGACGTTCCTGGGCGATGCAGTTATAGAACTCCCACTGGTTACTACCACTGTGCCTATTGAATTCGTTATCGAAATGTCTCCTCTTGGAACCAAGACCATTGATATTGAATTTAAAGGTTCCTTCGATTATCCTTTATTACCGGTTCTGAAAGAATTGAAAGAACTGATTCTGAATGAGGATTACGAAGGAAGACTTCCCTAATTGATTACACTTCATACCAATACCCGCGAAGAAACCATTGAACTTGGTTCAATCCTTGGAAAATACCTGAAGCCCGGTGACATCATTGCAATGCAGGGCACCCTTGCAGCCGGCAAAACAACCATTACAAAGGGCATTGCCCAGTCATTGGGCGTAGAAGAAACCGTTACCAGCCCTACTTTTACCCTTATCAGCGAATATGAAGGCAGACTGCCACTGTACCACATGGATGTATACCGTCTGGACAGTACTGAAGATTTCATCAATCTTGGAACCGAAGACATGCTCTATGGGAAAGGCGTTTCCATTATTGAATGGAGCGAAAAAATCATGGAAGAACTGCCGAAAAAAACCATTATCCTGAAGCTTACGGCACAGGATGACGGCAGCCGTCACATTGAACTTACCAATTTTGAGGACGAAAAACGCGCCGGCTTTAGTGACGAAGCCGCAAAATTCATTGTAAAATAAGGCCATTATGAAAGCACTTGCCATTGATTCAAGCACCCCCTGCATTACGTTTACTGCACGGAACGATGATAAATTTGCCCAGTTCAAACTGGATATCGGCATGCATCAGAGTGAACAGATGCTGCCAAGTATTGAAAACGTACTGAAACTGGTAGAACTGGAGCCGAAAGACCTGCAGTTTATGGCACTTGCGCTGGGTCCTGGCACTTTTACCGGATTGCGGTTAAGTTTTGCTGCCTTAAAAGCCCTGGAACTGGCATTCAATATCCCGCTGTACGGTATTCCGACTCTTGAAGCTCTGGCCTACCCGTTTGCCAGCTGGAAAGGTGCCGTAATTCCCGTTATAGACGCAAAAAAAGACCGCTGGTACGGCGCAATCTATAGAAGTGGAGAATTATGCCAGGAACCTCAGGATGGCCCCTTAGAAGCCGTTCTCAGCGGTGTGGATAAAGAAGAACATGCACTGGCTGTAGGTATAGATTCTGAATACTTTGTAGAACTGGTACGGGAAAATCATCCTGAATACGATATTTCATACCTGCCTGCTGTTACTGTTGATTGCGGTACCCAGCTCCTAGCCCTTGCCGAAAAGAAGTTTGCGGCAGGAGAACCTGGTCTTGCCGATTACGACGGTCCGGTATACATCCGCCCCAGTGAAGCTGAGGAGGCCTATATCAAAAAGATTACTGCGGAGCAGTAATCTTAAC
>JAKSTT010000069.1 GCA_024413635.1 Treponemataceae bacterium | reverse complement strand
CAGTCTGATTCCCGTTTTCAGAATGAAATCGGTAGAAAGGATGATTGCGGCAACTAATGCGACAACAATAATCAATGGAATCCATTTTACGGACTTGGCTTTTGCCATTTTGGCGTCTTTTTTTGCCTTTTTTGCTGCTGCTTTCTGTGCCTTTACGGCTTTCTTTTCTTCTTTGGTCAGTTTTCCCATGGAGCAACCTCCGCAGAAATATCAGCGATTTTCTTTATCAGCGATGATTTGTAAAAGGCTTTCATCAGTTTTGACTGGATGATTTTATCCCGCAGGTGTTTCCGGTATGTTACTACCAGAACCCGGAACAGGAAAAATAACGGCAGGTACACTGCTATGCCAGTCAGAAAAGACCCCATGACAATGGTGTTGTTGAACTTTGTCAGCGGCATGAAGGGAACGGTCATCAGTATCCGGTAGGTAGGAATAAGGGGGCCGAATTCCAGAACCTTGATGCCGATGGTGTGGAAAGCAGGATCAAGGAAGGGCGTAATAAGCGAGCACAACACGGTAATCAGGAAAAAAGCGGCTTTATTGATTCTGATGAAACAGAACAATAAAAACAGGACATACCATAACGCATTGTTTTTTGGCATGAATCCAAGGAGAAAACCACAGGCAGCGGCAAAGGCTATCTGATTGGGATTTGCGTTGCTGTTCAGGGCTTTTACCAGTTTGATCAGTTTTTTGAGCATGTTGTACCTGCTGTATCGTTATTTGCCGTTCTTCTTTACCTGTTCGGTCAGCAGAGGAATCAACTGTTTCTTACGGGATACGATGTCATCCAGGAAGTAGACGCCTTCTTCCTGCAGCGGGAAGTCGATGATTGAAGCATACCGTTTATCCACTGCCGCAAAAAGCTGGCTTTTGAGTTTGGAAATATCGGTAACCAGCAGGGCACTGAACAGGGCTTTCCGGCTGCGGCGTTCCATTTCAAGTTCGCTGAGGAATTCTGCTTTGCGTTCAATAAGTTCTGCAGGACTATCAACTTCAATCTGGCTGACGGTGAATACACCTTCAGTTTCGCGGTATTCCTTCATATCCTGGCGGATTACGTCGCTGGCACTGCGTCCGCTGATGTTGCTTGCTGCTGCTACCAGATCGACGCCAAGTTCGGAAATATCCAGGTTGGTAATGTTGGAAAGGTATTCTGCCGTTTCACGGTCAATGTCGGTGGTGGTGGCAGACTGCAGGATCAGGGTATCTGCCAGAATGCCGCAGAGCAGGATGGAGGCAATATCCTTTGGTATGCTGACCCGCTGTTCCCGGTACAGGTTGGCTACCAGGGTACAGGTGGCACCAACCGGCTTGTTGATGAAGGTAATGGGATCACGGGTGGTCAGCGGGCCAAGACGGTGGTGGTCAATGATTTCGCGGATCCGGTAGTTTTCTACCCCTTCTACGGCCTGTGCCAGTTCGTTGTGGTCAACCAGAATGGTTTCAATGTTTGCTTCGTGAAGCAGGTCGCTTTCGTTGATGATACCGCGGACCTTGTTGTTGTCATCAACAACGGGCAGACAGCGGCTGGGGGATTCTGACAGGAGCGGCTTAATCTTGCGCAAGGTATCTGAGGCCTTTACGGGCTTAATGGTGGTGTCTGCCATGGCGCTGACGGGCATGGAGTACACAATGAGCATGGCGGTACTGGAAGTATCATAGGGGCTTACCAGAACACTGACGCCGTTTTCTTCTGCTTTTTTCCGCAGGTCCTTGTTCAGGACAAAACCACCGGTAATAACCAGGGCACGGATGCCGCTTTCAATACAGTATTCGTGTACATCGTCGCGGTCACCGGCCAGAACAATCAGGTTTTCTGATTTGTGGCTGTCCAGCATTTTTTTGAATGACTCTGATTCAGCAGCTGCAACCAGAATACTGCTCTTGAACAGGTTATACTCATCTTTGGTGATGATAGGCTGGGCATTCAGTGTGTGCTGGATCAGGTTAATGCTGGTAAGCACGGACGTGTGTTTTTCCGGGTTCAGGATGCGCAGTACGCTCTGTGCAAAGGCGTTGTAGTGCAGCAGCCCTTTATAGCCGCCTTCTGCGTCTACTACGGGCAGCACTTTTGACTTTACGTCTTCCATCAGTGCTACGGCGCTCCAGAGCGAAGTATTTTCGTTTACGGTCTGACAGCTGCCTGACATATAGTACTGGGTCTTTGGCAGCAGGTCAGGAATATAGGTGGGCACCGGCACCTTAAAACGGTTGAAAATGTACTCTGTCTGCGGGGTAATTTTACCGCCGCGGGCAGCTACGTGTTCAGAGTATCCCTGGGTCTGTTTCAGGTGAGCCAGGGCGGCTGCTGAAACAACGCTATCGGTATCCGGGTTACGGTGTCCTATTACATATACGGTTTTTGCCATGTAAGTCTCCAATGTGCCGTGGGCACGCTGCAGAAACTTACTGTACTTTGCCGACAAAAATTGAGTGCGGTGGAACTACCCAAATGACGCCGTCAGCTGCATCCAGCGGAGTGACGTTTCCACATACCGGTGAAATTTCAGAGTTCTCAAGTTTTGCGGCAGAACACAGGTCAGGTGTAGCGGCAGTATAGTCTGCCTCTGACAGGTTGATTACACCGACATAGTTTCTGCTTCTACTGAATATATAGTATATATCACTTTCTATAGAGATATTACCAAACTCTTCATTTTCAAGCACCTGGTATAAAGAAAGTATTTTTTTCGTAAGGGAAATTTCTTCTTCTGAAACCGCTTTTGCAGGATCATCGGAATGCATGATCTGGCCGCCGAACAGAAAGTTGACCAGGGCCAGCAGTTCTTTTTCACTGTCGGTCAGGGAGCAGTTGTCTTTCCGGAGGAATACCACGTCCGGGTCGTTCAGGAAGATGGATTCGTTCCAGAACGCATGCCCCAGGGTATCTTTCATACTGACGTAGGCAGAGGGGCGGCCAACCCAGTTAAGGAACTTCATGTCCGGGCTGTCCCAGTGTTCTTTTGTATCGGTGCCGATACGTGATAAGGGAAAGTAGCGGTATGATGATTCAAAAGGCATGCCGCAGCCTAAAAAGGCTACCGGATCGCCGTTATCTGCCGTCGTATGGCTGGTAATGCGTGCTACTGCCCGTTCGTACCACTGGTAGGCAGCACCTTTATTGGCAAACTGTCCGTTCAGCATGCCGGCAAAAAGGAAGTCCAGCTTTAAGTAGCGGAATCCCCATTCATTGATGGCTCGGGTAATAACATGGTCAATGTGGTCCAGAACATCGTCACGGCTCAGGTCAAGGACAAAATAGGAGTAGGGGTAGGCGGGCTGGTTTTTTCCGAAGGCAGCACCCCAGGACGGGTTAAATCCTGCAACTACCGGTTTTCCTTTTGTATCCCGGAGGATCCAGTCCTGATGTTTCTGTATGAAGTCCGTGCGCATATCAAAAATAAAGGGGGCAATCCAAAGACCGGGAATGTAGCCTTTGCCGCGGATTTTTTCAGTAACCGGAGCAAGGCCTTCAGGGAAACGGTCTCTGCGGATTTCCCACTGACCGGTACCCTGCTGCCAGCCGTCATCAATCTGGAATACTACGGGCTGTCCTTTGTCGCTGTACATCAGTCTGATCAGGTTATCGGTTCTGCCTAAAGATTCCAGGTCTTCAAGAATCAGTTTTTCATCGATGGTGTTGTAGTGGTTGTACCAGGATTCCCAGCCGCCGGGGCGTTTACCCAGGAAGTTCAGGGTATCAAAGCGGTCGGTACGGAACAGTTCACGTATGGTATCTTTCAGCTGGAAATAGCCTTCTGCAATGAAGCAGGTGATTTCAGTAGTCAGTTCATCATGGGTCCAGGTTTTGCCGTTGGCATAGACTTCTGTGGCAATGGTACGTTCCCTGCGGTTCAGACGATACTGTACGGGCGGGGTATGGTCGCTGGTTGCAGCCAGTACCAGGTAGGTATCTCCCCAGCGCAGGTAGATGAGGAACTGCCCCAGTTCATTGTCTTTTGTCGGTACGGTTCCGGGAACATCGATGTAGTTCTTCCACTGGGGAATGGGGAAGGTTTTGTATTTTGGAACGGTCTCGCCTTCAAACAGTTCCCATCCGGCGTCCCAGCTCTGCCAGCCGGTACGTTCAAAAACGTAATCACTGGGGGTAAAGCGTGCATCAGGTGCAGCACCGGTTATCTCTGCAATCAGGGTATCTACCGGATAGTAGTCTATCAGACGGTGAGCGGTATCAGGACAGCTGACGGTGTCGCTTGATGCGTCAAAGTGATACTGATAGGTGAGAATCTGAACGCCGGTTCGGGCAGTTTTTTGTACGGCAGTGCGTTTTACCTGTGCAATAGACATAGGTTCCTCCAAAGTGATAGCAACAATATCAGCAGTATAGCATAACTATCGTATAATGTCAGCGGAACCGCACTCCGTCCGCTGACATTGAATGTATCGTTGCTGGTGAGGTGTTGTGCTATACTATTGATGACCGCGGTGGCGGCCGGGAGGGATTATGCCGAAGGCAGAATGGTTTGAAAGCGAAAATTTCTGGATGAACTATGGGCCCATCATGTTTGATACCCAGCGGTGGGCAGAAGCTCCTGATGTGGCTGAAGCGGTCTGCAAGATTGCCGGATTAAGCGAAGGCTGCAGTATTCTTGATGCAGGCTGCGGACCGGGACGTATCAGCGTAGAACTGGCGCTGAAGAAACTGGCAGTTACCGGTGTAGATATTATGCCCTTTTTCCTTGATGCAGCCAGAGAAAGTGCAGAAGATGAGGGCGTTGTCCTTGATCTGGTACAGGCAGACCTGCGCACGTTCACCACAGACCGGAAATTTGACGCTGCGGTCAATCTGTATACGTCCTTCGGGTACTGTGACACTATTGAAGAAGATGCCCAGATACTGAGCCATATTGCCGGAACCTTAAAGGAAGGCGGATTCTTTATTCTGGAATGCCTTTCGCGTGAAATGGCGGTACGGGATTTTATTGAGGGCGAGTGGTTTGAGCGTGCCGGTAAAACCGTGCTGACGGAGTTTACGGTTGAGGGCGCCTGGGAGGGCTTACGGTCACGCTGGGTACTCATTGATAATGATACGGGGGCACGGGTAGACCATGTGTTTGTACAGCGGCTGTATTCTGCAGTTGAGCTGAAACGCCTGATGCTGGAAAACGGATTCAGTTCGGCAGAAATCTACGGGGACTTTGATTTTTCTCCGTATAACGAAAAAGCCCGTACCATGGTAATCGTCGCCAGAAAGTGACAGCAGGGACCGCTGGCAACAGAGTGACGGATAATGTCACTATCTGCGAAATACCGCATGGTTTTCCAGTGGAACCTTGATTATTTTACGATTTTTCATCATAATTTCCCCTATGAAAAGTACAGAGTCTATGTCCAGAGACTTTGTGCGCGCTTTAATGGGAACTATTTCTCTTGCACTGGTGCTTTTTTCAGTAAGCTATCTTGTAATGACCAGATGCCCTATCGAAGAGATTACAGCCGTTGTTCCTGCAGAAGAGTTGCAGCGCGCCGAGGTTTCTCCCCAGACTCCTGAAGAAAAGGTATTGTCACTTTCAGATTTGGACCCGGAATTGGGTAAGGCAATGCAGGCTGCTATTTTAGAGCATGCCAGACAGGAAGATTTGGGACTTACGATGTATCGCAGTGGAGCCGGAAACAGAACTGCGATCACCTGGTTTTATACTCAGGTTACCGGCGATGCAGAGGTAACGCAGGCAATTCTTGATAATGCCGATGCCTTTGATATTCCTCTTTCTCTTGCGTTCTCCCTGGCATGGGTAGAAAGCCGTTACCGTTCTGATGCAGTAAACCGGAACAGCAACAGTTCCATTGACCGCGGTCTGTTCCAGCTGAACAGTAATTCATTTCCGCAGCTGACTGCAGAGCAGTTCTTTGATCCGGAAACCAGTGCCCATTACGGCCTTTCTCATCTCCGTTTCTGTCTTGATTCTGCCGGTAATGATGTGGCTGCTCTTGCCATGTACAATGCGGGAACTACCCGGGTACGCAAGAACGGTACGCCACAGACTACCCTGAACTATGTTTCAAGCATCATGAATTACCGCAGTGGTCTTGAAACCCTGTTTGGTGACCAGTTCTCAGAAGAAAATCTTTCCGAGAACGGTCAGTGGCTGGCTAAAGCGAGATAATCCGTACTGAGCAGCGGCGTTCTTCCAGCGTCTTGATGTACAGACGCTGCTGTTCAGGAAATTCACGGAGTTGTCCTACTCCATCAAATTTCTCCACCTTCCATCCCTTTGGGAACCATACTGACGGAATAAAGAGTTCCGTATCAGCATCTCCGCTGCCGGTGGGGCAGATAGCACTGTCCCATTCAAAGGTGAACACGGGGCTTTCTGAACTGGTATCAAAGGTCATTTTTACCGGCCGGCCCTGGGTTGCTATGGCATAGGGGCGGCAGTACCCTTTCTGGGCCCGCAGCTGCTTTGTTTCTCCATCATAAATACTGTTGTTTTCCCCGTTCCAGCCGTCACCGGTTTCTGCATTGTTTGTTGCGGTGTAGTTCCAGATGCAGGCGGAAAGCAGGGCACTGTCAAAGGCAGTGTACAGCTGTGTTAATACTTCTTCATGGTGAGCCTTGTCTTTTGCAGCCGTATCCAGATTGGTCAGTGACTTCAGCAGGGTACTGAAAAGCGTTGCCTTACTGTTTTCAAAATTGGCGGGCACAGAGGCGATGATGGGGGTAACGCCTGCTTTACGGGTTGCATTGGCTTCTTCAATGGTGAACTGCCGGGCAGAAGGTTCATAGAGAGAGAACTTCTGTACGATGTGCTCCCGCAGTTCACTGTCATCGGTGGTGTAGTCACAGTCATCCGTATCTACGGTATCATCAACGGGGAACAGATAGTGGCTGTGCTTTTTCTGCAGGGTTTCAATAAAGGATTCCTGGAAGGGCCGTAGAAAGTCCTTAAAGAACTGTACCGGCTCTCCATGACGGTTAGTAGTAAAGTATGACGGATTTTCTGTTATAGCGGTCTTCCAGGGGCAGGTAAAGCCGTCAAGCCAGATATCGCCTGCGGGGGACGTAATCTGCTCCTGTACGTCTGCCATGCCGATATAGCCGGCTGACGTATTAGATGGCAGACTGAAGCCGATAATGGCATCGCAGTCCTTTAACCGGCGGGCGGTGTGGTTCATGGCGTTGATAAAATGTTCCTGCAGGTAGTCCTGTACTGGATCTCCGTCAATCATCATGCCGGGAGCATAGGTGTGTCCGCCATAAAACAGGGTAAACAGGGTGCGGCAGGCATACAGCTGGTAGTTAATCCGCCAGTCGTACACGTCCGCCTTTTTGGGATCATCCATGTATGCCGCATGGGTATATGCGGCTCCGGCAGCATCAAGTCTGGTCAGGTCCATGCCCAGTTTTTCAAGTACCCAGGCTGGGGCGCCGCAGCCACCGGTCCAGCGGCTGAAGGTATTCATGCAGGGATCCAGGATAACGTAAAAACCGTACTCTTCTGCTTTTTTAATCAGGTCGCGAAGGTAGGCCAGGTAATTTTCATCGTATTCTTCCGGACCGTCGTGTTCAACGGCTTCCCAGGTTATAATCCAGCGGAGCAGGGTAAAACCGCAGGACTGCAGCCGCAGGAAATGGGCATCGGCTTCTTCCAGAGGAAACGGGCGGCCGGTAAAGCTTACGGCTGTTTTCTCTGCCAGGGAATCATGCAGATGGGTACGTCCTTCCGGACTGACGGGTATCTTTGCATCTCCGCTGATGGTGCAGCCGCGCAGAATACGGGTTCTGCCCCGGTCATCAATAAAGGCACCTTTTGCAACAGTCATACGTACATCGTGTTTCATGAAATCCCTCCCAGGATTGAAGCGTAGGTAAAGTATAAAAAATAAGGCCACGGTGACGCAAATCACAGTGGCCTATCCAGTTACATACGCAACTTATTTCTTTAAGGCAGAGCCCCGGATTATTCAGTTAAGATTTTGATAACCTGAGCTTTGTCTGAAGTTTTCAGAATCTGTTCGCGTTTTTCAGCGCTCTTGAACAGCAGACTAACTTCTGCAAGGAATTGTAAGTGCGGACCAGTTTTGTTTACCGGAGAAAGAGTCATGATGAAAATACGACATGGTTCCTGGTCCAGAGAGTCAAAGTCAACAGGGGTGTCAGAAATACCGATACAAGCTACCAGATCACTAACGGTATCAGTTTTACCGTGAGGAATAGCAATACCGTGTTTCATACCGGTTGACATTTTTCTTTCGCGGTCGAGAACACATTCACGTGCTGCTTCTTTATTGCTTACTTTGCCAGCAGCAATCAGAACTTCAAGCAACTCATCAATAATTTCTTCTTTAGTTGTTCCCTTCAGATGAAGGTTAACGGTTTCCGGTGTTAATACAGTTCGTAAGTTCATAGTTTCAGTGTATGTTTCCTTGTTTCAAAAGTCAAGCGTAAAAAAATGCGCTACAGTACCTCTGCAGCGCATTTCTAAAGCCTTTCGGCTATCAGTACATACCGCCCATGTCGCCCATTCCGCCAGCAGCTGGCATTGGAGCAGGTGGTTCAGGAATATCGGTAATGGCACATTCGGTGGTCAAGAGCAGGCTTGCTACAGAAGCTGCGTTCTGCAGTGCGGTACGGGTTACCTTTGCAGGGTCAATGATACCGGCAGCCATCATGTCTTTCCATTCCATGCTGTAAGCGTCAAAACCGATGCCTTTATCAGTGTTCTTGGCCTTGTCAGCTACAACTGCACCATCGATACCGGCATTTTCAGCAATCTGGCGGATAGGTTCTTCCAGAGCGCGTTTAACGATTTTGAAACCAACTTTTTCGTCGTCAGTCAGGGTAGAAAGGTCTGCTTTGTCCAGAGCTTTAGAAGCTTCAATCAGGGCAAGACCACCACCACATACGATACCTTCTTCAAGAGCGGCGCGGGTAGCAGCCAGGGTATCTTCTACGCGGTGTTTCTTTTCTTTCATTTCAACTTCAGTAACAGCACCGATGTTGATTACGGCAACGCCACCAGACAGCTTGGCCAGGCGTTCCTTCAGTTTTTCCTTGTCGTAGTCAGAAGTTGCGCTTTCAATCTGGGTTTTGATTTCTGCAACACGGTTTTTGATGGCTTCTGAGTCACCGGCACCGTCTACGATAGTGGTGTTGTCTTTATCGATTTTTACTGATTTAGCGGTACCCAGCTGATCCAGTTCGGTTGCTTCCAGTTTGAATCCCAGTTCTTCAGTGATAACCTGTCCACCGGTAAGGATAGCGATATCTTCCAGCATGGCCTTGCGGCGGTCACCAAATCCAGGAGCCTTAACGGCAACGGTTTTCAGAGTTCCGCGCAGGTTGTTGACGATAAGGGTAGCCAGAGCTTCACCATCCATGTCTTCACAGATGATAACCAGAGCACGTCCGGTCTGGGCTACTTTTTCCAGCAGTGGCAGCAGGTCTTTCATGCTGCTGATTTTTTTGTCGTGAATCAGGATGAAAGGATTATCGTAAGAAGCTTCCATGCGGTCGCGGTCGGTTACAAAGTAAGAAGAAATGTAACCGCGGTCAAACTGCATACCTTCTACAAAGTCAGTAGTGGTTTCCATTGATTTTGATTCTTCAACGGTAATAACACCGTCTTTTCCAACCTTTTCAATGGCATCGGCCAGGATACCGCCGATTTCTGCATCGTTGTTGGCAGAAATGGTTGCAACGTGTTTAACGTCATCGCCACCTTTTACAGCTACAGAAGATTTTTTGATTTCTTCAACGGCCAGGGTAACTGCTTTATCCATACCGCGTTTCAGTTCAATAGGAGTCATGCCGGCTGCTACTGATTTCAGACCTTCGCGTACCATTGAGTAAGCAAGAACGGTAGCAGTGGTGGTACCGTCACCGGCAACATCGTTGGTTTTAGAGGCTACTTCTTTCAGAAGCTGTGCACCCATGTTTTCAAATGGATCTTCCAGTTCAACTTCTTTTGCTACAGAAACACCGTCTTTGGTAATGGTTGGTGCGCCGAATTTTTTATCCAGCATAACCAGGCGTCCTTTTGGACCCAGGGTAACTTTTACGGCTTTAGAAATCTGTTCAACGCCGCTTAACAGTTTTTTGCGTGCGTCTTCATTAAAAACGAGCTGTTTAGCCATGTTTGTCTCCTATTTATGTACGTTGCCGGAATGGTTCGCTGGCAACGATTATTTAATTGGTAAGTAACAAGAATTTACTCAAATTATGGCGCATCGTCTACTGTTTTTTTTGTTCATGGAATATGATGGTAAGACAGACCAGAATGGGGGGATTGAATGAGTGAAAAAGTAATCCGGTGGGGTGTCATCGGAACAGGACATATTACTGAAAAGGTTATGCCGGCCATTAAAGGGACTGCCGGCTGTGAGTTATACGCTGTAGCAAGCCGGACACAGGAAAAGGCACAGGAATTTGCCGGCCGGTGGGGATGTGAGCGGGCCTATGGATCCTATGATGACTTCTTTGCTGATGCTGATATTGATGCCGTATATGTGGCAACCCCTCATGTAAATCATGCTGAATTGAGTATCCGTGCGCTGAATGCCGGAAAACACGTGGTATGCGAAAAGCCTGCCGGCGTAAATGCTGATCAGCTGCAGCAGGTTCTGGCAGTGGCAAAAAAGACCGGTAAGTTTTTTATGGAAGCCATGTGGACCCGTTTTCAGCCGGCGTGGCTGCGTGCCATGGAGCTGATAGCCAGTGGAAAAATCGGAACGCTGAAGGCAGTGTCTGCAGATTTCTGTTTTGACGGTTCTCCGCGGCCTACAGAGCGGCTTTTTTCGCCGGCACTGGCAGGAGGGGCACTGCTTGATGTGGGTATCTACTCTGTCATGGCAGCCCTTGATGGCGTTGCCGCTGCCCGCAGCATGGCATTTTCCGGCGTTACGCCTGCAACCATGGTCAGTACCTGCCGCATGACGCCTGGTGGGGTAGACGGTTTTGATTCCATTTCCATTACCTTTGAAAACGGCGTTGTTGCCACACTGACTGCGGCCATTGATACCGGCTGCGGCAATTACCTGAAAAGCGCCCGTTTTGTGGGTGATAAAGGCATTATCCATCTGCCGTTGTTCTGGCAGGGACAGGAAGTAAATCTTATTGGCCCTGATGGCGCCATGGCAGAACGTATTGCGCTGCCCTTCGGCATAACCGGCTATGAATACGAATTTGAAGAAGCTGTACGCTGCATTACTGCCGGTCTGGGGGAATCCCCCCGTCATACCTGGGCTGACGCGCTGCATCTGATTGAAACACTGGATGCCTGCCGGAAACAGTGGGGACTGAAATATCCTTTTGAGGGCTCAGTATCTGCTGCATCGCCAAAGTTTTCGGCTGCAACCATGGCTGCTGCTG
>JAKSTT010000068.1 GCA_024413635.1 Treponemataceae bacterium | reverse complement strand
GTTACCCTGCTGGACATCAACAACTCAGTACCAGCTGACATGTACGAAGAAAGCATCAAAGGTAAATGCGATTACGACTACAAACTTAACGATACCTTCATGGCATTCCACTGTGGTAACACACCATTCTGCTGCCTGAACAAAGCGTGCAACCCTGGTGTTAAATATCAGCTGATCCAGCACCGTCTGCTTGAACCAAAAGATTCAGAACCAGACTTTACCCGTGGTACTCTGGAAGGCGATATCGCTGCCGGCGACATTACCTTCTTCCGTCTGCAGACCACTCCAGACACCCGCCTCCAGGCATACGTTGCCCAGGGTGAAGTTCTGGACGTTGCTACCCGTTCATTCGGTGGTATCGGTGTATTTGCCATTCCTGAAATGGGCCGCTTCTACCGCCACGTCCTGGTTGGAAAACAGTACCCACACCACGGTGCCGTTGCATTCGGTCACTACGGAAAAGCTCTGTGGACCGTATTCAAGTTCCTGCAGGTTCCAGATGTTGCTTACAACCAGCCAGCCGGACAGCTCTACAAAGACGAAAACCCCTTTGCTTGAGATAGCATAAGCTGACAATAAGGCCGCCTGTACTTTCAGGCGGTCTTTTTTTTTGCTATACTGGAGATATGACTACTGAACAGCTGGCAAAAGAAATCAATTCCCGTTATGGCGCTGTACGCAGAGCCCGCGGTATTTACTTATATACAGAAAAAGGTGTCCGCCTGACAGACTGCTTTCTGGACGGTGGCCGTGCCATCATGGGCTACAGCAGCGGTAAGGCACGCACCCAGTTTAAGGATACCTTTGAGCGCGGTGCCAACGGCTGCTACCCAAGCGGTTTTGAAAGCCGGCTGGTAACGGCAGTGCGTCATCTGCTGCCAGACTGCTATACTGAAATCCGCTGGTGGCATGATGCCACTGTTGCCGGAGCTCAGATGCTTTCCGGAACCGATAACGGTGCCGTTCTCTGGCGTCCGTTCCTTGATTTTACCGTAACCGCAGAAAAGAATATTGCCGGCTATCCGGTTCCCGTCATGCAGTGGCCGGCAGCAGCCGATACCGAACAGTTTCCTGAGGTAATCCAGCTTATTCCGCCCTTCAGCTGGGCAGGGCTTCCGCATATGTATGCCTTCAGGTCTGCTGCAGGTGCAGCAATTCCTGCTTCTGATGTCATTGCCGCTCCACTGCTGGTTGCCATGGCCCGTGCATTTGCAGAACTGCGGTCCTTCCTCGGCTCATACACTGATGATGACTTTGCCCGGAATACCCGCGCCCTGCAGCCCTGGTTTACCCGCAAAGGCCCTTGGCTGTTCTACACCGCAGCTGCAGAACACTATGACGCCCTGGTCCTTGCTGCCCTTGATGCCGGTATCGTATTGCCGCCGGAACCGGCAGTACCGGCCATCGTTCCCTTCCGCGCTAATCCCGGTGACCTGAAGAAACTTGCCGCAACGGCAGGAGGACTCCAGTGACCTCAACAGTTATCCTTACGGCAGTCATCCGTCTTCTGGTGGGCGGTGTCGCTGCCTTCTGCGCCATTATTCTCTGGCCACGGCTCCGGGACGCTGCCTGGATGTGCATTATTGCCGGCGTTATCGTTACCTATGGCGGTATTGTCTATGACATGCTCATTCTGTTTGGCGTTCTCCGCGGCAATGAAGTAGTGGTATCCGGTATTTCCATTATCCCTCTGGCCTTTGAGCTGCTGCCGCTGGTGCTCTACAGCATCGGATTTATCATAATGAGCATTAAAAAACGGAAGTTCTGAAGCTTTCTTTAATTCCCGGCTGTTCCGTGGTATACTGAAGATAATCTTTATATACTTCGGAGAGTAGTATGGCATCTACTAAAAAATCTATCGGTCTTGTTGTTACTCAGGTAGCGATGGCAATTCTGCTTGTTATCATGGGTATTATGACCCTGCAGCTGAACTCAAGTGGTTCCAGCAGCACCTTAAGTAATCTGGTAAATTCAGCAAGAGCTTCTGTAAGCGGAAACGAAATTGCAAGCGCTGTATACAGTCTGCTGGGTGTAAAAAGCCCTCTTGCAGCTCCTATCATCATCGTGCTTGGTATCTGTGAACTGCTTGGCGGTGTATTCCTTTGCGTCAATCTGATCATCAATACCGGTAAACTGGAAAACCTGTTCCTGGTTATCATCCTGGTAATGTGGTGCGTTGTTATCGTTCTGGTAGATATTCTTGGTAAATCAACCGGTTTTGCCAGCGTTAACTGGCAGAAAGCTTCGGATATCCTTGCGTATCTGAAGGATCTTGCAAGTCACCTTCTGGTACTTGGAGCTTTGCTTCAGGTAATGAAAAAAGACTGATGGTACTGCCCAAAGAGCGTTTTTCTGATATACTCTCTTTGGGTATTTTTTTGCCCTAATGGTCCAATAGCTCAGATGGATAGAGCAGCTCCCTCCTAAGGAGCAGGTCGCACGTTCGACTCGTGTTTGGATCAGAATGTGTAATATACACCCTGTCTGGCAAATCCGATGAATCCATCGGCTTCCGGTTTGTAATCGCGCCAGTTGTCCCCATAGTGGCACAGCAGCGTTTTTGACCGGATATCAGCAGGCAGGTTCTTCAGTTCGTTGTAACTGGCGTGAACCCCACCATCGGATAACTGGCAGTCATGCACAATGCATTCGATGGTGGGGTATTTTTCTGTCAGCCAGGAAATCAGTTCAGGATCAAAACGGGTATCACCGGTTACCAGAATCCGTTCATCAATTAAGACGCCTATGCTGTAAAAGGTATTATCCCAGTCCTCAAACTCATTTTCCATATGCTTGGTGCGGAACAGCTTTATATTGATGTTCTCACACCATGTTTCATATAAGGGCCGTGGTTCCATGGCAAGAATCTGGGGTTTTACCTGGGTAAAGTAATCCTCAAATTCCAGTGGACCGCCGGTAAGACTCTCTCCGTAAGTCTGTCCGCCACTCAATGAAAAATCCCAAAGTATTGTTTTGTAATTGTCATCAATGTACATAACCGGTTTCTTCCCGGAAACATATCTGCCCATGAATGCCATTTCTTCAAGGCCACCGATATGATCTGCGTGGGAATGGGTTATCAGTACATTCTGAATCTGGGTAATGACACTGCCGTACTGCCACAGGGCGTGGGAACAGATGGTTCCGCAGTCAATAAGAAGATGGTCATTACCTTTAATTACCAGAAGATTTGTCTGGTAGTGTTCGCGGGAAAATGCGCTGCCAACGCCAACAAAGAAAAGACTCAGTTCTCCATTGTTGGTAAGCTGTAAACTGCCGGTAAGTGGTGTAACGCGCATATCTCACAATTCTCCTGTGGAGATACTGTAGCGCAGGGCAGGGCGTTTGTCAGACAATAAGTTGAGGAATTATCGGGATTATTTCAGGTCCGTCTACCAGAATACCGCCCATTCCAAGACTGAGGGCAGGAACAATATCTACGTCGTAGCGGTCGCCGATGGATATGATTTCTGATGGAGCAAGATGCAGGGTATCGGCAGCCATCTGGAATCCGGTAGGATCAGGCTTACCCCGTTTGGTCTGTTCAAGGCCCAGTACGGTATCAAAGCAGTCAGAAATTCCCAGGGTCGCCAGGTGTTTATGCCCGGTATGGAATGAGTTGTTGGTCAGGGCGATGATGGTAAACCGTTCTTTTAAGGCAGCAAGGGCGGTATGCAGTTCCGGATCGGCAGTCAGCCAGCCGGTGGGGTCTATCAGGGTACGGCGCCATTCCATGCACTGTTCAATGGATATGCCGAATCCCTGCATGATGGTAGCCAGCGAAGTCCGGTGACCGTCATGGTTTGCTGCGTACTGCTGCTGGGCTTCTTCAACACGCCGCCGGCCTTCTTCATGGCTGATGTGCAGCAGGTCTGCCCAGGCCCGGATCTGGCAGTCTCCCTGTTCAACGCAGTAGGCGTCGTTTTTATACAGGGTTCCGTCTATATCAAAAATCAGCCCCTTGGTACGGGCCGGAATATTGTACAGGGTGTAGTTCATTCTGCGTCCTTGCGCCGGATATAGTCTGCATACTGTTCCTGGTACCGTTCCCGCCGGGATTTATCCGGGTAATATACGGTGTCAGTGCGTACCAGGTCATTGGCGGCACTGGTGATGCTGTCATAGTTTCCCAGACCATACAGGGCGCAGATGGCGTTTCCGGTCAGTTCTGCATCTGCACAGCTGGATACTTTCAGGGGAAGGCCCAGAATGTCAGCTTTTAACTGCAGCCATTCCGGATTTTTTGCCTGGCCGCCGGTACAGGTCATGCTGCGGTAGGGTGAAATGCCTGCTTTATTGGCAACCGTCAGCAGGTGTATCAGTTTGTGCTGTACGCTAAAGGCAATATCCAGCAGCAGGTCATATCCGTCGCTTTCCTGGTGGTTCATGAGCCATGAAACGCAGGTATGGTAGGGCATGTCGGCATACAGGTTGTTGTATTTCCAGTCGGTAAAGCGGGAACCGCTGTCAGGAATCAGGACGCTGGCGTTCCACAGGCCTGCAACAGGCGATGGCAGGGTTCTGATACCGTCTGCTTCCAGCGGTTCTGCAGTACATAGGTTGATGCCTTCGCTGGATCCGGAACGGTCGCAGATTTTTCCCGGCAGCAGGGTGTTTGTTCCGATAAGGGCAATGGTAAAGTCCGGGCCACCGCAGAATACCTGCGGCATGTAATGCTGCTCAATGTGGAGTACCGCTGCCATGTGGGGCAGCAGTGTTCCGGCACTCTGCCCGAAGGATGCAAAGTCTGGCAGCTTTCCGTCGGGAATACCGAACAGCAGGTTCCGTTCTTCATCCCAATAGGCGTGGGTGTACCGGCTGTCCGGCAGCAGGGTCTGTTTTTCACCCGTCAGCTGGTACACCAGAAACTCCGGCACACTGAGGATTCCGGTGGGACAGTCCCACATGTCCTTCATGCAGTGCTTTACGTGGAGGATACGGGGCAGAAACAGTGAGAAACCCGGATCCAGCTGCAGTACCTTGGTGGCAGGCTCGCCGTCAACGTAGGGTTCGTTCCACAGATAGGAACCTTCTTCGTTGGCAAGGCTGGGTCCATTGCCGGAAATACTGATGGCGCAGATGTGGGGGTAGGGAATGTCCTTACGGTCTAAGGCTTTAAATAAAGAAACGGCAGCTTCTGAAAGGGCCTGAATCCACCGGTTGGAGCCCAACCGGTAGTCAATACGCTCAGAAACTGCCTCTATAACGGTTCCGTCCTCTGACACAAACGCAGCTTTCAGTGAAGAAGTACCGATATCAGCACAGAATACTGCAGTGTCAGCCATGGGATCAGTCTTTTTTAGGTTCTGCTTTCTTTTCTGCAGGTTTTACCAGTTTTTCAATGATATTGCGGTTATCCAGCAGGTCACTCAGTGACTGGTTGTGGTGCAGGCGTGCAACAACATTGGCAAACAGACCGCTGACGTTGGTATTGATATACCATTCGCAGTTCAGCAGTTCTTCGTGGTAAACGGCATTGGTACCGATAATGCGGTAGAACAGGCCTTTCTTATAGGCTTCATTGAACTGTTCAATGGCATTTCCGGTAAAGAATGGCAGTGAGATAGCTGCAATAACTTTGGTTGCTCCCTGTTCTTTCAGGAATTCCATAGCTTTCAGCAGGGTTCCACCGGTTCCCAGCATATCGTCGGCAAGGAATGCAACTTTGCCGTGAACATCGCCCAGCAGTTTAACTGACTTAATGTTGGTTTCGTGGGCATTCTGGGTAACGATGGAATAGTCACGTTCTTTGTAGATCAGGGCCAGTGGTTTTTTCAGACCGGTTGCATAGAACTTGTTGCGGTCAACGGCACCGGTATCAGGAGAAACAACTACAAAGTCATCTGATTCGCTGGACAGGTCAACCAGTTTTGCAAGTTCACGGATAATCTGGTAGCTGGCATGCAGGTTTTCAATCTGGGCACCGGCAAAAGCATTGGCAATTTCGCGTGAATGGATATCAAGGGTAATGATGCGGGAAACACCCAGGTTTTCATAGATGTGTCCCAGAAGTGAAGCGGTAAGACCTTCTCTTCCCTTCTTTTTATGCTGGCGGCTGTAAGGATATACCGGCAGTACCAGGGTAATGCGTTCAGCACCTGACTGGCGTGCAGCGTCAATAGTAACCAGCAGCGACATGATATGGTCGTTTACTGAAAACTTCAGCTTGTTTTTTCCGCCGTTTACGGTAATTTCCTGATGGTTTTCTACGTCCTGGAAGATATAGACATCTTTACCACGGATGCAGTCTTTGATTTCGGTTTTGAACTCGCCGTTCATGAAGTAGGTGAATTCGCAGTTGCATTTGAATTCAGGTGGACGGTAATGAGTAACGTTTCCCCGCACACAAAGGTCGGAAGTCTGCAAATCATTGTAGTAATTTACATCCTTTACCAGTTTTTCCTTGTCTACATCATAGCGCTGGGAAATAACATCACGTTTCAGGTTGAAGCGGTGTTTATACATGTGACGAAGATGTGCAATTACCTCATTTGCAAAAACTTCGCCACCCGGACAAGCAATAATCGAAAGATTCGTTGGCTCGGAATATGGCATGTAAAAGTAACCCCTCGTAACAGTGTGTTCAATTCACTGTTCGTTTTGACGAGATATTTTTACCATAGGACGATAAAAACTTCAAGGTAAACGCAATGTTTTCCTTTATTTGCAAAGAGTTTCCATATAAGATATGGTGGACTTGACGAAAGAATGTCCATTTGCTAGTATAACGCACTAGCAATTCAGTACATTACTTGTAGGAAGGTTTTCGATATGTCTAGAAGATGTGAAATCTGTGGTAAAGGCTCTCTGAGCGGAAATAAAGTTTCAAAATCAAAGAACCATGTTCGCCGCACCTGGAAGCCAAACATTGTTGAAGTTAAAACCGAAATTGGCGGTACTACCTGCACCGTTAAAATGTGTACCCGCTGTCTTCGCAGTGGTTATGTAACCAAAAAGGTTTGACCTTACAACTGCGTTTGAAGCAGACTCAAAACGCCCCAACCGGATGATTGATGCGATCCGTGTATGAGGGCGTTTTTTTTTACCCTGAAACTGCCGGTCCGTTGCCGGAAATGGGAGTACTATGAGAATTTCCTGTATTGCAGCCTGCGCAAAAGGCAATGTCATCGGAAAAAATGGACGCATCCCCTGGTTCATAACCGGTGAACAGCAGCGGTTCAAGGAACTGACTGTCGGACATGTGGTAATCATGGGACGGAAAACCTACGATGAAATCGCCGCAAAACTTGGCGGCCCCCTGCCAAACCGCAAAACCATCGTCATTTCACAGACTTCCATGCCATCAGATCCGGCTTCCGGCCTGTGGTATGCTGCATCTCCCGAACAGGCACTGTCCATCGCAGCATCCATCGCCGGCAGCCCTGATGAAGAAATCTTCATTGCAGGTGGAGAATCAGTATACCGCGCCTTCATCGGCCTTTCTGATACCCTGTACCTGACGGAAATTGATGCTGACATTGATGGCGATACCTGTTTTCCTGCATTTGATGATTCTGAATGGAAGCGGACCGTGGTAGCGGAGCATCAGGCTGAATACCGGTACTGCTACGTGACATGGACGCGTTGAACGATTATACTGAACGCAAGACACGAGAAAGAGAAAATAAGAGGATACCGTAATTATGGAACAGAGTTTTGTTATGCTGAAACCCGGCGTTTTGAACCGCCGCATTGTTGGAGAAGTTGTTTCTCGCCTGGAAAAAAAGGGGCTGAAACTGGTTGGTATGAAACTGATGCATATCACTCCTGCTCTGGCAGAACAGCATTACGCTGAACATAAAGATAAAAGTTTCTTTGCTGATCTGCAGAGCTACATTACCAGTGGTCCTGTAGTAGCCATGGTATGGGAAGCTGAAGACTGTGTTGCTACCGTACGCCGCCTTGTTGGTGCTACCAAAGTAACTGAAGCTCAGCCTGGAACTATCCGCGGGGATTTTGCCCTGCATACTAATCTGAACATTATCCACGCATCTGACTCCCCAAAAAGTGCTGAACGTGAAATCGGCCTGTTTTTTAAGCCGGAAGAGATTATCAGCTGGGATGATCAGGCTGCCATGTGGTATTAAGAGGTAAATGATGAACAAGACTATCGGTGTAATTGGTGGTGGTGCCTGGGGTACTGCCATGGCTCATGCGCTTGCAAAACCCGGTAACAAAGTTACTATCTGGGCTCTTGAACAGGATGTATGTGACAGCATTAATAATGAACATGAAAACAAACGTTTTCTTCCCGGCTATCCGCTGTCAGAAAACGTAAAATGCTCTACCAATCTGCAGGAAGTTGCTTCTGACAAGGAATTCCTGATTTTTGCCAGTCCGTCACTGTATCTGGCAAAAACTGCAGCCCAGCTGAAAGATGTTGAATCAATCAAGAACGGAGATACCTGTATCGGTGTACTGACCAAAGGTTTCATCCCTTCTGAAAACGGTCCCCGTCTGGTTCTTGAAGAACTGGAAAGTGCCCTGCCTGAATGGTACAAAGGCTGCTGTGTATATATTGCCGGCCCAAGCCATGCAGAAGAAGTTGCCATGGGAAAAATCACCGGTCTTATTGCCGCCAGTGAAAACCCGAAAAACAGTATCAAAATGCGCGAACTGCTCCGTGAAGGCGGTCTGGTAGCATTCTCAAGCTTTGACGTTGTCGGTGTACAGATCTGTGCCGCCGCCAAAAACGTTATTGCCTGTATCTTTGGTTGTATCGATGCCATTGCTGAAACATCAGATATGTTCGGTGACAACACTGAATCCCTGGTTCTGGCTGCCGGCCTTAACGAAATCCAGACTCTGGGCTTTGCCATGGGTGCTACCCACGCAGAAACCTTCACCAGTATTTCCGGTGTAGGCGACCTGGACGTAACCTGCCGCTCTAAATTCGGCCGTAACCGCCGCTTTGGACACGACATCATCAATAACAACATTTTGGCTCCCTTTAAGGACCTGGATGACCTTATTGCACGCATCAGCGAAATCGGCTACCTGCCGGAAGGTGCTGTTGCCTGTAAGTACGTACACCAGATTGCAGAACAGAAGAACCTGAAACTGCCGCTGTGTAACGGACTGTACAAAATCCTGAATAAGGAAATTGAGCCACTTGATTTCCTTAAAGAGGTACTGAAATAATGCTGGAAAAACTGACCAATACCTTTTCTGATGTTTTCAGAAACATTACCGGTAAATCTACCATTACCGAAAAAAACATCGAAGAGGCCGTAGACAAGATTAAAATGGCCCTGCTTGAGGCCGACGTTAACCTGCGTGTTGTACGCCGCTTTGTAAACAGCACCATTGAAGAAGCAAAAGGCGAAAAGGTTCTGCGCTCTGTAGATCCCGGCCAGCAGTTCATCAAGATTGTATACGACAAACTGGTTGCCCTTCTGGGAGATACCAAGACTGACCTGAAACTGAAAGGTCCGGATACCCAGTCTGTTGTTCTGTTCCTTGGTCTGCAGGGTTCCGGTAAAACCACCAGTGCCGTAAAACTGGCTGCCCGCTTAAAGAAAGAAGGCCGCAAGCCGCTGCTGGTTGCCTGTGACCTGGTTCGTCCTGCCGCTATTGATCAGTTGTGTGTAAACGCTGCAAAAGCAGATGTTCCGGTTTACAAGGAAGATATCGCCCTGCCGGGTACTGCAAAAGATGCGGTGCGCATTGCGAAAGCCGGTAAGGAATATGCAAAGAAAAACGGTCTTGATGTAGTAATCGTGGATACTGCCGGCCGTATGCAGATTGATGACGGCATGATGAAAGAAATTGCCGACATCAAGGATGTGCTGAAACCGGATGAAGTAATCCTGGTTGCAGACTCCATGACCGGTCAGAACGCTGTAGAAATTGCCAAGGCTTTTGATGAAGCCCTGCAGCTTACCGGCGTAATCCTGACGAAGTTTGACTCCGATGCCCGCGGTGGTGCGGCTATCTCCCTTAAAAGCATTACCGGCAAACCGATTCTCTTTATCGGTACCGGTGAAAAAATTGAGGACTTTGAGCCCTTCCATCCTGAACGTATTGCCAGCCGTATTCTCGGCATGGGTGATGTTGTATCACTGGTAGAAAAAGCCCAGGAAACCATTGATATTGAAGAAGCTGAAAAGCTGGCTAAGAAAATGCAGAGTAATGAATTTACCCTGCAGGATATGCTGGACCAGCTGCAGCGCGTTAAGAAAATGGGTTCCATGCAGAGTCTGCTGGAAATGATGCCTGGTCTTGCCGGCCAGATTCAGGATACTGACATTGATACCAGCGGCATGAAGGTGCAGGAAGCCATTATCCTTTCAATGACAAAAAAGGAACGGGAAAACCACCTGATTATCGGCCCAAGCCGCCGCAAGCGTATTGCAAAAGGTTCGGGAACGTCAGTAGCTGATGTTAACCGCCTGATCAAACAGTTTGAAAAAACACGGCTTGCCATGAAGAAGATGAGCCGCAATAAAGGAATGCAGGCAAAACTCATGTCCCAGATGGGTAACATGGGCGGCTTTGGATTCTAAAATACAAAGGGGCACTGATTGGAAAAATCAGTGCCCCTTATTTTTTACTGATGGAATGTATCAGCGGCGCTTTTCTGAAGCTGACTGACAGGAAATGCAGAGGAATGCGTAAGGAATGGCTTCCAGACGTTCCTGTGGAATACGCTTGCCGCATTTAAGGCAGAGTCCGTATTTTCCCTGGTCAATGCGTGCCAGTGCGTTGTCGATCATCTTCATGCGGTTCAGGTCTTTTGCACCTAAAGCTTCCAGCATTTTGCGGTCTACGGCATCTGAGGCAACATCAACTTCATCTTTTGCATCCTTGTCTTCTGCAAGTGCCTTAAAGTCATCACTGTTTGCAATAAGCTGATTCAGGATTTCCTGTTTCTGTGCAATCAGCTCATCTTTCATTTTCTGAGTAAATTCATCAAGTTCCATTTATAAACTCCCACTCTTTTGTAAATCCGGCCAATGAAACCCGGTTAGCCGGTGGCATACGCATGATTTGTCGTGTTGACAAATGCGCATAATTTCATAGAATTATATTAGTGAACCCATAAAAAAGCAAATTTTTTTTATCGGGTTTTCCAACAGTTTGGAGGAAATGTGGCTAAAGAAGAAGCTATTGAAGTAGAAGGTATTGTTAAAGAAGCTCTGCCAAACACGATGTTCCGTGTAGAACTTCAGAACGGACACGTTATTCTGGCACACCTGTCAGGAAAAATGCGCAAACATTACATCAGAATTGTGCCCGGTGACAGCGTAAAAGTTGCTCTGTCTCCCTATGATTTGAACCGGGGACGCATCATCTTCCGCGAAAGATAATACACTTCCTGCCAACAAAAGAAAAACCCCCGTGCTCCAAACTGATATGTACCCATAATTCTGGACACATATTATGAACTAGGCGGAACGAATGGA
>JAKSTT010000067.1 GCA_024413635.1 Treponemataceae bacterium | reverse complement strand
CTGCTGATGAAGTTACCGTTATAACTGTTGAACAGGTCAGTCATACCGTTGTTGCACGATGTGAACATGAGTACTGTAAGAATCACCAGAAGGCGGAGGTTGCGTTTCACCGGGAACCTCCTTCATGGAGTGCAATACGCACTGAAAGACCGGCGCCGGCAGAAAAACCGGTGGTCATGTCATGCTGGGCTTCTCCGTATACTTTAAATCCGTTCCACTGGACTCCCAGCTGGATGGCTGCGTCACCGGCAAAGTGAATACCGCTGTTGGCAATACCCGGAGCCCACAGAATGTTGCCGGAAGCTCCGCCAAACAGCTGGGTATACACTACAACACCCTGTGCTACTTCAACCTGGTAACCGATAACCGGACCTCCGCAGATGGTCAACAGATAAGGGGTAGAAAGGATATTACCTGCAGTATCACGGTATACAAAAGGATAGTCCTGTGAGGGAACTCCCACTGCCGTTGATACCATCAATCCCATGTACAGGGGCAGGTTCTTCAGGTCATGTACCAGACAGGTTTTCAGACTGCCACCCAGGGAATAGGGCATTTCCTGAGGAGAATCAAGAATTCCGTATTTCAGAAGGCTGAATGAAATATCAAGACAGTCAAGGAAGCTGTCCGGTGGCAGCGGATAGCCCAGGGGAATAAGGCCGTTCAGGGAACCACCGGGCATACCCCCGCCGGTACCACCAAAGCCGCCGTTGGAATAGTAGTCTTCATACCGTACTTCAACTTCAGTTCCCGTTGCCCGGTAATACTCCCGCGGATTGATGCGGAGGATGGAACCGTCTTCATATCCCAGCAGCAGTTCTGAGTAATCCTGTGAGAATGAAAAATCTGCAACAGTGCTTTTGTTCAGCCGTGGAATAAAGCCTTCTGCTTCTTCCGTTTCCGTATTGAACCAGATAAACCGCTGGTCTTCCGTAAGAACAATCAGTTTTGAAACACCGCCATCAATAATCTCTGCAAAACTGATGACGTTTTCTTCTGTTATGTATTCCTTGTTATCTGTCATCCAGGTGGCACCGGTAACGGCCACGCGGCGGATTTTCTGCAGGTCAGTTGCCATGAATACGCTTTTGCCGTCTGCACTGAACAGAACGGGTGCCTTTACATAATTGGCAAAGGGTTCGCGGGCCACCAGTTTTACGTCCTCAAGGCGGGTTACACGCATCATGCCGTCATCGGCACCACTGGCAATATAGCGGTTGTCCGGGCTGAAACTGATGGTATACGGTCCGGTTTTGTGGCCGGTAACGTTTTTGGTTGCCAGTTCACCGCTGTATTGCAGCTGCCAGCCAACCTGGATGTTGCCGCTGTTGAGTCCCATGGCAAAGTAACTGCCGTTGTCGCTGAATGCAATACTGGTGACAGAAGCATTGGAATGGTTCTGGAACACACTTTTTGCGCCTTTTCTGAGGGCGTGCTTCATAACGCCATTGTTACCGCTTAATATCAGGAGCTGTTCTTCTCCGGCGTTCTGGTGGCGTGCCGCCTGTACCTGGCGGATGGTACCGCTGGCATGGATGATTTCAGATATGGCGTTGGTTGATCCGTCAGCAATGATCAGGTTTGCCCCTTCAGAAAAGGCGTACAGTGAGCGGTCATTGCTCCAGATAATGTTGTGGATGGGGTTGGACAGTTTTATCACTGCCTTGGGAGCAAGAATTGTTTCACTTGCAGGGGATGAGGAATCTTGGGCGTTAATTGCAGCAAGGGCGACAGCTGATGCCAAGGCACACAGCAGATACTTTTTAGTTTTCATGTTCCCACATTTTTTTAGTTATCCATTTTTATCTATCGGTCGTAAAAATTACCACTTTAGGGTAATAATGTATACCGGCTATTTTCAATTTATATTAAGAAATAATCTGCTGTCATCAGTCTGGCAATCACTTGTACCACCAGACTATTTGAAGTACACTGAATCTTATGAATAGAGCACCTTTAAAAGATTCTGACAAACAGATTATTGACGCAGCTATCCGCCGCGTTCCGAATTTCCCGAAAGAGGGAATTCTTTTTTATGATATTACCGGCGTTCTGGTTAACCCCCAGGCCTTTGATCTGGTTCTGAAGACCATGGAAGAGTACTACACCGGCAGTGGCATCGATGCAATTGCAGCCGTAGAAAGCCGTGGCTTTATCTTTGCTGCTCCCCTGGCACAGAAACTGGGTATCCCGCTAATCCTTATCCGCAAAAAGGGTAAGCTGCCGGGAGATACCTACAGCTGTAAGTATGACCTGGAATATGGTAGCGCAGAAATTGAAGTTCACAAGGCAGATGTGCAGAAAGGCCAGAAAATTCTGGTTGTAGATGACCTGATTGCTACCGGTGGAACCCTGGAAGCTACCAAAAAACTGCTGGAACAGGGCGGAGCAGAAGCTGTAGAAGTATTCGGTGTTATCGGACTTCCTGAACTGAACTACGAAAAAGTTCTCAATCCTACCCCGGTTACCACTCTCATCAACTATATGGGTGCATAAACCGAAAATTTTACACCAAAACGTAATTTCTGCACCTAATAAACCGCAGTAATTACGGTAAAATGAGGATATGGGCTTTACCAGGCGGTTAGTACTTGTATATACCTGTATCCTCGTTATTCCTCTTTTTGCGGCAGTGCTGTTCGGTACCGGCATATACCGTAACTCTTCCTTTGAAAGTCTGTATGAAACCAGCGCCAGCCAGGTCCATGACTACGCAGACCATATCTTCCAGAGTTACGTCACTATTACAGAGGTAGAAACCGCCATTACCAGTGATGAAAACTTTACCATGGCATTGCTGCGGCCTGACACCCTCAGTGATATTGCCCTCATCCAGACCGTTGTTGATGAAGTAACGTATCTTTCCCGCCTTGATACCGTACTGCCGGAAGTGTATACCATCCGTATATTCTGCGATAATCCCGGGGTACCGGAACGCTGGCCGTTTATCCTGCAGTCATCCCGCGAAAATCTGGCATCCCTGCCGCGGTTTTCCTATAACTACGTGGCAGACTACCTGGGAAACCAGTTGTGGTATCACGATGAGTCCATGTGCTATACCAAGCCCATGGTCCACCGGAAGCCGCAGGTTGGTTATCTGCAGGTATCCCTGCGCATGAGTGACCTGTTTCCCCAGCTGTATACCCTTCGGGAACCGGACAATGCTCCGCTGCATATCCAGACCCGCACAGCAGATTACGTATTCAGGATTACCCGCGAGGGAACCATTATGGGGTCTGTAACGGATGGAGGCACCCCCAGTGTGTATCCGGAATTAAGCCAGGACTATCTTGACCGCATCAGCAGTGTGGTCCGTCAGTCATCTCAGAACCAGGGGGCCCAGATTATTCATGTGGGCCGGGAATCAAAAATCCTTACCTGGGAAAAGGTTCCCAAAATGGATCTGCTGGTGGTACAGCTCAATTCTACCGAACAGCTTGATACCCGCGTACTCCTGTTCCGTGTCGGCGTCTTTCTGGCCCTGACCCTCATCATCATTATTTTTGCCATGATTATCCGGTATGTAACCAGCCGTATGCTTGACCGTGTCTACAATGTTATGGACGGTCTGCGGCAGGTTTCCCAGGGTAATATGGATGTAACCCTTACTGTTGACGGTACCGATGAAGTTGCTGAAACCCAGCGGGCATTCAATACCATGACGGAACAGCTGCGCTCCCAGATACAGACCATTAAGGAAGAACAGTCGCTTCTGGCAGATACAGAAATCAAGGCCATGCAGAACCAGATCAATGCCCACTTCCTGTATAACGTGCTTGAAACCATCAAGATGCAGGCAGTCCTGAAAGATCAGGATGACATTTCAGAAAGCCTTACCGTACTGGGTAAAATGATGCGGTACTGCCTCCGCTGGCGTATCCACCGGGTTACCGTACAGCAGGAAATTGACTACATCTGTTCCTATGTATATATCCTCAACCTGCGCAACGACTATCTGATTACCCTGAATCTGGAAATTCCACCGGAATGTGAATGCATCGAAATTCCAAAGATGGTGCTGCAGCCGGTTATTGAAAACGCCTTTACCTACGCCATTGAACCCCAGGCCCAGGATGCAGAAATTACGGTTTCTGCCCGTCTGGAAGGCGAGACCCTGTGGCTGTGCGTCCGGGACTACGGTGACGGCATCAGCGCAGAAAAACTGGCCGGCATCCGGTCATACCTGGCAGATAAAACCTACGAACGTGATACAAAGGGAAGTATCGGTCTTAAAAACATTCAGCAGCGCCTGTACATGTTCTATGGGGAAGAATATTCCATTCAGATTGAATCACAGAGCGGGTGGGGTACTGAAATACGTATTCCGGTTCCTGCTGTAAAGGGAGTGTAAGACATGGCTGTAACGGTTCTGATTGTTGATGATGAAAAACTGATTCGTGCCGGTATCAGAAAAATCCTCAGTGACGATATTTCCGCAGAGCTGGAATTGTACGAGGCCCGCAATGGGGAGGAGGCACTGGAATGGTGCCGGAATCACCCGACCCAGCTGGTCATTACCGATATCCGCATGCCTAAAATGGACGGGGTAGAACTGATGAAGAATCTGAATACCCTTGAAACTTCGCCATCAATCATCGTCCTCAGTGGTTTTGATGAATTCAGTTATGCCAAGGCTGCCATCAGTTACGGCGCCATGTCCTATATCCTGAAGCCCGTAGACCGGAAGGAACTGGTAGAAGCGGTAAAGAGCGCCATAGAAAAATACACGGCAACCGATAAAGCCCGGGCAGAAAGCCAGTTGCAGACCCTGGTGCAGGAAGGCATGGTAACTGATCCGGAAGCCCTGCCGCTGGGCTTTATTGCAGCAGGCTATCAGTGTCTGCAGATAATGGGAAGTAACCCGGAAGTGGTGCTGGAAAAAGCCTATGCAGACACCAGCCGGTATGTCATTGAAAAACGGCAGAACCTGCTGACGGCAGTTGTGCCGGTGGTGGATGATATAGAAGAGCGGATCGCACGGGGAGCAGGAGAGGGGGAACGCTGTGTTGCCGGATATTCAGTACGCAGTGTAACTATTTCAAACCTGCGTACCCTGCAGCGTCAGGCATCCCTTGCCGTGTTCTCCAGCTATTTTGCAGATGACCGGCAAATGGTCTACACCTTTTCTGGCGAACCGGATTCCAGCGATACGGCAACCCTTGATATGCGCTATGAATCAAGCATTGCCAGAATCGATATCCTTTCCCACGATGAGATGCGCAAGGCCGTTGCCCAGTGGTTTGTATTCCCCAAAGATGCTTCCAATGAACAGAAAGCTGCCATGCTCAGTTACATGTATACCAAAATTACCACGAACCTGCTGATGCGGTATCCTGAAATTACCGATAACGACGGCTATCTGACAGCAAAGGGCATCATGATTTCCAATATTTGGCGCTGCGGAGACCTTTCGGAATGGCAGCATCAGATTACCGACTATGTGGTATACCTTTCTGCCCTGGTTCAGCAGGATTCCAGTGAAGTGCCCTTTATCCGTGACGCCCTGAAATATGTACGGGATCATTTCCGTGAAGAGCTGACCATGACTATGGTAGCAAACCATGTTTCTTCCAATTACACCTGGTTCAGCGAAAAGTTCCTGGAGCAGACGGGCATGCATTTCAATGATTACCTGAAACGGCTCCGTATTTATGAAGCAAAACGGCTGCTGTCCAACCAGTGCCTGAAGGTATATGAAGTTGCCGAACAGTGCGGATTTCCGGATACCAAGTATTTCATCAAGATTTTCCGCCATGAAACGGGTATGACCCCCACAGAATACCGCCGCAGTCTGGTAAACAGCTAGACCGGCTGTGCTATACTGGAACCATGAACGAAATTGACCCAAAGACAAAGATTGTGCCCAGCAGTATTCCTGATGTGGATAAACTGCTGGCCTTTACCGTAGAAATTGACAAAATGACCCATATCATGCGGCGGACCATGCTGTGTGATGCCAGCCGCCGTGAAAATGATGCAGAACACAGCTGGCATATCGGGGTTATGGCACTGCTGTTCAAGGATTATTTTCCGGAACCGGTGGACGTTGAGCATGCCGCAGCCATCTGTATTGCCCATGACCTGATAGAAGTGTATGCCGGCGATACTTTTGCCTATGACGCTGCTGCCAATGCAGACAAGGAAGAACGGGAGCTGGCCGCCGCGGACAGGCTGTTTGGCATGCTGCCGCCGGAAGCCGGCGCAAACCTGCGTGCCCTGTGGGATGAATTTGAAGCCATGGAAACACCGGAAAGCCGCTATGCCAACTGTATGGACCGGCTGCAGCCGTTTCTCCACAATACCGTAACCGAAGGTGAAACCTGGAAGCTTGGTGTAGTATCTGCCGCTGACGTCCGTAAACGGGGAATGCCTATTTCCCAATGGATGCCGGATCTGGTGCCCTGGTTTGAAAACTGCATCCAGAAAGGCATCGATATGGGGTGGATTAAACCGGCATAAAATTTTACCGGAAATGTAAAATTTATCCGTATATTTATCTAAATTTGTCACGTTGTGCTCGTGCACGTTCGGCTCTATCCTAAATACATGCCGCGGAAATCTGACCCCAATAAGATTCCCGCGGTGAATTTTATTTAATCCAATTTAGGAGGAGACGATGAAAAAAATCGTTGCTGCTGCATTAGTATTACTGACTCTTACTAGTGCTGTTTTTGCCGGTGGTAAAAAAGAATCATCAGGCAAAGTTACTGACTTCACCATGTTCATTACCATGCCAGGTTCTGAAAAGAACAAGAAGAATGATATCAAAGATATCATTGCTGAAAAATATGGCGTTCGCGTAAATGAAACCTGGCTTACCGGACAGACTGCTGCTGAAGCTACCGGTACCCTTATTGCCGGTGATGAATATCCTGACTACATTGACTCTGATGATATGACCCTGCTGGTTGAAGCAGGTGCTCTGATTCCACTGGATCCATACCTGGAAAAATATCCTGAATTCCGTGACACCTGGTTTACCCAGGCTGAATGGAACAAATTCGTACAGCCAGACGGACACATCTACTGGATCAACCCATTCGGTAACACCTTTGGTGAAGATAAATCTACCACCCATAACGATGAAGCATTCTGGATTCAGGTACGTGTACTTGAATGGGCAGGATATCCTGTAATCAAAACCATGGATCAGTACTTTGACCTGATCGAACGCTACCTGGCTGCTAACCCAACCATGGCTGACGGTACTCCTAACATGGGTTACACCATCCTCTGTGAAGACTGGAGATACTTCTGTCTTGAAAACGCAGGTCAGTTCCTGGCTGGTTATCCAAATGACGGTTCAGTACTCGTAGACACCAAAACCTTCAAAATCGGTGACTACAACACTTCTGAAGATACCTACCTGTACTTCAAGAAACTGAACGAAGAATTCAAGAAAGGCGTAATCGATACTGAATTTGCTACCCAGATTTATGACGAATACATTGCTAAACTGTCTACCGGCCGCGTACTTGGTATGGTTGACCAGTGGTGGGACTTCGCTTACACCGTAAACGACGTATTCAAGGTACAGGGCCTGGACGAACTGGGATGTAACTACGTTCCACTGGGACTGACCACCAAAGAAGGTATGGTACAGCGCTGGCACACCTATGGTGACACCGTTAACCAGGCTTCTGGTATTGCAATTACCAAAGACTGTAAAGATCCAGACAAAGCATTTGACTTCATCGTAAAATGTGCCATGGACCAGGAACTGCTGAACCTCCGCTTCTGGGGTGTTGAAGGCGTTGACTACCTGGTAGATGCAAACGGTCTGTTCTACAGAACTGAAGAAATGCGCGTACGCTGTGCAGATACCGAATACAAAGCATCACACATGTGTGACTACTCATACTTCCCACAGTGGCACGGTATGAGCCGCGACGGTATCAACTGTATGCAGCCTGGTGAACAGCCATCTGAATTCCAGCAGAACATGGCTGCTCCTCTGAAAGCTTGTTTCGCTGCTTACGGTGCTGACAACTATCCTGACATGGTTGGTTCAGTTAAAGGTGAAGAACTGGGTCCTTGGTTCCCAATGTACTCATTCTCCAACAACTACACCACCGCTACTCCTGGTGGTATCGCTTGGACCAAAATGGGACAGGTTAAACACGAATGGCTGCCACAGGTTGTAATGGCTAAAGACTTTGAAGCAACCTGGAATGCTTACATGAAAGAATACAAAGCTTGTAAACCGGAAGACTTCCTGAAGGAAATGCAGGCTGACCTGGACAGTGTTCTGAAAGCAAACGGTCTGAAATAATCATATACAGTTAAAAAACCTTCGGTGACCCTGAAATATGGGTCACTGAACCTGCCGGAGTTCCCGTCATTTTTGTTTTGACTCCGGCAGGTTCAGCCACCCTTATCCTGGAGCACACGATGAAAGCAAAAGTTGAAAAAGCCCCGAAACCAAAAATTACTTTGGTTGAGTTAAAAAAACAGCGCACCTTAATTATCATTTCATTACTTCTGGTAGCCTATGGTCTGGTATTCTACTACTGGCCGCTTACCGGCTGGCTCATGGCATTCCAGAACTACAAGCCAAGACTTGGTTTATTACATTCGGAATTCATCGGGCTTGATAAGTTCAAGTTCCTGTTTGCAGATAAAGTATTTCTCCGTGTAATCAGAAACACCTTCTGTATGGGTGTCATCAACCTGGTTACCACTACCTTCATGGCAATTTTCTTTGCCCTGGCCCTGAATGAACTGCGCCTCCGTGCTCCTAAGAAAATCATTCAGACTATTTCATACATGCCGCACTTCCTGTCATGGATCATCGTAACCGGTATCCTGCATGACAGCCTTTCTTCTACCGGTATCGTCAATGACCTGCTGCTCAAGCTTGGTCTGGTTGATTCACCGTACCCGTTCTTTGCAAAACCGAACCTGTTCTGGGGAATTGTAACCTTTGCCCAGTGCTGGAAAGAGACCGGTTTCAATGCCATTGTATATCTGGCTGCCATTACCGCCATTGACCCCTGTATGTATGAAGCTGCCCGCATTGATGGTGCCGGCCGTCTTCAGCAGATTAAATATGTAACCATTCCATCGCTGATGCCTACTATCGTAATCCTTCTGATCATGAACATCGGTAACGTTCTGAACGTTGGTTTTGAAGTTCAGTACCTGCTGGGTAATGGTCTGGTACAGCGTGTATCACAGACCATCGATATTTACGTTTTGAACTGGGGTATCAGTCAGAATGACTTCTCCCTTGGTACTGCCGCCGGTATTTTCAAATCGATAGTAAGTATTGTACTGATTGTTATCTTCAATAACCTTTCCAAGAAAGTTGGCGAAGAAGCCCTGTTCTGATGGAGTGTAGACAAAATGGCTAATAAATTAAGACAGAAATGGACTACAGAAGAAATTGTCCTTGAAATATTTAACGTGGTATTCATGACCTGTTTTGTTACCATGACCGTATATCCGGTACTGAATACTATTGCTATTTCGTTCAACGAAGGTATTGATGCCGTTCGTGGCGGAATCTACCTGTGGCCACGGGTATTCACCCTTAAAAACTACCGTACGGTATTCCATATGGAAAACCTGCTGACCGGTGCCAGAATTTCAGTTCTCCGTACTGTTATCGGTTCCCTCAGCGCCCTGTTTGTCAACGCACTGCTGGCATTTGTCGTAAGCCGCAAGAACTTCCTGTTCCGCTCACAGCTTTCGCTGTTCTGGCTTATCACTATGTACGTAAACGGTGGTCTTATTCCAACCTTCCTGCTGTTCCGCAACCTGAAACTGACAGGTACTTTCTGGGTATATGTTGTACCCGGTATGGTAAGTGCCTGGAACATGCTGGTAATCCGTACCTTCATGGAAGGTATCCCTGACAGTCTTGAAGAATCTGCACAGCTTGACGGTGCAGGGTATATGACCATCTTCTTCAAGATTATTTCGCCCCTGTGTAAACCGGTATATGCAACTATCCTGCTGTTCATTGCCGTTGGACACTGGAACTCATGGTTTGATGCCATGATTTACAACCGCCTTAAAACCCAATATACAACCTTACAGTATGAGCTGATGAAACTGCTCAGTTCCGTTATGCAGCAGAGCGGAAGTGCAGAATCAGCAAAGAATGCTACTGCAGCATCTGTTACTCCTGTGACAATCCGCGCAGCAGCGAGTGTTGTAACAATGGTTCCGATCATTATGTTGTACCCATTCCTCCAGCAGTACTTCCAGACTGGTCTTACCATTGGTGGTGTTAAAGGATAATGAAGATGAATACGTTGCAGTGCAGATCTGCCTCTATGGCAGTTCGTCTTACCGATGAAAAGGGGCAGCCCGTATGCCTGACAGATGCAGAATACTCATTACGTACACATGAATTTCTGTTTGGCTGCACTGCCAACGCATTTGTCGACTATTTTGGCCATCCATCAGAAGAGGTACGGAAAAACAGTGCCGCAAAGATGGAAAAATGGTTGAAACTGTTCAATTATGCAACCGTTCAGGTGTACTGGGGTATTTTTGAGCCAAAAGAAGGCCAGACCATGCATAACCTTATCATGCAGGTTTCCCGGTACTTGAAAGATCATAACATTACCCTGAAGGGCCATCCGCTGTGCTGGCACACCGTCTGCGCAGACTGGCTCATGCAGTATGACAACAAGACCATTCTTGAAAAGCAGCTGGCCCGTATCCGCCGTGAAGTAGGTAACTTTGCCGGTATCATCGATGCCTGGGACGTTATCAATGAAACGGTCATCATGGACAAGTTTGACAGGTATGACAATGCGGTTACCCGCATCTGCCGTGAATACGGAAAATATGACCTGATCAAAATGGTTTTTGATGAAGCTCATAACACCAACGGCAAGGCTAACCTGCTGTTGAATGACTTCAATATGTCCAATGCCTATGTGGATGTTCTGAAGCGCTGTCTTGATATGGGCGTGCCCATTACGACCATCGGCCTGCAGTCACATCAGCACCAGGGATACTGGGGCATTGAAAAAATTGAAGAAGTCCTCAGCCGTTTTGAACCTCTGGGACTTCCCATCCATTTTACGGAAAATACCCTGGTTTCTGGCCCGCTTATTCCACCGGAAATTGAGGACCTGAACGACTGGCACTATGAACGCACTGACTGGGGTGCCGAATACGAAGAACGGCAGAAACGCGAGATGATGGAAATGTACAGTCATATTTTTGAACATCATCCGCAGGTTACCGGCTTTACCACCTGGGACTTTCAGGACGGTATGTGGCTGAATGCACCCAGCGGTCTTATCCGTACTGACGGCAGCTGTAAGCCCAGTTATGAAGGTCTTGATGAACTGATTAACCACCGCTGGCACACCGAAGGTGCCGGGCGGACTTCTGAATCCGGTATTCTGGAACTTTCGGGCATTAAGGGTGTGTATACCATTACGACCAGGGATGGCCGGAAAGCAGAGGTTACCCTCAGTGATGCCGCAGCACAGTCCGGAGAGCCGGTTACCGT
>JAKSTT010000066.1 GCA_024413635.1 Treponemataceae bacterium | reverse complement strand
AATGAACATCGAACCCTCCCCGTCATCACGAACTCCTTTCAGCAATTCCTCACAGCCTGTAACATTCTGCACTTCATCTATAAAAAGATATGTCAGCCCCTTTGCTGTTGAAGTCTTTTCTATGATTTTTTCCAGCTGTTCCGGTGTTTTTATGCCTCGGTATCCTCTTTTATCCAAATCAAAGTACAGTATGTTTTCATCTGAAACGCCTCTTTCCTGAAGTTCTTGTGCAATTGTCTGCATTAGAGAGGATTTTCCGCAACGGCGAACACCCGTAATTACTTTTATTATTTCAGTGTCATCGTAAAATCCGCGGATTTTCTGTAAATAGGCTTCTCTTTTGAAATATTTCATATGCATACCTTTATGGTTATATTGTATATAAGTATAACGTTATTTGCTAGTTAAAGGGGTAATTTTTGTATTTATCCATATTTTTTGCACCTTTAACAGGTGAGTGATGCTTTGGTTCATTGTTTCCTGTACAGAACAGTAAAGGCAAGAAATCCGGATTAAGCAGAGTAGATTGGTCTCCCCGACAAGCGGATTTGTTATGGCTGCAGTTAAAGACTATGCAGGATAGTAAGGATATACAGCTGCAGATACTTGCTTTCGGCAATAACCGCTTGTATAGTTAATTATATACTTATAACTTTAAATAAAGGAGAATAAACATATGGCAGAACTGACCCAGTGGGAATATTTTGAAGTAGATTTATCTAAAAATTCTCAAGAATATATGAATCAACTAGGAGCGAAAGGTTGGGAACTTGTTACGACAGAACAGGGGTATGGTGTTAATAAACTTATTTTCAAGCGCCCGAAGCAAATGACAAATTCGGTAACACATTCAAATACCCAATCAACATATAATGGCTACGGCTATTAATTAAATAAGTAAGGCTTCCATCAGGAAGCCTTACTTATTTTATATCATCTACCTAGTCCGTCTTCATCAGGTACTTTACGGTTTACTTCTTGTTTGGTCATGTTTTTCAACTTTTCATGATCGCTGGCCATAACACTAGCCTCTAAGCCACGATGCTGAGACTGTTGCATCACATCAGCCATTGTTGCTTTTCGTGTGTAGCCACTATCTGGATCAACAAACTCCTGACCAAGTTTAACAAATCCAGTATTCTCACTCTTGCCGTTGACCATAGTACTATGATCAAGATCCTGACCGGTCCAGTGTTTATAGGCTTTATCAACCATAGACTGTCCCATGGCACGTCCAATGGTACTGCCAGCTGCTGATCTACCGGCCCTTGCAATATCCTGTCGGTTCCTCCGTATTCCCTGTTACCGGCAGCATCAGGAGTAGCAGCTTTAAGGGAATCGACCGTCTGGTCACGGGCGAAACTGGCAGCCTGAGCTACACCATGAGCATTGATAGCACCCTGTGCGAGACCACCGGCAGCAGCATGAACGGCTTTTGATGCCCCCTGGTGCATATGGTCAGCAACATGCATGGCATGAGACATGGACCTGATACCCTGAGCGATATCCCCCAGCCCCATCTGCGGATTGACGACCCGCAATTATGGGTGATGCCATACCCATACATAAAGAGCATTCGATGGCTGAAATACCTGCCTTGCTGGGAAAACGGGCTGAATGACAGGTAGCGCATGCTATTTCTGCCCCCTTTTTCGGCTTACGAACCTTATTGTACAGTACGCCGGTAAATTTTTGTATTCTTCTAATAACCTATTGACGTAATAGGTAAAAGTTATTACAGTAAGAATATACCTACTAGGTTAGTAGGATAAATAAAACATGACACCCGCTGGAAGAGGAAAAACAAATGAAAAACTATTTTGAAAAATTAGTTCGCGAAAACTTTAGAAACGGTGTCATGTGCTGTTGTTGTTTCTGATCACCTTTTTTAATCAGGACGCGGTGCGTCTGTAATCTCAATTTTTTAATTCATCCGTACCAGTATACGGAAAATCATTTTACAAGGAACAACAACATGGCAAACTATAAATTCGAAACATTACAGTTACACGTAGGACAGGAATCAGCAGACCCGGCATCAGATGCACGCGCCGTACCGATTTACGCAACCGCAAGTTACGTATTCCACAATGCACAGCACGCTGCAGACCGTTTTGGTCTTGCCGATGCCGGTAACATTTACGGCCGCCTGACTAACAGTACCCAGGGCGTTTTTGAAGACCGCATTGCAGCTCTTGAAGGCGGTGTTGCAGGCCTGGCCGTAGCCAGTGGTGCCGCATCCATTACCTACGTTATTCAGGCCCTGGCAAAAGCCGGTGAACACATTGTAGCCCAGAAAACCATCTACGGCGGCTCAAGCAACCTGCTGGCCCACACCCTGCCGCTGTACGGCATCGAAGCAAGCTTTGTAGACATCCATAACCTGAAAGAAACCGAAGACGCCATCCGCCCTGAAACCAAGGCCCTGTACATCGAAACCCTCGGTAACCCTAATTCAGACATTCCTGATATCGATGCCATTGCAGAAATCGCCCACCGCCACGGACTTCCTCTGGTAATCGACAACACCTTTGGTACCCCATACCTGATCCGTCCTATTGAACACGGTGCCGATATCGTTGTTCATTCAGCAACCAAGTTCATTGGTGGTCACGGAACTACCCTTGGTGGTGTCATCGTTGACGGCGGCACCTTCGACTGGGCAAAAAGCGGCCGCTATCCATGGATTTCTGAACCGAACCCCAGCTACCATGGTGTAAAATTCACTGAGGCTGCAGGAAAAGCTGCCTTTGTAACCTATATCCGTGCCATCCTGCTCCGTGATACCGGTGCCTGTATTTCGCCCTTTGCCGCCTTCCTTCTGCTGCAGGGTACTGAGACCTTGAGCCTCCGTCTGGAACGCCATGCAGAAAACACTAAAAAGGTCGTTGAATACCTGAAGAACCACCCCCTGGTAGAAAAAGTTAACCACCCAAGCCTGGAAGATCATCCGGAACATGCTCTGTACCAGAAATACTTCCCCAATGGCGGCGGTTCAATCTTCACCTTCCAGATTAAAGGTGGACGGGAAGAAGCATTCAAGTTCATTGATAACCTGAAGATTTTCTCGCTGCTGGCCAACGTTGCAGACGTAAAGAGCCTGGTAATCCACCCGGCAAGTACCACCCACAGCCAGCTGACCGACGCCGAACTGGCCGATGTAGGTATTTACCAGAACACCATCCGTCTTTCAATCGGAACCGAACACATTGACGACATTATTGCCGACCTTGAAAACGGATTTGCAGCCATTAAATAACAGAGAATACAGGAAACAGAGATTATGTCAGAAATTAAAAAGAGCGCACTGGAATTGATCGGGGAAACTCCCGTTGTAGAAGTATCACGGTATGCAAAAGCTGCCGGAGCTGCAGAAGCAACCATCGTTGCCAAACTGGAATATTTTAATCCGGCAGGATCGGTAAAAGACCGCATTGCCCTTGCCATGATTGAAGATGCTGAAGAAAAAGGCATCCTGAAACCCGGGGCTACCATTATTGAACCAACCAGCGGAAATACCGGTATCGGGCTTGCCGCCGTTGCCGCCAGCAAAGGGTATAAGGCAATCCTTACCCTGCCTGAAACCATGAGTGTTGAACGCAGAAACCTGCTGAAAGCCTATGGTGCCCAGCTGGTATTGACTGAAGGTGCCAAAGGCATGAAAGGTGCCATTGCAAAGGCTGAAGAACTGCAGAAGGAAATTGCCGGCAGTGTTATCCTTGGCCAGTTTGTAAACCCGGCAAACCCTGCCGTACACAAAAAGACCACCGGTCCTGAAATCTTCCGCCAGCTTGACGGCAAGGTAGACTTCTTTGTTGCCGGTGTCGGAACCGGTGGTACCATTACCGGTGTCGGCGAATATCTGAAGGAAAAAATCCCCGGTGTAAAAGTTGTCGCAGTAGAACCTGCAGGAAGCCCCGTGCTTTCTACCGGTACCCCAGGCCCCCACAAAATTCAGGGTATCGGTGCAGGTTTTGTTCCAGCCACTTTGAACACCGGTGTGTATGATGAAATCATCACCATTGAAAACGAAGATGCCTTTGCAGAAGGCCGCCGTTTTGCAACATCAGAAGGTGTTCTGGTTGGTATTTCTTCCGGTGCTGCCTTAAAGGCTGCCACAATTCTGGCAAACCGTCCGGAGAATAAAGGAAAGACCATCGTAGTTCTGCTGCCGGATTCCGGCGACCGGTATCTTTCAACACCGCTGTTTGCATCAGACAACTGATGAGAAATTGCTACCGAGAATCCTAAAGATTTCATAGTCATATTGAGGTCTTCCTCATACTATAAATAGTATGAAGAAGACCTCTATTTTTTTGAAGATTCTGATTCCTTTCCTTATTACATCAACTGTCGGAGTACTTGCTTCTATCGGGATCGCCAACAGCATCATTGAGAAGAACATTGCAGACATCTACAAAGATCTTTCCAGTCATGCTACGTCGCTGAATAACCTGGGTGATACCATCACCAAGGAATTTATTGATAACTTTAAGGCCATGCTGAAAACTGCCGCCCATACTGATGAAGAACACCGTATGGAGGTTGTCCGTGATATGGTTCTTACTTCCAAAGCCATTACCGGTGCCTTTGATGTCGGCATTTATGAAGTTGTCGGAGATGACACCGTTATCCTGAACCCGGACCAGTGTCTTACCTTTACTTCCGGTACCAACCGCGTTGATGATGTACTTCAGGCTGCAAAAACAAAAACTTCTTCGTACTACTTTACCTGTCATGCCGACTACAATATGACCGCCATCATGATCAACTACTGCTGGACTGACGAAGAATGTCAGATTCTTGGCGGTAAGAGTTATGTTGCCAAAGTCATGATGCTAATCAACAACAATCATCTGAAGACCGTTGCCCGTGATATCGGTGCTGCTTCCTTTAACCTTGCCGGTGTCGGCAAAGTCATGACTTCTTCTGTTGATGACGAAGTGGGCTACGAATTTGATCCGGCATTCTGGGCTTCCATGGAAGCTAACACTGAAACAACCATGATTGATACTGCTGCCGGATATTACCGTCATGCATTCCAGATTACTGAAAACATTTCAACCATCAGTGATCCTTTCTGGGTTGTCATTAACCTGCCGGCTCAGGGTATCAAGGATATGACCGGTGATTTCCAGGGACTGATTGTCCTCATCACCATCCTCATCATTCTGGTTGAACTGGTTTCCGTTATTCTGGTTCTGCTGATCGTTGCAAGAAAACCGCTGCGGGCACTGGAATCTTCTACCCAGGAACTGGCTACCGGCGAAATGGACCTGTCATTCCGCCTGCCGGCCACCACATCAGACGAACTGGGACGTATTTCCCGCCACTTCAATGAATTCATGGAACGCCTGCAGACCATCATTACTAACGTCAGCATGGAATCCATGGGCATTGTGTCTGCTGTAGATGTCATGAAGGAAACGGCAGAAAAGTCTTCTTCGGCTGTAAATACCATTACCGGAAACGTGCATAACGTTCAGAGTCAGTCTGATATTCAGGCCCAGCATACCCAGCTGGTTCTTGAATCTGCAAAACAGCAGCAGGAAAGCCTGAATGAAATGCTTGCAACCATCAATCAGTTCTCCCGGGAACTGCAGGAAACCGCCGCTACCGTTCATCAGGTTGCCGGAAATACCACGTCAGTTACCAATAACGTAAACAACATGAATACATCGTTCGGAAAACTGATTACTGATATTCAGAATGGCCAGGTAGCCAATGAAGCCATTAAGAATTCGATTCTTGAAATTGAAAAGACTTCAAAAACCCTTAATGAAGCCAACAGCGTTATTTCCAATATTGCATCCCAGACCAACCTGCTTGCAATGAACGCAGCCATTGAAGCTGCCCACGCCGGAGAGGCAGGAAAGGGCTTCTCTGTAGTTGCTGATGAAATCAGAAAACTGGCAGAAACTTCCAGTGCCCAGTCTAAACAGATTGCACTGCAGATTAAGGCAATTCAGAACACCATCCGTGCAGCTGCAGAAGCCGGCGGTACCCTGATGAATGCGTTTACGGAAATTACCGGTTCTGCCAATACGGTTACTCCGTTGATTAATGAAATCAAGTCTTCTATGGAAGAACAGAATATTGGTACCCAGGACATCAATAAGTCTCTGAATGTGCTGACCGGTGAGTCCTACGATATTATTACGAAGGTTGAAACCAGTAAAACATCAATGGAGGATCTGGGTAAAAAGATTATTGATGTTGGTTCCATCACTTCTACCATCAATAATTCCATGGAAGATATGGCTGAAAGTACCGTGCTGATTGGAAAATCAGCAGAAGAGGTCAAGGTAACGGCTTTCAGTGTAGAGTCCAACATGAACAAGATGATGGATATCCTGAAAGACTTTAAATGTGAATAAACCGTAAGGGTTGCGTTTTCAACCGTGCACTGTACCGGTGCACGGTTTTTTTTGTCTGCAGGCGGACTGTCTGTTCCCTTAAACCGACACTTTATGCTAGCATTCTTCCAGAGGTTTCCATGAAAAAAATTATTTGTTTATGCACGGTGCTCTGTGCCGCACTGTTTGTTTTTACTTCCTGCGCGTCAAATGCTCCTGCTGCAGATACTGCGGTTACGGCTGCTCCGGCACTTGCAGCAAAACCGTTTACTCACGATATGTATGCTGATGCTCCGGAGAGCGTACGTGATGCCATTGCCCGCTGCGATGCCCTGATTGCAGATGCCAAATACCGCTCTGCCCGCAGTGCCCTTGGTGTAGCAGAAGATCTGGGAAAAGACGAAGATTATCTGCTGTATAAGAACGTAGAAGTCATTACCAATTATTTCTGTTTCAGCATGATGCACACCATGTTTGATATCCAGGACTTCAACAGCGTTGAAGAGCTGATGGAATACCGTCATAACATTTCATACGGCGATCAGGATATGTCATTCAGCCTGACGTTTGGTGAAGGTCCGGAAGCATGGATTGATGAGTATGAGGCCGAATACGGCAAAACACCCCGTACTGCTCTGGCCCGCGCCCAGTACTATTTTGACGTTTCCCTGCGGTATGGGGACCAGTGGCTCAGACCCTATGTTGAACTGCGGGAACTGGCATATGAAAATTACAAAGAAGCCATTGAAGGCGGCTTTTATGACATGATTGCCCTGGAACGGTTCGGCGAATCAGCTCTGTATACGGCACATGATGAAGATGCCTATGCTGCTTATAAAGATCTGACGGAATACGTTCCTGATCATGGAAACTACTGGTTTAACCTGGCCGTTTCCTGTGCCAACATGAAGGCTAACTATGAAGAAGGTATTGCGGCCTGCAGAATGGCCATTCAGTATCCCGAAGAAAATATCGGGTATCAGATGGATTACTACCGGCTGCTTTCTGATCTGTACTTCAAATCAGGAGATTTGAAAGGTGCTGAGCAGGCACTTATTGATCTGACCGTTGCCATGCCGGATCAGCCCTACGCCTTTATCTGTCTTGGCGAATTCTACTTTGAAAAGATGGACAATGTCAGTAAAGGATCCAATGCGCTGTATGCTGCCATTGAAACAGAGTTCGTGAACTATGATGAATACACTACGCTGTGGGACTTAGGCAGTTACCTGTTTGGCATTGACCACGAAGAAGTAGTGTTTGACCTTACTAAAAAGGCTAAAAAACTTTTTGCCGGCAATGACAGTGCCGTAGGTTTTGCCTGGTGGGTAGAAACCCAGGCATATTATTCTATGGACAATCTTCCAAAAGCCCGGGAAGCAGCAAAAGAAGCCAAAGATCTTTTCCAGAAAGCAGGTCCTACTGAACTGTATTCAGCAGCATTCAGATTTCTGTCACAGACTGGACGTTGATGGTGAAACGCATTTGCATTGTTACAGCTGTTGTTGCAACCCTTGTGTTTTTGCTCTCAGCCTGTCAGTCAGCCCCTGCAAAGCCGGACTCCGCAGTGCCCCAGGAATTTTCCGATGCACTGGACCTTCCGACAGGTATTTCCGGCCTCTGGTATATTGTTGATGCTGACGGCTGGATTCCGCCGGAAGATGGCCTGAATGTTCCCGCCTTGTTCATTGATGATGCAGAGGGGTATGCCGGTGTTGCTACCGGCTTGAACAGCATGATGACCGGCCTGCAGCTGGATATGGGGAATCATTCCCTGTCTTTTGACTGTGATGGCCCCATGACGCTGGTTGCCGGTTCTGACCATGCAATGCATTTTGAGGCAGCGCTCCTTAATGCGTTGCCGCGGGTATCGTCCTTTGTTCTTGATTCATCCGGCAGGGTGCTGTATGTATTCGATGCAGAAGAAAACCTGCTGATGGTACTTGAACGGTAGCATCACGAGTAAAAAAAACCGGCATGGATGCCGGTTTTTTTCTTACTTCCACGGGAAGAGGAATGATTTCAGTGTTCTTGGACCGATGGTATCCCGGTCGTATTCCAGCAGGTCATACCAGTTGAGGTGGTTTTTAACTTCTTTTAACGGCACCTCAGGATGCTCTTCAATCCAGTCATATTTGTACATACGCAGTTTCAGCGCAACGTTCCACTCAACCAGCAGTCCCATAAAGGACGGCATGAGACCTACCAGGAAAACGGAAAGGACTGTCAGTACCAGGGTGTACAGGAACATACCCAGGGTAAATCCAGGGTTGTCAAAAAACAGCAGGAAACTTTTCCGTACTGACTTCAGTACCGGGTCATCCAGCTGGGCACGAAGGGGCAGGAACCACTGCATGGCAAGAATCGTGATAAACACTGCCCAGAACAGCATGGATGCCAGGAACAGACCGAACAGACTGCCCATATGCAGGTAGAACGGAATGCCGACCAGGACAATAAGGACGATGGCAATAATCATGACAATCAGGACCAGGGCTTCCTTCCAGTTGCTGCCGATGCCCTGGAATGTTTCTTTCAGGGACGGCGCTTTATAGAAGGCAATTTCCTTTGCATGGCGGTTCAGGTTCACATAGAACATGACAACAACAAACGTTCCGATAACGGAAAGACCGATGGACGTAATCATCTGCAGTGATTCTGAAAGGGCAGGGGCATTGGCAAGGGATGACATTCCCAGGATAACGGCAGCGCCTCCTATCAGCAGGAACGTGTTACAGAAAAAACAGTACAGCAGATTATCCCAGAAATCACAGAACGATTTTTTAAGAAAGAATCCAAACATGGTTTAAAACTACAAAAACCTGCAGGAAAGGTCAATGATTGACCGGGAACTATTGTATTAGAAGGGCAAAAAACCGATACTAGAAGTATGAAACGTTTACTTTCATTCTGTATTTTGCTGTGTTGTGTAACTGCCGCTGCCATGGCATATGACCGGCCTCCCGTTGACTGGAATATCGCCTTTTCTGCAGTAAGTTACGGTTCAAAAGATATTCGTGACGTTAAATCTTCCATAACTTCAGGTTCCTACACCCACATGACCCTTTCCGGGGCTCTTGGAACCAGCGGTAAATTTGATGAAAATCTTTTTGGAACCCTGTCATTTACTCCGGTTGCTGACTTTTACACCAGTGATGTGGGAGAAGCTGTATTCCTTGACTGGTGTGGAAATGCCGGTCTCCGTCTGTATCCTGGACTGGGGGGCATGAACCTGGGTGTTGAATACTCTCTTGGCATCCGCCAGGACTACTCAAAGATTGGCAGTGACAGTGCAAACAATGCATTTACTCCCTGGGGTAACGGTTTCCGGTTCATTGCAGAATACGATTTTTCTGCAGATACCGAGGGCTTTGCACCTATGGTGGGCCTTTCATGGCGCCATATGCCACGGGGAAACAACGTTTCTGACAATATTTTTTCATTATATCTCAGTTTTCATATCAAATAAAAAAAAGGATTCAAACAGTGAGTTATTCAGTATTCATTGATGGCCAGGAAGGAACTACCGGGCTGAAAATTATGGAACGCTTTGCAAAGCGTGATGATATTTCGATTATCAGAATCGATGAAGATAAGAGAAAGGATCCTGCTGAACGCCAGCGCCTGATTAACGAAAGTGATTTCACCTTCCTCTGTCTGCCGGATGCAGCCTCCAAAGAAAGTGCTTCCCTCTGCACCAATCCTCATACCCGCATCATCGATGCCTCTACTGCTCACCGCACCAATCCGGACTGGGCCTATGGGTTCCCGGAACTGGATGCCTCTTTCCGCACAAAGATTGAAAGTTCCCACCGGGTTGCTACTCCCGGCTGCTATGCTAGTGGTTTTAACGCCATCGGTTATCCGCTGGTAAAGCACGGCATCATTGCTCCTGACTATCCGGTGACCATTTCCGCCATCAGCGGTTACAGCGGCGCCGGCAAAAAAGCCATTGCCGTCTATGAAAGTGCAGAAAAACCGGAATCCTATGAATCTCCACGGCTGTATGCCCTGACGCAGGCTCATAAACACCTGCCGGAAATGAAACTGGTATCCGGTTTAAGCCAGGAACCAATCTTTATGCCCTATGTGTGCGATTTCTTTGCCGGCATGACGGTAACGGTGCCGCTGTTTGCAAACCGTCTGGCAAAAAAAGTAACTGCCCATGACGTATGGGAAATTCTTGCTGAACACTATGACCATGCAAAATACAACGGTAAAAGTTTTGTTACGGTTGTGCCTTTCATGGGCGAAAACTACCTGCCTGAACAGTTTATTCCGGCCAATACCCTTGCCGGCACCAATAACATGGAAGTTATCGTTTATGGTAACGATGACCGCATCATGGTTACTACCCGTCTTGATAACCTGGGAAAAGGTGCCAGTGGTGCTGCCGTGCAGTGCATGAACATCATGATGGGCATTGACGAAACGACCGGTCTGGTGTGAGTTCAGGGATTTATGACACACGAAGACTCATTTGGTAACGGCATCCGTGACGGTATCCCCATCTGTCTGGGATACCTTTCAGTCTCTTTTGCCTTTGGTATTTTTGCGGTTGCACAGGGACTGTTCCCCTGGGAATCAATCATCATCTCTGCCACAAACCTGACCAGTGCCGGTCAGCTGGCTGCCGTTCCCATTATCTGCGGTATGCTGCCGTTTATCGAACTGGCTCTTTCCCAGCTGGTCATCAATCTGCGTTATGCCCTCATGTCCATCAGCCTTTCGCAGAAGTTTGATGACAACGTACGGCTTTTTGACCGCTTTGCCATTGCCTTCTTCAATACTGATGAAATTTTTGCCGTTGCATCGGGCAGGGCTGACAAAGTAGGCCGCCATTATATGTATGGCCTTGGGCTGACACCATTCCTGGGCTGGACCGTTGGTACCGCTTTGGGCTCCTATGCCGGTAATATCCTTCCTGATGCCGTAACCAATGCCCTGGGAATTGCCATTTACGCCATGTTCATTGCCATTATCCTGCCGGCTGCAAAAAAGCACCGGCCGGTACTGATCTGCATTGCCATTGCAACAGCCCTGAGCATTGCGTTCTCTGTCATTCCTGTGCTGAAGTCAGTTTCCGGCGGCATGGTCATCATCATCTGCGCCATTGCTGCCAGCAGTATCA
>JAKSTT010000065.1 GCA_024413635.1 Treponemataceae bacterium | reverse complement strand
GTCAAATCTTGATCAGGTTGTACTGGCGGGTACCAATACCGATTTTTTCACCGTGTTCCAGCTGGCTTCTCCAGTCAGTTTCCGGATGCACGTTGATAAAGTGGTCATGGGTTTTGTGCTCAACCTCATCCAGAACTGAGCCCGGCATGTGTGGCATTGCCATTACGGCATCAGCACAAGCCTGGTCCAGGGCAATGGGGTCAAAGCTGGCGAACATACCAACATCTGGAGCGATAGGAGCATCGTTTTCAGAGTGACAGTCACAGTTTGGTGAAATATCCATTACCAGACTGATATGGAAGTTAGGGCGTCCGGTAATAACTGCAGAAGCATATTCTGCCATTTTTCTGTTCAGAACTTCGTTGGCGTTATCCCATTTTGGAGTAACGGCATCCCGGGCACAGGCTCCGATACAGCGTCCGCATCCTACACACTTGTTGTGGTCAATTGAAGCTTTCTTTTTACCTTCTGCGTTGGCAGCAATGGTAATGGCACTGTGTGCACAGTTTTTCTGACAGATTCCGCAGCCAACACAGTTGTCTGGGTTAACTTCAGGTTTGCCGGCTGCATGCTGTTCCATTTTACCGGCGCGGCTGCCGCATCCCATACCGATGTTTTTGATGGCTCCACCAAAACCGGTGGCTTCATGACCTTTAAAGTGGGTCAGTGAAATAAAGATATCGGCATCCATAATGGCACGGCCGATTTTAGCGTTCTTAACGTATTCGCCGTTCTGTACCGGTACTTCAATATCGTCAGTACCTTTCAGACCGTCAGCAATAATGCACTGGCAGCCGGTAGAAAGTGGAGAAAATCCGTTCAGGGCAGCAGTGTCCAGGTGGTCCAGGGCGTTCTTGCGGCCACCAACATACAGGGTGTTACAGTCGGTAAGGTAAGGACGTCCTCCCAGTTCCTTTACCACATCGGCTACTGCCTTAGCGTAGTTAGGACGAAGGAATGCAAGGTTGCCAGGTTCGCCGAAGTGCATTTTGATGGCAACAAATTTACCGTCAAAATCGATATTTCCAATACCAGCGCGTTTCATAAGGCGCTGCAGTTTCTGCGGAATGTTTTCCGAAAGTGTTGCGCGAAAATTCGCAAAATATACGTCTGATTTGTCCATATATCCATTCTAACAGAAAAATTTTACTACTCCTAGCGTAGATTTCTCATTTTCAGGTGGTATTTCTTCTTTCCTTTGTTACTCGTTTTGTTTGCCGCATAATAAGAATTGAAGCGAAAAGTCTGATTCTCAGGAGTCTTTTGTGAAAAGTATTAAGACAGTATTGATTGTTATGGTTACGGTTATGATACTTGGCGTGACCTTGGTCGGAACTTCCATGATGTATTTTATGATGGCAAAAGCTATGGAAGAGTCCGTACAGATTGGAATGCAATCCAACGCTGAAAGTATTTCCCATTACATTGAATCAACAGTTCAGGCACAGCTTCGCATTCTTGATGTAGTTTCCCGCAAAGAAGAGTTGCAGGAACATGCCTATTCCATGAAGCAGAGGGTTGCATCGATTGCTTCCGATGCAGATGCAAATAAAAATTACGGTGTATTGCGCTACGGTCTGGCAGATCTTGATGGTAATGCCTTGATGACCAATGGAGCCAGCTCTGATGTTTCAAACCGTGATTATTTTCAGCAGGCAAAGCAGGGAAAAACATATGTTTCCAGTCCCATGCTGGCAAAATCAGATGGCAGAATGGTTTTCTTCGTTTCACAGCCAGCTTGTGATGAAGACGGTGATGTATATGGTGTTCTTTTTGCCGTTGTTGATGCTCAGTATTTAAGCGATAGTCTTGAAACATTTGTTGATGATACCGTAAAGGATATGTGGATTGCTGACCGGGCCGGAAACACTATTGCAGCATTCTCCTTCAGCAAAGTAGAGGCAGGAGAAAACCGTCCGGAACTTGCCCGCCGTGGAGAAGCCGTTTCTGTATTTGCAAAATTGTATGATACCGCTTTCGCCAGTGGTTCCGGATATTTGAAATTCAATGAAACTGACGGTTCTACGGTGTATACATCGTATGCTGAAATTCCAGCCTATGACTGGATGCTGTTCCGTGAAGATTCAGACACCATGGTCCTTGACCGTCAGCACTCAGTTGGCGGCACCCTTGCTGTAGTATTCGGTCTGTTGTATGCAGGCATCATCTTCCTGGTGTGGGCTTTTGCATCGAAATTCTCAAAACCATTTGTTGCAATCGATGGCATCATCAATCAGGTTGCCCGTGGAAACCTGGCCATAGATTTTACTCCGCCGGAACTGCAGAAAATTGAAGGCAGAAAAGATGAAGTAGGGCGCATGATGAAATCAATGCATGCCCTGATTGATCAGCTGCGTTCTGTAATAGAAACCGTAACTACCAATGCCACGGACCTTGCCGATAAAGCCGGACAGATCAGTACCACCAGTATGGACCTTTCAAGCCGCACCAGTGAACAGGCAGCTGCTACGGAAACCATTGCTGAAAGCATTACTGATATGGCCCAGTCAATTGCAGAAACCAGCCGCAATGCCAGCGAAACCGATGGCCTTGCCCGTCAGGCTGTAGAAGATACCCGTTCTGGTGGCGAAACCATCAGCGAAGCCGTTCAGTCAATCAAGGAAATTGCCAAGAAGATTTCCGTCATTGAAAAGATTGCTTCCAATACCAATCTGCTTGCCCTGAATGCTGCCATTGAAGCTGCCCGCGTTGGAGAAATGGGAAAAGGGTTTGCTGTTGTTGCCGGAGAAGTCCGCCAGCTGGCAGAAAACAGTGCGGCAAGCGCCACAGAAATCAGTGCCCTTTCTACTAAGTCTGTAGGACTTGCAGACAGTGCTCTGGAAGTAATTCAGCAGATTGTCAGCGAAGTAGAACGTACCCAGGCCCTGATTGATAACATTGAAGATTCCAACCGGATGCAGAACAGCGGAACCCAGGCTATCCGGCAGACGGTAAATGACCTGAATGATGCTGTTCAGCAGAATGCCTCATTCAGCGAAGAACTGGCAGCCATGGCAGAAGAACTGTCTGCCCATTCACAGAACCTGCTGGACATCATTACCTTCTTCAAACTGGAAGAAGAGGATGCCGCAGATACCATCAAACTGATCGAAGCATAACAGACTTCGGAGACATAGAGAGAGTTTAGCCCGCTGGGAATACACCTGGCGGGCTTTTTTTAAATACGGGGAAAATGATAAAAATGCACGATTTGTTTACTAAACTGTTTTACTAAACCGATTAATTTTTTTGAAAAAGTTGAAAATTTAAACTTGACGATATAAGTAAATCGGTTTAGCATCAAAATATACAAAGAAAACCGGTAAAAAATTATGATTCATTGCCGGTTACGAAAAGGAGAAACTGATGAAAAAAACACTGAGTGTTGTACTCGCTCTCGCCATGGTTGCCTCAATGGCTTTTGCCGGCGGTAGCAAAGAAAAAGCAGTTGAAGTTTACTTCCTGAACTTCAAACCTGAAATTGCAGACGTATATGAAGAAGTTGTTGCACCTGCATTTGCAAAAGAAAATCCTGGCTATACCCTGAAAGTAGTAACTGCTGCTTCAGGTGGATACGAAACCACCCTGAAATCAGAACAGGCTAAAAATAACCCGCCGGTAATCTTCCAGACCAACGGTCCTGTTGGTCTTTCCAACAGCAAGGACGAAGCTGCTAACCTGGACAACACCAGCTTCTATCAGCTCCTTGGTGACAAATCAATGGCTCTGAAACTTGATGGTCACGTAGCTGCCATTCCTTACGCTGTAGAAGGTTACGGTATCATCTATAACGACGCAATCATCCGTGCATACTGCAAACTGCCTGGCGCAGTAATCAAATCTGCTGACGATATCCGTTCTTTTGAAACCCTGAAAGCTGTAGCTGCTGACATTCAGGCTAACGCTGATAAACTGGGCATCAAAGGTGCTTTCGCTTCTACTTCTATGTCTGCCGGTAACCAGTGGAGATGGCAGACTCACGCTGTTGACCTGCCTCTGTACTACGAATTCAAAGGTGGAGATACCACTACCGGTCTGGCTGCTCTGGCTGCTGATGAAATCTCATTCAAGTACAGCGAAAACTTCAAGAACCTGATGGACCTGTACACCACCTACTCAACCACCCCTAAGACTCTGCTGGGTTCAAAATCTGTAGACGATTCAATGGCTGAATTTGCTCTTGGTCAGTGTGCATTCGTACAGAACGGTAACTGGGCAGCTGCTCAGATTATGGGTGTTCCTGGTAACAAAGTTGCTGCTGCTGACATTAAATTCCTGCCAATCTACATTGGTGCAGCTGGTGAAGAAAACCAGGGTCTGTGTGTAGGTACTGAAAACTACCTGTGTATCAACAAGAAAGCATCTGCTGAAGCTCAGAAAGGTGCAGACGTATTCCTGACCTGGCTGTTCAGTTCAGCAACCGGTAAAAAAATCGTTTCTGAACAGCTGCTGTTCATTACCCCATTCAACAGTTTTGCTGAAAATGAACTGCCAGCTGACCCCCTGTCTCAGCAGGTAGCAATCTGGATGACCAAACCTGGTGTTACTTCTGTAGAATGGACCTTCAATGGTATCCCGTCAGAAGAATGGAAAAACCAGTTTGGTGATGCAATGCTCCAGTACTTTGAAGGAAAAGCTTCTTGGGCAGATGTAGACGCTCTGGCTAAGGATGTTTGGAAATCAGAACGCGCTATTGCAAAATAAGTAATACGCACTGATAGTTGAAAGGGGGGAAACTCCGGTTGGAGCTTTCCCCTTTTTTATACCGTGCCGCAAGGCACACAAAAGGAAAAGAACTATGGAAAAGACACTGCGAAAGTATTTTGCCCTGTTCGCACTTCCCGGAATCTTATGCTTTATTCTGGCATTTCTGATTCCAATGGTTATGGGCATTTATCTCTCATTCTGCGATTTTACCAACGTAACCAACGCAAAATGGGTAGGAATCGACAATTACATCAAATCATTTGCCATTGATAACGGTCAGTTTGTCAAGTCACTGTGGCTGACAACACAGTTCACCATCGTAACCGTTATCACCATCAATGTGTTCTCATTCAGCCTTGCCCTTATGCTGACCAGAGGAATCAAAGGAACCAACGTTTTCAGAACCATTTTCTTCATGCCTAACCTGATCGGTGGTATCGTTCTTGGTTGGATCTGGCAGGTAATCATCAACGGTGTGCTGGTAAAATACGGCCAGACCATCGTAAGCGACGCCCGCTTTGGTTTCTGGGGCCTTGTTGTCCTGATGAACTGGCAAAACGTCGGCTACATGATGGTAATTTATGTTGCCGCCATTCAGAACGTTTCTACCGATATGCTTGAAGCTGCCGCAATTGACGGCGCCAATGGTTTTACTACCCTGTTCAAAATCATCATTCCATCGGTAATGCCTTCCATTACCATCTGTCTCTTCATGACAGTAACAAACGGTTTCAAACTGTTTGACCAGAACCTGGCTTTAACTGCAGGTGCTCCTGCTAAGCAGACTGAGCTCCTTGCATTGAATATATACAACACGTTCTATGGACGTAACGGCTTTGAGGGCGTAGGACAGGCCCGTGCAGTAGTATTTACTATTATTGTTGCCGTTATCGCTCTTGTTCAGTTACGGCTTACCCGCAGTAAGGAGGTTGAAAATTGAAAAAGAATGCAGGTCTGTATAATCAGACTTCCCAGACTATTATTTTCGGCGTCCTGATACTGGTTGCCGTATATACCCTTTTCCCTATCGTTATTGTTCTGATGAACTCTTTCAAAGGTAAACTGTTCATCTCTGCAGCACCATTCAAATTCCCCAGTTTCAGCGGGGCAGAGCAGACTTTTGTTGGTATTGCCAACTACACAACCGGTATCAAGAAGACAAAGTTCATCAAGGCTTTCGGTTATTCTCTGTGGATTACCGTTGCCAGTACCGGCGGTATTCTGCTGCTTTCCAGTATGCTGGCCTGGTACATTACCCGTGTAAAGAATAAGGCTACCAGCGCCATTTACTACACTCTGGTATTCAGCATGATCGTTCCGTTCCAGATGGTTATGTTCACCATGAGTAAAATGGCCAACCTGCTGCATCTTGATAACCCAATCGGTATTATCGTGATTTATGTCGGTTTTGGTGCCGGTATGTCTACCTTCATGTTTGCCGGATTCATCAAAGGTATTCCGCTTTCCATGGAAGAAGCAGCCATGATTGACGGTGCAACTCCACCACAGATTTTCGGTCATGTCATTCTCCCCATGCTGAAAAGTCAGGCTATCACCATCGGTATTCTGGAAATCATGTGGGTTTGGAATGACTACCTGCTGCCATACCTGACCATCGGTACCGACTATAAGACCATCCCGATTGCCATCCAGTATCTGCGTGGTGGCTATGGTTCCGTTGATATGGGTGCCATGATGGCTATGCTTGTTCTGGCTATGCTGCCGGTAATTGTATTCTACCTTGCATGCCAGAAATACATCATTAAAGGTGTTCTCGCTGGAGCTGTAAAAGGCTAAGCAGCGCACAAGTTCTTTTCCTGGAGTCTGTGGTACCGGTGTACTGCAGACTCTTTTTTTTTATTTTTGAGCCAGTACTGGCAGAAAAAACTTCAATTATTAAAAATCTGTTATATTTTTATCATAATTCTGTATTTTTATATAGATAAAATTTATCGATTGGGTTTACATTGAAAATATAGGAGATAAAATGAAAAAGAACTTAACGAAAGTTGTAATGGTACTGGCTGCCATCACAATGTTGGCTGCCTGTTCACCAAAAGTGTCAGGCACGTTCAGTGGAACTTCCACTGGTATGCAGGGCCCGGTAACAGTTGAACTGACTGTTGCCGACGGTAAAATCACTGCTGTAAACGTAACGGAATGCCATGAGACCCCTTCACTGTGTGAAGTTGCCCTGGCACGTATTCCTGCTCAGATTGTTGAGCACCAGACTACCTATGTTGATACCGTAACCGGTGCAACACTGTGTTCCAATGCGCTGATCAATGCTGCCGGCAAAGCTGCTAAAGAAGCCGGTTTAGATGTTGAAAAAATGAAGAAAAACGCCTACCACGCAAAAGCCGGTAAGGATGAAACCTTTGATACCGATGTTCTGGTAATCGGTGGTGGTGGTGCCGGTCTTAGTGCTGCCATTGCAGCCGGACAGCAGGGTGCAAAAGTAATCCTGATTGAAAAAGGTTCAGTACTTGGTGGTAACACCATGATGGCCGGTGGTGCATTCAACTGTGTTGACCCCGAAGCTCAGGCCGGTGCAAAACTGTCAAATGCACAGAAAAACACCCTGGACAGCTACCTGAAACTGTCTACCAGCGATAAAGACCTGCATTTTGAACTGTTCCCTGAATGGGCAAAAGTACTGACCGGTCTGCAGGATGAAATCACTGCATTCTATGCTGCCAATAAGGGAAAAACACTGCCCGGTTTTGATACCATCAACCTGCACATGTGGCATATTTACACTGGTGGACTCCGCCAGATGGATAACGGTTCCTGGGTAGCTCCACAGTATGACCTTGCTTATACTCTTGCTTCTCATGCTCTGGAATCATACGACTGGACCGGTTCACTGGGTGTTGCAACCAAATCACATGCTGCAGCCAGCGACAGCCTGTACACCGTACTGGGTGCCATGTGGCCACGTACCCATGCATACACCAACGGTAAACCTCTTATTGACAAACTGCGGGAAGCTGCAGAAAAAGAAGGTGTTGTAATCTATACCGAAATGGCTGGTAAAGACCTGATTATGGCCGGCGGTAAAGTTGCCGGTGCCCATGCAGTTCGTGCTGACGGAACCAAAGTTACCATCAACGCTAAAAAAGGTGTTGTACTTGCCAGCGGTGGTTACTGTGCTAACCCTGCCATGGTTAAGGAATACGATGAATACTGGGGAGCTGACCTGACCAACCGTACCCTGACCACCAACGTTGGAACCAACACCGGTGACGGTATCGTAATGGCTCAGGCTGTAGGTGCTGCAACCAGAGACCTGGGTGTTTCACAGCTGATGCCATCAAGCTCACCAATCAAAGGTACCATGACCGATGGTGTTTGGGCTGATGCTTCTGAACAGATCTGGATTGATGCAAAAGGTAACCGTTTTGTAAACGAATATGCAGAACGCGACGTACTGGCTAAAGCTTCACTGAAGCTGGACAACGGTATTTTCTACATTCTGTTTGCCGGCAGCGGTATGGCTAATCCTGACAAAATGTGTAAGGGTGCTGCAAAAGAAGGCGGTATGTTTGGTACTTCTATCACTGATATGATCAACAACGGTCATATCTGGTACGGTTCTACCCTGAAAGAACTGGCAGAAGCTTCCAAAAAGTCTGCCGGTGGCGCTGCTCCTGCATTTACTGAAGAAGCACTGCGTGCAACCATCGAAAAATACAACAGCTATGTTGATGCTCAGTATGACCCTGACTTTGGTAAGGAAGTGCTGAACGGAAAAATCGATATTGCTGCTATTGAAGCTGATCCGAACGTAGGTTTCATTATTTCACCACGTAAGTCTTCTCTGCACCACACCATGGGTGGTGTTTCAATCAACACTGAAGCAGAAGTTATCGATGCAAATGGCAATGCAATTCCTGGCCTGTGGGCTGCCGGTGAAGTTACCGGTGGTGTTCATGCCGGTAACCGCCTTGGCGGTAATGCTATCGCTGACATCTTCACCTTTGGATTGATTGCCGGTCGCAACGCCGGTAAATAAAAAAATCCCGCGGAACTTCGGATAACCGTTCCGCGGGATTTTTTTGAGATTCCGAATCAAGTTCGGGATGACAGTAGTTGTTACGGGATGACAGCTGCTGTTGCGTCATGCTGAACTTGATTCAGCATCTCTCTATCAGTTCCGTGAACCGAAACTGGTGGTGTTCTTTACGATTACGTCGTGAGCTGAACCTTCGCTGATGGAAGCTGCAGAAACCAGCGTAATTTTTGCGTTTTTCTGCAGTTCAGGAATGGTCAGACAACCACAGTTACACATGGTGTGGCGGATTTTGCTCATAGACAGGGATACGTTGTCATGGAGCGATCCTGCGTATGGTACGTATGAATCTACACCTTCTTCAAAACTCATCTTTGCAGCACCGCCCATATCGTAGCGCTGCCAGTTGCGGGCGCGGTTTGAACCTTCACCCCAGTACTCTTTAACGTAGTTACCGTTAACCATCAGTTTGTTGGTTGGTGATTCGTCAAAGCGGGCAAAGTAGCGGCCCAGCATACAGAAGTCTGCACCCATGGCCAGTGCCAGGGTCATGTGGTAGTCATGTACGATACCGCCGTCTGAGCAGATCGGCACGTAAATACCGGTTTTTTCGTAGTATTCATCGCGGGCTTTTGCAACTTCGATGGTTGCGGTAGCCTGACCACGACCGATACCTTTCTGTTCACGGGTGATACAGATTGAACCGCCGCCGATACCGATCTTAACAAAGTCTGCTCCAGCTTCTGCCAGGAACATGAAACCTTCACGGTCTACAACGTTTCCGGCACCAACTTTTGCATTGGGCCATTTTTCATGGATGTCGTGGAGTGCACGGCGCTGCCATTCGGTAAAACCTTCTGAAGAGTCTAGGGTCATTACGTCAACACCTGCTTCCAGCAGGGCAGGAACACGTTCCATGTAGTCACGGGTATTGATACCGGCACCTACGATGTAACGGCGGTTTTCGTCCAGCAGTTCCAGCGGGTGTTCCTGATGGGATGCATAGTCCTTGCGGAATACCATTGATTTCAGGTGGTTGTTTTCGTCGATGATAGGAAGGGCATTCAGTTTGTGTTCCCAGATCAGTTCGTTTGCTTCTGACAGGTTAATGCCGTCTTTTCCGGTTACCAGGTCTTCAAACTTGGTCATGTACTGTGAAACAGGAGCATTCATGTCAGCGTGACCAATGCGGAAGTCACGTCCGGTAATGATACCCATCAGTTTTCCGTGGTTGGTACCGTCATCGGTAACAGCGATGGTTGAGTGACCGGTTTTTTCCTTTAAGTCTACAACTTCCTGCAGAGGAGAAGTTGGTTTTACGTTTGAATCAGAGATTACAAATCCTGCTTTGTGTCCTTTTACGCGGGCTACCATGGCTGCCTGGTTTTCAATTGACTGGCTGCCGTAGATGAAAGAAATACCACCTTCTTTTGCAAGAGCAATGGCCATTTTGTCATCAGAAACTGACTGCATTACGGCTGATACCAGCGGAATGTTCATGGTCAGGGAAGGCTCTTCACCTTTCTTGAAGCGTACTACTGGAGTCTTAAGGCTGACTGAGGCTGGAATACATTCTGCAGAAGTGTAACCAGGTACAAGAAGATACTCACTGAAAGTATGAGATGGTTCTTCAAAGAAATAAGCCATTAAAAATACCTCGTTTGATTACGTGTAATTGAGCGATTTTAGCGTATTATCGGATAGTGCGTCAATGCAATCTAAAAAAAAATGGACCCCGCAGGGTCCATTCTTCAGTTGACGGTGGTCAGCTTATTTTGCTACTGAGCACAGGAAACCGATGTAGTCACCGGTAGAAGACAGGGTAGCACCACTTACTACGTCTACTGCATTGTCAGCTTTTGCCAGTTTTTCAAGATCAGCAATAGCTTTTCCAGCCATGTAGTTCTGGATAGCATCGTAGTTTTTGTCGATAGCAACGGTTGCACCACCGAAAGAAGCCATCTGGCCACTGTAGGTTTCAGTGTCTACACGTTTTGAAACCAGTTTTTTGCCTTCTGCATAACCAGCACCAAAGTCTTTGTCGCTGTTTGGAACACCAATGGTGGTAGGAGCCATGAACTGGAATTCATCCAGCCATGCAGCGTAGATTTTGGTTCCGTCGGTAGCTACGGCACCCATGGTGAAACCTTTGTCACCGTGAGCAGCACCGTAACCAGCTTTCAGAGTGATAGCTGAGGTGTTAGGACATGCGGTAGCAGGATTAGCCTGAGCAGCTTTAGCAGCTGCGATGATTGCTTTCAGGTAACCGTTGGTATCAACCAGAGTACAGCCTGAAATTACGTCTACTGAGTTGTCAGCGTTGCTCAGTTTTTCTACATCAGCAATTTTCTTGCCTTTTACGTAGTTCTGGATAGCATCAAAGTTAGCAGCGATTTCTACGGTAGCGCCAGCATGAGAAGCCATGTTAGCTGAGTAGAAAGCGTTGTTTACGCGTTTTGAAATAAGAACCTGTCCTGCGGCATAACCGGTACCGAATTCACCATCTGAATTTGGAACTGGGGTTACGTTAGCTGCTGGAGCAGTGAACTGGAAATCGTCGATGTAAGAGTCAACGATTACATCACCAGATACAACAACGGTTGCAACGGTGAAACATTTGGTTCCGTGAGCTGCAGCATAAGCCTGTCCGATAGAAACGGTAGCAGCACCTGCAGCATCTTTTGAACCACCGGCAAAAGCCATGGTACAAGCCATCAGTACAGCAAGTACAACGAGTGCAAATTTTTTCATAGATCCTCCACTATGATTTGAGGGGATAATACCCCAAAAGTGTACAATAATATTACTTATGATACTGCGCAGTCGGCAACTGCAGAATTCCGAAAAACCGAAATAAATTATCCAAACCGAAATAAAGAGAATAGATATAACAAAAAATTAGCGG
>JAKSTT010000064.1 GCA_024413635.1 Treponemataceae bacterium | reverse complement strand
GGTCCGGCAAACTGCACACCAACAGGCAGCTGGGTTCCATCTTCGTTTTTGGTTCCACAGGGAACAGAAATTGAGCAGGAACGGGCCAGGTTTACGAAAATAGTAAACATATCCGACAGGTACATGGCCATAGGGTCATCAACTTTCTGGCCCAGCTTGAATGCAGCAGTAGGACATACGGGGCTGATGATCAGGTCATAGGTTTCGTACAGTTTTGCAACTTCGCGCTGCATACGGGCACGTACGCTCTGGGCCTTTTTATAGCAGTCACCGGAGAACTGGTCAGACAGAACGTAGTTACCGATGATGATGCGGCGTTTTACTTCAGGACCAAAACCTTCTGAACGGGTCTTGATGTACAGTTCATCGTATCCTTCACCAGGGTCCTGGCGGTTACCGTAGCGGATACCGTCAAAGCGGCTCAGGTTTGAAGCAGCTTCTGCCAGTGCCAGTACGTAATAGCAGGCAATGGAAGTATCAAGGATCGGCAGGTCAACAATATCAATGGTTGCGCCCTTAGACTTGAACCATTCCTGCACGTTCTGGAATACGGCAGAAACATCAGCGTCCAGGCCTTTATTTGCCAGGAACTGACGTGGAATGGCAACCTTCAGTTTTGCAAAGTCTGCATCGCTGTATGGGGCAAGTTCACCGGCCAGGGTCTGAGCCTTCAGGTCAGCAGCACAGGGCAGGTCAACAGAAGTATCATCATAGAAGTCTTCACCAGCCATGATGGAAAGACACAGGGCAATGTCATCGGGAGTGTTGGCAAGAATACCAACCTGGTCCAGGGACGAACCGAATGCAACAACACCCCAGCGTGAAAGTACGCCGTAGGTAGGTTTCAGACCATAGAGGCCGCAGTAACTGGCTGGCAGACGTACTGAACCACCGGTTTCAGTACCCAGGGCAAAAGGAGCAAGTCCACCGGCAACAGCGGCTGCAGAACCACCTGATGAACCGCCGGAAACGTATTCGCGGTTTACCGGGTTACGGGTTGCACCATAGGCTGAGTATTCGGTAGAAGAACCCATGGCAAATTCGTCCTGGTTACAGCGTCCCAGTGGAATGGCACCGGCTGCAGTAAGACGGGCAATAACGGTTGCGTTGTATGGAGCGTGGTAGCCCTGCAGGATTTTTGAAGAACAGGTCAGGCGTTTACCTTTTACACTGATGTTGTCTTTTACACCGAATGGCACACCAATCAGTGGTTTTTCGGTAAAGAGGGCATTCAGGGCATCAGAGCCGGCAGCGCGGGCAGCAGCAATTTCAGCATCGGCAGCCTCTGCGTTCTTAACGGCATCATCATACATTTCAAGGAATGCATTCAGTGGAATAGCGCTTTCTTTATCAGCATTAAAATCAGCAATCAATCCCTGAACAAGAGCGGCACTGGAAGTTTCGCCGGATTTCAGGGCATTTCTCATCTGCGATACAGTCATTTTCATAATTACGCACCTTCTCCCAGAACTTTTGGAACACGGAAGTAACCGTCCATGAACTCAGGAGTCATTTTTTTAACATCAGGAATATCAAGGCCTTTTACGGTACTGTCGTCGCGAAGGTTGTCTGCAACGGTGGTAGGATAGGCATCATACGGGTTTTCACTGTCGTCAAATTGAGACAGCAGGTCAAAGTATTCAACAATCTGATCAACCTGGCCTTTCAGAACAGCCATGTTGGTACTTGCAGGATCAAGTCTTGAAAGATGCAGCAGTGCATCAAGGGTATTTTCGTCAATTGTCCGTTTTTCTGCGGCCATAGCAACCTCTTTTTGTGTACATGGGTACAATAATTCAGAATCAGTATACCGAAACAGAAACCGAATTTCTAGCACATTGTGTAAGGTGCACTTCTGCAGAAGGGGCGGGGCCCCCGTTATATGGTCACCGTGAACACATCAAACAGCTTCCGGAAACCTGCTTTTTCGGCCAGCCGGATGGAAGCCAGGTTTCCGGCATCACAGGACCAGATTGGTTCCCGGCCCTTTTTCAACAGGTCAGCAATAAAGGCAGTGCAGACTTTTTCGGCCAGCCCCTGACGCTTATACCCGTCAACGGTTTCTACACCAATTTCAGTCAGCTCGTTTTCCATAAAGGGCATGGACGGAGCCTCGGCCACAGACACCAGTACCCCGTTCCTGACAATACCCCAGACGCTGCCCGTCTGTACCATGTCCAGAAAATACTCCCGCACCCAGTCAGGAGAAGACTCCGTTTCCAGGCGCTTCTGCATGAATACGTCAAACAGAGGATAATCGGATGACTTCAGGGCAACAGCCTCTGAGTAATCCACCGCATCATTGATATGTTCAAAAGCGAATTTTACTTCGTGAGCTACGTTCCACGAACCTTTTGCTGCCAGATACGCCGCAACAGCATCAATGCTGTCCAACGTCTGCAGATCCGGAACAAAGGGCTTACCATAGCCGTTATATGAGAGTACCCGATACTCCGCACCGATCAGATAATACAAGTCAAACTTTCTGGAATAACCTTTCTGGACCTGGTCCCGCACCGGTGACTCTACAACAGCCACCTGCCCCGGCATCAAAGTCCGCAGGTCAACGCCTGTCCACGCCGAATAATAGTCAAGACACTTGTTCATTTCCAGTCTCCATCACTACAGTCTGAACCGTTCTGATTCGGGAAGGTACATGGCATTCCCCGGCTTAATGTCAAAGGCACTGTAGAACTGATCACTATGCATGACGGCACAGTTTACCCGGCAGCGGGGAAGCGGATGGGGATCTTTTATCACATTCATCAGATAGTCGTCGTACCCCTTTGAGTGTGCAGCCTGCTCGCGAGTGGCAAATCCCAGGAAAAACTCACGGTAATCCGGCTCTGCTACCTGCTGCTCCAGAGCCCGTAACGCCACCTGTAATCCAAAAATATCGGCAGCCGCCTCTGTAGACACCTGCTTTCCACTACAGGTTACTCCGCTGTACTCTTCATAGCCATCATACACCTGAATCATCCGGTCGTATCCATTGATGGGCGGATTGTTTGTCGTTCCTGCGCCCCAGACGTGACTGTACTCATGAGCCAGTCTGGCTCCAATGGCACCATATTTACGTGAAATTGACATATCAGCAGTATAGTAGGGGTATACCAAATCCCCGCCAAGGACAGTAATTGAAAAACTGTCTGCCCATGAATTAACCGTATATGAAGTAACTTTTCCCCGAAGCGGATCCCGTTCCCGGATACGTGAATCATAGACATACTGTCCAGTTGCCCGGTTGATGGCCGCTACACACTGCAAGAGTCCATACTGCTCCAGACTGCAGCCAGCATAGTACGAAACATCACGAACCGGCAAACCGATATTGGTTTCAACACGTTTCAGCAACCTCAGAACCTTTGGCTGTATGATGTCATTGAACAGGGTTGTTTCCTCTACTGCCTGCACATAGGTTGCAAGAATGTCGGCTGCGATCACCTGAATCTCCTGCAGTTTTTCGGGAGTAACAATATACCGGTCAAAGATCAGTTCCATCAGTGGATACCAGCTGTTCATCATGTATTCAACCATGTGCCGCTTTGTACAGGAGACAAAATCTGTCTGATACAGATGGTTTCTTTCGCCGGTATACGCAAAAAAGTTCCGGGCAATCTCTTCTGAAAGGAACGGCGCCAACCGGCCAAGCAGTGACATTTCCATATACACACGGACCTGATCCACATCGGATTCACACAGAAATGAAACAAGGGATGAAATATTCACATTGGGCTCTTTCGTCATCAACCCTGTCTGCATGATACTCCGGTCCCTGCAGATTTTTTCCAGATTCAGGGGCGCACATTGCTTAACCAGCTGTGTAAAATACAGTGAATCCTCGGGAAGACGTTGTTTCTGCAGTTTAAGCGACTGCGCATTATCAAGCAAAACGATGGCAGACTGATATGCTTTCCGGTTTCTGGGAATACCGAACCCGGCCAGCAGGTTCTGATAATAGTTCACTACACTTTCAATATCAGCGCCACCGGGAATAGGTTCAAAAAGGGAAATATGGTAACAGCCTGCAGCAGAAACCATATCACCATAAAAACTGATCAGGGTCGATGCGCCGATATCACGGTAAATGTCAGAATCCACATCCACCAGTTCTTCTATGGTTGCCGCAGATTCGATTTTTTCCAGAATCGCATGAAGTTCACTATAGTCAGCGGCATTCCTGCTTTCAAAATCAAGAGCGCTCCGGTAGGCAGCAAACAGCATTGCTTCCAGTTCATCTGCCGGCTCAGCCGTATCAAAATAGGTGATGAATGAGCTGATGATGTTTTCACGGCAGAGAGTTGTAGAGTCAACGTACTCCAAAGCCTCTACCAGTTCACTGTTTTCCTGCAGCCACAGCTCATGAACAGATCCATAAAAATCATACTCCTGCGTCTTTGCAGAAACGGCACGGCAGCCGGCCAGCGCCAGCAGCACGGCCAGCATCAAAAGAGCGGTATACAATACTTTTTTCATGGGGGTATTGTACCCTACCCGGCTGGGAATCAGAAGTGTAAAGATTTCGGTTTGGTCGACTACATCTCCAGCATCAGCCGGTTGGCCTGGTACTTGGGGAGGAACTTTTTGCGGGTGCCGGTTTCAAACTGCACGTCGATGACATACTCGCCGCTTTCCGTAGTGTCGGTAAAGAGGATGACTCCATGGCCGTAATCATCGTGGTACACCGTCCGCCCTTTTTTCCATCTACTGGCAAGACCATCCTGCTCTACTAAAGCCTCTCCGCCGGGTCCGCCCCCCCCACCGTTGCCGGAAGCTGCCTGCTGCCGTTCAAATCGTTTATAGGCTGTAGGCTTGGTACCCAGCACATCAATTTCTGACGGGGCAATTTCCAGCAGGAAGGGGCTTATTTCCTGGTCTTCCGTGCGGCCATACATGCGGCGGTAGGCACAGCTGGTCAGGTACAGTTCATCACGGGCACGGGTAATACCGACATAGAACAGACGGCGTTCTTCTTCAAGCTCCGTATCCACCTTATCGCGGCGGGGGAATACGCCATATTCCATACCGGTAATGATAACCCGCGGATACTCCAGACCTTTTGTATTGTGCAGGGTAATAAGGGTAACGGCATCAGACGGAGTTTCATCATCAGGGGTTTCAAGGGTACGGTCCAGTTCGATATGGTCAAGGAACTCCAGAAGGCCGTCCACATTTGCCGGATACATGCTGGCACTGTTTACCAGCTCCTGCAGGTTGAATACCCGCTGGGTGCCGGAAATCTCATCCTGACTCTGGTGCAGTTCCAGAAGGCCGCTATCCTTTATCATTTTCTCAATAACATCAGAAAGCCGTTTGTCGCTTTCTCCCAGCGGAGCAGGTTCTGATGCCGCCATAGCTTCCGTTACCCAATCCGGCAGCTCATCGCCTGAAACAACATTGGGTTCCCCATCCTTCACTGCCTCACGGGCATCCTCTGCCAGCTGCTCAATAGGCGTATTATCATCACGGGTTTCAGCCGAAGTCAGTGTCTGAATCATCGTATCAAACAGATCGATAAAAGCCTTCATGCCCTCTTTGGCTTTCTTGCTTAAGGAACCGACTTCACCGCGGCAGGTATCAAGCAGATTTACCTGGCCCACCAGGCTGTTTTCATTTTCTTCCCGGGCACGGGTAACCAGTTTTTCCTGAGTAACCCCACCAATGCCTCTGGGCGGTTTATTTACGATACGGCGGAAAGCAATTTCATCGCGGGGATTTACCAGAAACGCCAGATACGCCAAGGCATCCTTTACTTCTTCACGCTCATAAAACTTAAGGGAGCCTACAACGGAATAGGGAATTTTACGATGTAAGAACTCTGTTTCAAACCCTAAGGACTGAGCGTTGGTACGGTACAGGATTGCCCAGTCTGAATAGGGCACACCCTTTCCGTGGCTCTGCAGAATCATTTCTGCTGCAAAAGCGGCCTCGTCATCCTGGTTGGAAAGAAATACCAGTTTCGGCTTTTTACCGTCACCGCGGACACTGACCAGCGTCTTACCCAGACGCTTTTTATTCCGCTTTACGACACCGTCTGCAATGGAAAGTACCGGTGCCACCGAGCGGTAGTTCCGTTCCAGTTTGATAACCTGCGTACCGGGAAATTCTTTTTCAAAGTCCAGGATATTCTGCACTTCTGCGCCGCGGAATGAGTAAATACTCTGGTCATCGTCACCTACAACGCACACATAGGTATCAGGTCCGGTCAGTGCCTTCAGCAGCTTGAACTGGGCCACGTTACTGTCCTGGTACTCGTCAACCATGATGACCTTGAAAATCTTGTGCATATGGTTACGTACGCTTTCGTTGTTCTGCAGCAGCAGAACCGGCAGCATGATCAGGTCACCAAAGTCTACGTTACCGGTGGCCCGGAGCCGTTCTTCATAGGCGGCATACTGTTCCGGAAACTCTGCATCACTTTCAATCTGAATAAGGTTCGGATCATCAGGGGTCATGCAGTAGTCTTTTGCCATGCTGATTTTGTGGGCAATGGTTGAAGCCTGTTTCTTTGCAATGTTAGGCACTGCCTTCATGACCAGGGTGACCATGTCATCGTCGTCATATACCGTAAAGTTTTTATCGATGCCGGCTTCTTCTGCGTGGATACGGAGGAACCAGCTGCCGAAGGAGTGGAAAGTCCGGATCTGTGAACGGGCTGCCTGGCTTTCCAGAAGCTGGGCACGCTCCTGCATTTCCCGGGCAGCTTTTTTGGTAAAGGTTACGGCCAGAATGGAGCTGGGGCGGTAGCCCTGTTCTGCAATCAGATAGGCAATTTTTGTGGTGATTACACGGGTTTTGCCGGAACCGGCTCCGGCAAGGATAAGAAGCGGAGAACCTTCATGGACAACGGCAGCCATCTGCTCCGGATTGAGAACTGAAAGATATTCGTATGAGTCCATAACGCCCCCCGGCCCGTAAGCTGGCAGGGCCTCACTTATATTATAGTATTGCTGAATCTAAATCGACACCGCTGATGCCAAGAATTTTTACCTGACACACTGAACCGGGCTGTACCTTTTTCTGGTGCTCAGGATTATCCAGTTCATAGCGGACAACGGTAGCGCCGTCAACTTCCGGAGCCTGGAACCATACACGGCCCAATGCAATTCCGGCATCCTGTTCAGGATCATCAATAACTTCTTCGATAAGGACATCAAGGGTTTCACCCACATGACGGGCAAGACGTTCAGAGGTAATGGCGTCCTGCTGTTCCTGCAATAGGGCTACCCGTTTTTCCATGTCTTTCTGCTTGCACTGCTTTTTCATGCTGTAGGCAGCAGTATCTTCTTCGCGGCTGTAGGTAAAACAGCCGGACCAGTCAGGCTGCACCGCTTTCATGAACTGTGCCGTTTCTGCAGCGTGCTCATCGGTTTCACCGGGAAAGCCGCAGAGGAATGTGGTGCGGATAGTGGGCAGGGTATGCAGTTCTGAACGCAGACGGTTCACCATGTTCAGATAGGTTTCCGGTGTTCCGCTCCGGTTCATGCGCTTCAGGACATCGGTACTGCCGCTCTGGAACGGTACGTCAAAGTACGGCAGGATGCGGTGGTCTGCATTGAGGACCGGAATAATATCAAAGGGAAAGTGATCCGGATGAATGTACAGAAGCCGAACCCAGAAGGTGCCCGGCAGGCTGCTGATCTGACGGAGCAGTTCTGCCAGCGGAGTCGGTTCAGTAAAATAGCCGGCATTGCCGCTGTCACCGCGGGCAATTCCGTCGCGGCCATAGGCTGCCAGATCCTGACCGATCAGATTGATTTCAAAAATGCCACGTGCCAGAAGACCGCGGATTTCTTCCACGATATCACGGGCCGGACGGCTCCGGAGTTCACCGCGGATTATGGGAATGGCACAGAAGGAACAGCAGTTGTTGCAGCCTTCAGTAATCTTTACAAAAGCAGAATTCTTAAAGTTCAGGAATTCGGTACGCTCACCGCAGGAAATACCCTGCTGAGGGGTTGTCAGAACCGGACGGTCGCCGTTTCCCATCAGGGATTCCACTACTTCATCAATTCTTGAAATATCGCCGTTACCAAAGATGGCATCAGCTTCCGGCAGGGTTTCGGCAAAATCAGCTGCATACCGTTCTGCAAGACATCCAGCCAGCAGAATCTTTGCATCAGGATACTGGCCGCGGGCGTCAATAACGCTGTTCAGACTTTCTACCTTTGCAGATTCAATAAACCCGCAGGAGTTAACGATGATAAGGGCAGCCTCATCGGGATTATCGGTTTTGGTATAGCCAAGGTTTTCAAGACGGGTGATAATCAGTTCCCCGTCTACCTGATTTTTAGCACAGCCGTGCTGGTCAAGGAAAAATGTTTTTGCAGTAGTACTCAATGGTTCCTCAGTCTACAGTTACAACAACCAGTTTATACACACCATCAGCTTCTTTAATCCAACGGATATCTTCTACCAGAACCTGACCGGCTTTTTCAATTTCAGTATCTGCACGGTGACCGTCACCGGTAACGGTAAGTTTTACGGTGTTGGCATTGCTCATCCACAGACGGGCAGCATTGTTTGCCGTGTGTACAACGGTTTCACCTGATGACAGGTATTTTTCTACAGCATCAGCCCGGTCTACCTGATAGCGGAACAGACAGTTACCGCGGAATGTTGCCTGGAAGGTAAACGGATAGGCACGGTTATCTTCAATCAGGACTTTTACTTCACGTCCCTGACCAAGGGCGGCTGCATCAGTAATCAGTGAATCGTCAAATTCTGCAATGTAGGTATCAGTGCCGCTGCGTACATAGGCAGTGATTTCAGCACCGCGGTCAGAACTGGAAGTGGTACTTAAATCTGAAACATATACGTTGATATCAGTGGTACCGTCACCATCAACATCAATGGCAACATCTTCTCCCAGTTCGATAATCTGGGTATTGTTTCCCAGGGACAGGGTCAGGATTCTTGAAGTACCTTCAACGGTAATTTTTTTTGCACCGCTGGCAAAAGGAACTACCAGAACGTCACCCTGGTATACCCGGAAATTTTCCTGACTGGTGGTAAGAGTCCATTCTTTTGGGGCTTTTGGTGCCAGTGAAACAACCGCCTGGGCTTCTACCTTGCGTTCCTTGATGAACTTGAACAGGAACCAGCCGCCAACAGCCAGAGCTGCCGCAATGATGATTCCGATGAATACCCACAGCACCGTCAGCCAGGGACTTTTCTTGATTTTCAGCAGGTCTTCCGGCGTTGCAGATTCCTGTACGGTTTTTGCATGATACAGTTTGATAAGGTATTCGGCATCACATCCCACATAGTTGGCATAATTCCGGATATAGCCGGATACGTAGGTCTGACCGGGAATGACATCAAGAATTTCTTCTTCAATAGCTTCCAGATACTGTTTAGAGATGGCAGTATCACGGGAAATTATGTCCAGAGTCAGATTCTTAGACTCGCGGGTTTCTTTTAAAATCTTACCAAAGCTTTCCATCAGAAAATCCTTTATTCAGAGAACAGAAAGTTATTGTACGAGTTAGCTGATGACGGCGGCTGATAGATGAACCGGGCATCAGGAATATTGGTGTTCAGCGCATAGTTATAGAAGTTAAAGGTGAAGGATTCACCGGTGGCAGTGGTAGCTTCTACACGGCGGATCAGCTTGGATTGTGCTGATACACTGATTCTGATTGATTTGAAGCTTTCGGTCGCATTTTTGCGGCCCAGGACAAAGACTACCACGTTTTCATCAGAGCCTTCTTCCAGAGGAACGGCTTCCTGACCGGTTTCATATGAAATGTAGTAATACCGTGACAGCAGGTACAGTCCCTGTGGAGTTGCCAGATTTGCACCGCTGGTGCTGGAATCTGCTTCTGTCAGGCTCTGTTCAAGGATTGCGTCAGGTCCCGGCAGATAAATGGTAACGGTATCACCGTTGTATGAAATAACCTGGTTTTCCGGGTTGGTAAAATCAATACGAAGATAATTGGGCTTTTTGAATGACACGTGGCCACTCATATTCGTTTTTTCAGCAGTAATATCGATTTCTGCCTCGTATTCTTTTAGTGTTGCATAATATTCTGAAATCTGCTGGAAGTAGGCGCCTGCAGTAAGGATAGTCTGAGCAAAAAGCCCCATGCTTACGCACAGCGACAGCAGTGTCACTGAGACAATTTTTTTCATTAAATAAACCTCTTACCGGTACGGTATCTATCAGTCTAAACAAGATACGCCTTGGGGTCAATAAGAGTCTGTTTCTTCATATTTTTACCCTGAAAATGGCACAATTTTGCAACTGGAACCATATATATAGTAGTGAGGTTCTGAGTATGAAAAACGTACTGGCCCATTGCGGGCTTTCCATTATCCTTTTTACCATGCTTTCGTCGTTTTCCTGTGACATGTCCTTCCGGGATGAATCCGGATTTGCCGTATCCGGACCAGAAGGCCCCGGAATAACCGTCATCAGCTGGAACGTGCAGGAATTCTTTGACGCGGTGGATACGGGGAATGAATATGAAGACTTTACCGGCATAAAATCAGCCTGGACAGAAGCCAAATACACAGCACGCCTTGACCGGCTCTGCAGTTTCATTGAATCGACCAATGCGGATGTGTACTGTTTTATGGAAATAGAAAACCAGTCCGTCATCCATGATATTGCCAACCGGCTGCATCTCAGGCACAGCAGGACCGCGGCCTACCCCTATGCCGCATTCTGCAAGGGAAACACCGGAAGCATCGGTTGTGCAGTACTGTCGCGGATTCCCCTGGAAAACATGACGGCACACAACGCCACCTTTAAGGGAACGCTGCCGGTTCCACTGTACAACGGGTACGAAGCCGGCATTCCCCTTGAACCGCCCGTCATGCGGCCATTACTGGAAGTAACCCTTGCCCCCTTTGAAGAAGGAAAACCACCGGTAAAACTGTTTGTAAACCACTGGAAAAGCAAAAGTTCCGGCGGCCGGGAAAGCGAGTTATGGCGTACCACTCAGGAATGTGTACTCAGCCTGCACATGAGCGACGCACTGGATCGGGGATACCCCTGCATTGCCGTCGGGGACTATAACCGGGACCTGAATGAATTCTACTGGGATACGGAAACCAGCCGGCAGCATAAGCGGGTACTCCTCCGGAATCTGTTCGGCAGTCTGGCAGTAGAGTCTCCCTGGTTTACCAGCAACCAGGCCGGCAGCTATTACTACGACGAAGACTGGAGCCGCATAGACCATATCTTTACTGCCGGCGGCCTGCGCTGTGCCTCCTTTGACGTGCTGAACCGGGGAGAACTGGTCAACGGCTCCGGAACGCCAAACAGTTATTCGGTGTGGACCGGAGAAGGAAATAGTGACCATTTCCCTTTAAAAGTAAAAATTCAATACACGAATGATTGATTTATGATTACCTTATATATATACAGGAGGTCATATACTATGGCTATTACACATCTGACAAAAGACAATTTTCAGGCTGAAGTACTGGATAAAAAAGGTACTGTTCTCATTGATTTCTGGGCAACCTGGTGCGGTCCATGCCGTGCAACTGCCCCTCACCTCGAAGCTGTAGCCGAAGAACATCCCGAAATTTCTGTATGTAAAGTTGACGTTGATGACCAGCCGGACCTGGCTGAACAGTTTAACGTAATGAGCATTCCAACCCTGATGGTATTCAAGGACGGTAAAAGCGTACGCCGCGAAGCCGGTGCCCGCGACAAAGACGGCATCCTGGAACTGCTGGCCTAACGCCCCCCACCCCATCCGCAAGGAGCTTATTCCGGGTTAATGAATAAGTAAACCGGATAAAAAAAGCCACCGGTAGGCTGGGTTCCACGG
>JAKSTT010000063.1 GCA_024413635.1 Treponemataceae bacterium | reverse complement strand
AAAGGCAAGTACTGCAGGTTCACCGGGTCAAAGGTAATGGGCTGCAGTTTGGCTGGATCAATTCTGCCGTCGGTAAGCACAGACTCATCGGCACAGACATTGACGATTTCTGCAAACAGGTGGCAGTTTTCAGGGTCATAACTTTTCAGGCGGCATTCAATGGCCATGGGAAGTTCTGCAAACAGCGGCGCATTTACATGAGGAGCTTTCTCTGCAGTCAGCCCGCTGCGCTCCATTTTGTCCGGAGTATCGTTTCCGGAAACAATGCCTACAAAATCGCAGGCTACAAGGGCCCCTACCGTTCCCATGCTGACCGTAAATTCCTTACCTGCCAGAATATTCTTTGTGGTCTTGTGCTCGGCACTCAGACACATGAACAGTTCCTTATCGTTGCCGATGCCACCCCAGGCTGCGTTCATGGCATCGGGCTTTCCGTTTTCATCGTAGGTCCCGATAATGAATACCTGCTGGGGATAGCACCATTCCCGTGAACCAAAATCTTTTCTCATATCTTTTTCCAATCCTCCTTCATCAATATATTACACCAACTTTGCCGTTCTTCACCAAACGTGGTGTTGTGAATGGAATCGCGTACATGGGTAAAACCGCATTTTTCCTGCACACGGCGGGAACGGTCGTTTTTTACCCAGTGACGGCAGGTTATGGCGTCCAGCCCCACATCCTCAAACAGATAGCGGATGCCTTCAGTAACGGCTTCGGTCATAAAACCCTTTCCCCAGTACGCCTTAGAAAGTACAAATCCCAGTTCCCGTGCCTTTTTGCCTTCCAGTTCCGGATATTCAGCCTCACGGTATTCCTCAAAGCCCAGGGTCCCGATTACTTTACCTTGATATTCAATGGCAAAAACCTTCTTATGGCGGATAAAGCTTTCTACAATCTTCCGGCTTTCGTCCCTAGACTTATGGGGCAGCCAGCCCGCCCACTCGCCAACGCCTTCAACACTGGCATATGCATATAAATCATCAACATCATCCAGCGTCCAGGGACGCAGAATCAGCCGTTCCGTTTTCAGCGTGACATTAGAAATATCGATTTCGGCATTCATTTTTTAACTCCTTAAAAGCCTCCGCAGCAGCAATGGCACAAGGATATGCGGTATCGCAACTTGCTTCGGTTACACCGTTTTTTACATATTCATGAACATGCAGGAATCAGATTCCGTAAAACCAAGACTTTTGTACAGCGGACGCCCCATTTGGGTTGCATCAAGAGAAACTTCCGTGCAGCCTTTGGCGCGGGCTTCATCAATCAGGGACTGCACCATGCGCTTTCCGATTCCCTGCCGGCGGTATGCCTCGTTAGTATAGACATTCATCAGGTGGGCACGGTGGCCGGTGGGGTGGCTGAAAGTCGGCATGAACTCAACGTAGACCATGGTAGCACAACCGATAACGGCATCAGAAGAAGTACCCTTTTCGGTGTCCATGGCAAGAACGGTAGTCTGGTTGCCATTCAGGAAAAACTGTCGGGTTGCGGCAATAAAGGCGCTGTCATATTCGTAGTCAGCCGGCAGACTGTTGACTACTTTCAGCATTTCAAGGCGGATTGCCATAAGCAGTTCAATGTGGCGCTCATCAGCAATAGTAAAGGTGATCATTTTTTAACTCCCAGACAATACTACCGCATTTTCATTTGGACATGATATACCCTCTGGCTCCGCCCCCTTTAATCAGTCGTCGCTTTTCAACTGTCCTTCTGAAGCTGCTACTAAGGTTGTTGCAGTGGCAGCACCAATAACGTTGGTTGCAGTGCGGGCCATATCTGCAATGCTGGATATGGGAGAAAGCAGGACGATTACTTCTACCGGCAGGCCGGCAGCCGTAAATAAGGCTGTTGTTACAATGGTAGCTGTTCCCGGTACGCCGACAGTGCCGATTGATACCACAACGGAAAGGACAATCAGGAACAGATACTGAACCGGTGAATAGGGAATGTTAAGCACGTTGATGGCAAATACCGCCAGCAGCACCGGCCAGACTCCTGCACAGCCAGGCATACCAAGGTTTGCGCCAAGGCTTGCGCCGAACGTTGCAATGTCTTCGTTTACGCCCTGTTTCTTTAACTGCGCTACCGTAACCGGAATGGTGCCCACACTGCTCTGGGAAGTAAATGCTACCACTGCTGCAGGCCACAGATTCTTGAAAAACTGAATGGGACTTACTTTTCCGACAATTTTCAAAAGGGTGCCTTCAACAAGGAACAATTGAACGGCACATAATACGTATACCAGTACCAGCACAGAAAGTAACGGCAGTAAATCGGCAACGGAACTTCTGCTGACCTGGCGTGCAATAAGGGACAGTACGGCATAGGGAGTGTATCCGATGACGATGCTGACCACTTTACCCATGACGGCATTTCCCGCATCAATGAACTTTTTGAAAGCTTCAACTTTTTCAGCATCTTTGGCAGCCACTTTATTGTACGCAACCGCCACAAGCAGCAGAAAGACAACAATGGGGATAACCTGGCCGGAAGCCCAGTGATTGGCAATATTCTGCGGGAAGAGCGAAACAAGGGTATCGATGATTGACGGCACCTTTTTGGCTGCATATTCGGTGGCAGGTTCATAGTTGAAGCCAGCTCCGATATGGAGTGCAACTGAAGCTGCCAGGGTGATGATTGCAGCAATCAGGGTATTCAGCAGAAGGAAGAGCACGGTTTTCAAGCCAACTGCCTTAAGCCGGATTGATGTACCCAAATTGGTTACGCTGGAAATAATGCTGAAGAACAGCAGTGGAACTACTATGGCGGTAATAACCCGGCTGAAAACCGTTCCAAAAGCTGCAATATACGTATAATGACCGGGGAAGAGCAGTCCCAGCACAACACCCAGTGCGGTTGCAATCAGTGTCCGCACGCCAAAATGGACATGCTTTTTCTTCAGAAAAAACAGCCCGCCAAAAAACAACAGTCCTACAGCCAAAGAGGCCCATTCATATGCTGCATCATTCATTTTTCTATCTCCATCCGTTTATTTATTCAGTTACTGCCCACACTCTTGCAGGCAGTCCGGTTGCCCCTTCAATTCTGGGGTACGAAACAATTACTACAGCTCCAGCAGGAGCTACCTTATCAAGATTAGCCAGCAGTTCTACCTGCAGCTTTTCATTTTCAAGAACATACCGTTCACAGATCAGGTCCTGGTGCTCCTCTGCCACTGCAGAAGAATCGGTATCCAGGGTTTCATGCCCGTTGGCAGCGGCATTGCGCACCTTGTAGATATATTCCAGTGCTTCAAGCGACCAGCCGGGTGCATTCTCCTTTCCTTCTGCATCGATTCCTGAAACCGCATCCATATCAGGCCATTTCTTATACCAGTCGCTTCTCAGAGCCACCAGTGCACCATCAGGAATGGCGCCGTATTTGGCTTCATAGGCTTTGATATCCGCAACGGTTACGGCATAGCGGGCATTGGCCTTTGCCTTTTCTGAAATATCAATGACAACCAGCGGGAACACCAGATCCTGTACATCGAAGGCTTCAGACAGGGCTTTTCCTTTGGCAAAATGACCCGGAAAATCAATGTGGGTACCAAACTGGCCGGGGAACTTAAACGTCTGAATCAGGCATTCAAGTTCCGGTTTACCCCAATCCCATACGGTTTTTGCCAGTTCAACGGAACCTCTGGGAATTCCTGACCAGTACGGGCTGTCATTATTCAGTGAATGGGAAAGTTCAATCCATCTGTACTTTTTTGATTCCTGTAATGCGTCCCATAATCTGTAATTGCTCATCTTTATATACTCCTTGCTTTTTGCAGTTTGTTTTTGGGTAAAAAAAAGCCCGGGATGTTGTTCCCAGGCAATTTTCCAATGGTCAGTTATCACTATGTGTACGACAAACAAGCCCTACACCCAGCCATTTTCATTGCCTTGGGGGTCAGCATATGACACATACAGCTACAACACATGGTGATGGTGGTGTTGGTTTTCATTTGTCGCACTCCTTTATTTCGTGTATTGCTGCACATTACTACCTATCTACCTACTATGTCAATAGGTTTTTAAACATACAGTACTATTTTATTTTGTATCAGACGCACTTTCGTGTTGCTGGTCGACTCACACTTTCACACTATCTACCTGCGTAGTGAGTCTGAGTGAGAATTTTTCTGCCCTTTTTGGCGTCATTACTGTTTTTTTTTGATCTTTTATCACACCACATTACACCTGATTGCGATTGAGTGAGAAATAGATACAAAAAATAGCACACCTATCCGCGTCCCCACAGCACGTTAGTGTGCTTTAGAGCTCCCCACCCGCAGCCAGCGCGGCAAAGGTCCCGCAATAGCACAATACTGGCCGGGATGATTTTGGTTGCTGGCAAGGCAGCGACGTGGCAAGGAGCGGAGGCGACCTTCTGGTCGTCGAGCACCGCAGCCACTAGCTAACGCAGCCAGCAGCCAAAAGCGCCCGGCCAGTGGGTAGGCCGGTGCTGGCAGCACACCCCTCCCCCGCCGCAACTCCCCATTCAAACGCGGTTTCATAGCTGCCGGTTTTCAGCCAGCCTGCAAGAAAACCGGCTACCATGCTGTCTCCGGCACCGATAGTGTTTACCACGGTAATATGCCGGGCTTCCCGTTCGTAACTGCTGCCGTCTTCTGTTACCAGCACGGCACCTTTGGAGCCCAGGGACACCAGTACGTTACGGGGTCCCAGCTGCTGCAGCCGGCGGGCGTATTCCAGTGCTGTGCTGCGGTCAGTTATTTCAACGCCAAAAAGGCCGCCAAGTTCATGATTGTTTGGTTTTACCAGAAACGGCTGATACTGCAGCACGGCATTCAGCTGGCTGCCCGATGCATCTACGGTTACCGGCACGCCGCGCTCTTTCAGTAACTCCATCAGTTCACAGTACAAGGTATCAGGCAGGCTGGCAGGAATGTTGCCGGCAAGAACCACCATATCGTCAGGCGTTACTTCAGAAAGCCGGCATTTCAGCTGTTCGATATCGTTTTCAGTTATCCGCGGGCCCATGCCATTGATTTCAGTTTCAAGGCGAGTGGCAGCAATGTTGCCAGCAACACTGTTGCCAGTAGTGCTGTCCGTTTCACCACCGGCAGCACTCCGCATCTTCACGTTTATGCGGGACAATCCCTGCTCCTCCGGCACCTGGATAAAACCAGATTCTATGCCCTGTTCCCGTACCCGCCGTTCAATTTCTGCCCCGGTAAAGCCTGCCGTAAATCCCAGTGCCTTTGTAGGAACACCAAGTTCATGCAGTACCCAGGAAACATTGATACCTTTTCCGCCGGCATACAGTTCCTCTGCGGAGGTGCGGTTCAAAGTCCCCGCAGCAAAACCGGGCACATCAATAACATAATCTAACGAAGGGTTACAGGTAACAGTGTAAATCATCTTCTTCCCCAGTAGTTTTTTGTAGAAAGTGTTGCAGACCTAGTTTTTCCAGTAAAAAGTGTAGTGGCGGTGGTCGGTGAAGCCCAGATGACGGTAAAAGTCCATGTCGGAAATGACAAAGGCTTCTTTTGCGCCCAGACTGAAAGCACGGTTCATGGCTTCATACAGGGCGGCTTTTGCAAGACCTTTTCCGCGAAAACACGGGACCGTACAGACCGGTTCCACATACGCATAGTCTGTCCTTTCATCATACCACAGACAGCAATAGGCAACCGCAGTTCCTTCCGGATTTTTTACCGCCAGACTCAGTTCCGGCTTAAGATGGGGCCGACATTGAATAAAGGAAGATTCCTCGCTGGAACTCCATTCTTCACGGTCAGAACCATGATCAAACCCCTGCCACAAAAGCCAGCTGAATGTTTCAGGTTCAGCAGCTGGATCCAGTTCACACAGCCGGAAGCCTTCTGGAAGTTCGTATTGCAGACCGCCATCAAGATGGCAGACCAGCATGTTTTCGTCCTGCTCAACCTTTTCAAACCCATGGCTTCGTGCTATCTCTATCGCTTTATCGTCGTCATCGCCAATAGCAATACCAAGACCGCCATCATCACGCAGCTGTGTCCGTGCATACAGCAGCACTTCATCATACAGTAATTCGTACCCGCTAAGAACGCCGCAGAAGGCTTCACCAAAATACATATCGTATATGGCAGCCGCTACCACAGTGCCGTTTTCCCACCACAGACCGATGGATTCTTCCAGGCTCTTGTCAAACTCGGGATGTTCGTACATCCACTCGAACCGCGCCCAGTTCCAGTTAATATGCTTTTTGCCTTCTGCATTCAGGGTAATAAGAAAATCGCAGACCTTCTCATACGCTTCTTTTGTATAGTTCTTCTGTTCAATCATCGATGCATCATCCTCCATACAATAACGATAAGTTCAGTATAGATGGACAATGTAACTGCGTCATTCAAGGGTTACTTTACAGCTGGCCCTTCACCTTGCAAAAAGTTGCAATCTGGTATTTCATAGCACCTATGAATTCACAGAACACTACGCTATCAGCTCCCCGCAAATGGGGTCCCTGGTCTTTTTACCAGCGTGCTCTGGCCATCGCCATTCCTGTTATGGCACAAGCCCTGATCCAATCCCTTGTTTCTCTTGTTGATAATTTCATGGTATCAGGTCTTGGGGACATCAAAATGTCCGGCGTTAACATTGCAGGCCAGATAAACTTTATTTACATGATGACATTGAACTCCCTGATTGGTGGTGCCGGTATTTTCATGAGCCAGTACAACGGCGCCAAAGATCCGGAAGGCATGAAGCAGGTACTACGCTACAAACTGGTGTTCGGCATCCTCTTTGGCATTCTCTACACTGCGTTCTGTGCCACCAGTCCACGGGGCGTGTTAAGCCTGATGGTTCACGGCAATGCCCAGAGTGCAGTAATTATTGAACAGGCTGTGCTCTACGAGCGGATGCAGGCGCTGCAATGGTTCTTCTTTGGCATTTCCCTCAGTTTTGCTTCCAGTTTCCGCGAAATCGGCATGGTAAATGTTCCGCTCATCATTTCGTCCGTTTCAACCCTGATCAACACCGTGGGCAACTTTATCCTGATTTACGGCCACTTTGGTGCTCCCCGCATGGAAGTTGCCGGTGCAGCCCTTGCCACCGTCATTGCCCGCGGTTTTGAAGCCGTGGCGTTCATCATCTATGCCATGGTCACAAAGCCGCCTTTCTTTGGACGGCTGAAAGACATCTTCAAGATTCCACCGCGTCTTATGGGGCTTATCATCAGTAAATCAGCCCTGATGCTGGTAAGCGATATTTCATGGGTACTGACGGAAACCATTACCACGGCTCTGTACAATAGCCGTGGCGGTGCTGAAATTGTGTCAGGCATGAGTGCAGGATTCGCCATTGCAAACCTGTTCTATACCTGTTTTAACGGCATTTTTGCTTCCATCGGCGTTATTCTTGGCGGTACTCTGGGAGCCGGAAAGCTTGATGAAGCCCGCGCCCAGAAGGGATGGCTGCTCAGGGGGTCCATTGTCCTGGGGCTGGTATTTGGCGGCGTGGGAGCTTTTGCCGTATTTCTGATTCCCATTGTCTACATGCGGTTAAGTCCGGAAGCCCAGGCCTGTACGCGGGCTCTGGTTCTGGTTAATGCAGCCTACATGTGGCTCTGGTGTTACCTGAATGCGCTGTATGCCATCAGCCGTACAGGGGGAGATGCCTTTATGGGAGCTGCCATTGATGTGGTGGGAAACACCTTCGCGTGCCTGCCGCTGATGTTTGCCCTTACCTACCTGACGCCCATGGGGCCGGTTCTGCTGTATGCCACGGTGAAACTTATTGATGTGCCAAAGTGCATGTTCGGAACCTGGTGGCTCAGGAAGGAGAAGTGGGTAGTAAACCTGACGGAATAATTTGAGTAACGGGCGATTTTCTGTTACACTTTGAGAACAACGTTTTGCTAAGGAGATTCATTCATGGAAGGAATCAGATTATCAGACAAATATGCACATCTGTTCAAAGACCTGGCATCTCTTGCCCGGGCTGAGAACGTCATTGATGAAACCAATATTTACCAGGAAGCCAATACCAAAATTCTGCCGATTATCGACAAAATGCTGGATGAAGTCATGCTGCCCGGTTCCGGCATTAAAGGCGGAGAAAACATTACCGAGTTCATGAACATGGTCCGCAGCGGAAAACGCGGTCTTGTAATGTGTGAACACTACAGTAACTTTGACCTGCCAGGCCTTTCATACGCACTGCGCAACAGCGGCAACCCTGATGCCGTAGAACTGGCAGAAAAAATGGTAGCCATTGCCGGTATGAAACTGAACGAAGAAAACCCCATGGTTTCAGCCTGGGCAGAAGCATACTCACGCATCATCATCTACCCAAGCCGCTCACTGGCAGCCATCCACGATCCTGCCAAAAAAGCCGAAGAAGAAGCACGCAGCCGCAAAATCAACATGGCTTCAATGCGCTATCTTGATGCCTGCCGCCGCCGTGGACAGGTTATCATGGTATTCCCAGCCGGTACCCGTTACCGCCCGGGTGTACCGGATACCAAACGCGGTGTACGCGAAATTGACTCATACCTGCGCCTGACTGACGTATTCCTGCCGTTCAGCATCAACGGAAACTGTCTGCGCATTTCAGAAGACGATCCTAAAAACATGCTGCATGACCGCGTCTGCGAAGACGTAGTTACCTTTACTGCAGGCAAACCTGTTGAATGTAAGTCATTCCGCGAAAACATCCTGAACAATCTGGGTGATGACTACGACGGCGATAAAAAACAGGTAGTAGTAGACGACGTAATGCGCATCCTTCAGGAACTGCACGACGTCATCGGCGACTAAGCCGGACAGCAAAAAAAATGCCGCCACGGACGGCGGCATAAACGCCGGGTTTTGCCCCGCAAAACCCGGTAAGTTGAAACCGCACGGATGCGGTTTCAACGACTAGTATTTACTCAGATACTGCTGGGTTTCCCACTGAGAAACACGGGTGGTATATTCCTTCCACTCGCATTCCTTAGCTTCCACAAACTTTTCAAGCACATGTTCACCCAACGTAGCGCAAATCAGCTTGTCTTTCTGCAGTTCCTTCAGGGCATCTTCCAGGTCAACCGGCAGGCTTTCAATGTGGGCCTTCTTGCGCTGTGCAGCAGTCATGGCATAGATGTTGCCGTCAACAGCAGCAGGAGGAACCAGACCGCGTTTTACGCCGTCAAGACCAGCTGCAATGGTAACAGCCAGGGCCAGGTACGGGTTGGCACTGGGGTCAGCTGAACGCAGTTCAACGCGGGTACCCTTACCACGGGCAGCCGGAACACGGATCAGCGGACTGCGGTTCTGGGCAGACCAGGCAATGTATACCGGTGCTTCAAATTCCGGAACCAGACGTTTATAGCTGTTAACCAGCGGATTGTTGATGGCGGTAATTGCCTTAATGTGCTCCATAATACCGGCAATAAAGCTGTAGGCAGTTTTACTCAGGCCGTTAGGGTCACTGGGGTCTGCAAACACGTTCTCGCCGTTTTTACTCATTGAAAGATTAAGGTGCATACCGGAACCGGCAATACCGAAAATAGGTTTCGGCATGAAGGTGGCGTGCAGACCATGCTTGTGGGCAATGGTCTTAACAGCCAGTTTGAACGTCATGACGCGGTCTGCGGTTGTCAGGGCATCGCCATACTTAAAGTCAATTTCGTGCTGGCCGCGGGCACATTCGTGGTGGCTGGCTTCAATTTCAAAGCCCATTTTTTCAAGGGTCAGTACAATGTCGCGGCGGACATCTTCGCCCGGATCAACCGGTCCCATATCAAAGTATCCTGCATCATCAAGAGTCTGCAGGGTTGGTTTACCTTCGGAATCTGTGCGGAACAGAAAGAATTCGCATTCAGGGCCAACGTTAAAGGTGTAGCCCATGTCGGCAGCCTGGGCCAGAACATTTTTCAGGACCTGGCGGGGAGAACCGTTGAAGGGAGTGCCATCGGGTTTGTATACGTCACAGATCAGGCGGGCAACCTTGTCGGTTTCGGCACGCCAGGGAAACAGGCAGAAACTGTCCAGGTCTGGATGCAGCTTCATGTCTGACTCTTCAATGCGGACAAAGCCTTCAATCGAAGAACCGTCAAACATACATTCGTTTGACAGGGCTTTTTCAAGCTGGGAAGTGGTGATTGCAACGTTTTTAATAGAACCGAGGATATCGGTAAACTGCAGACGGATAAAGCGGACGCCCTCTTCACGGGCAATGCGAAGAATATCTTCTTTGGTGTAGTGTTCCATGTGCCAATTTTAGTGAGATATTGCCGGGCACGCAATACTACGGCAGGTTGGCGTACACCGTGTTGTACATCCGGTAGCGCAGGTCCATATCTGCTCCCTGGGCGATATGCTGCATGTATACCATAATCAGATTGCGGACAGGGTCCACGTGCACATAATGCCCGGGAAGTCCATCCCAGCCGAATTCTCCCACCGGTCCGGAAAGGCCTGCCACCGACGGATCCTGCAGGACGCGGAAAAAATCATGATAGCCATAGCCGGGACGCAGTTCTGTCTGAAACTGGTGGAGGGCCGATGGCGAAAGGGATGACGCGGGGTGATGTTTCCGGTCTGAAAGCAGGAAGCGGGTAAAGCGGACGTAATCTGCCATGGTGCTAAAAAGGCCTCCGCCACCGGAAAGAAACTGCGGTTCGGCTGTCGGGTCTGATAACGAAAGCCATGCCAGTTCAGATTCTGTTGCGGGTACCAGACGCTGTTCCCGCTGATGCCGGCTGTACATGGGAGCAAGTCTTGCAAGCTGTTCCTGTGTCAGAAAAAACGATGTATCCGTCATGCCTAATGGGTCAAAAATCTCCTGCTGCAGGAACAGGTCATACCGCATGCCGGTGGTAACTTCGATGATACCGCCGATGATGTCTGCGCCAACTCCATAACGGAATCCGGTGCCCGGCTCAAATTCCAGCGGAGTCTTAGCCAGTTCGTTACACACTTCAAGGGTGCTCAACGTTCTGCCGCCAGCTATACGGGCGTTCAGCAGTTCCCGCTGATGCTGCATGAATTCCTGGCTGACACTGCCGTCTCCCGGGTATGGCAGTCCGCTGGTCATATCAAGCAGGTTCTGGATGGTAACCGGTTTTTCTGCACGGCGGACACTTCCGTGTGGCTGGACTGCCAGCGGATGTTTCAGAGCCGGAATAAAGTCGCCGGCGTCCTCAAGAGGAGTAAACAAGCCCCGGTCAATGCAGATGCGGGCAGCAACTGAGGTAATGGGCTTGGTCATGGAATAGATTTTCCAGATGCTGTCAGTCCGGGCATCCCCGTAGACGGCGTCATGGATTACAACTCCATCCTGTTCTATGTGTAAGGCAGCATCCTTCAGCCGGCCTCTGGCAATTTCTCCATTCAACAGTTCTGATACAGCAGCAATGTCACTCATAGAAAAAATTGTGTCACCTTTTATCAGAAAACTCAAATTTTTCTTCCGGAAAAACCAAATATATATGACATGAAACACCTTACCCCGCTCTGCCTTCTCCTCCTCATTCTTACCGCATGCAGTACCGGATACACTCCCCACCGGCTGAACCGCATCCGTCAGATACCGGTTACCATCACCTTTCCGGCGGCAAAAGCCCAGTCCATCAGTTGGATTGATACCGACGGCATCCTGCAGCACACTGACCTGTCCCCTTCAGATGCCCGGGGCACCGCCTCCGTAACTCTTTCCCTGCCGACAACCCTGGTTACCCCAGTCCTTGTTACCTATGGCGGTTCCGACCATCCCCTGGGGTGTGTGTATCCCGGTGATGCCGTCTGTACCGTTGCCGGCGGGTGGGCAGCCCACATACTCCGCCAGTTCCTGAAAAAAACACCGGGTACCAATATCCGCCAGTACGCCGGCTGCTTCAACTGGAAAAAACTGACCGCAGCGGCGGCAAAACTGGATGATCCCTGGAGCCTGGACGAAGAAACCATTCTAACCGCCATTAACGACGGAACCTTCGACACCTCCCTTGTGAACCGTCCCAAAAACAGATAATCT
>JAKSTT010000062.1 GCA_024413635.1 Treponemataceae bacterium | reverse complement strand
AAAAAAAGGCAGATACAACGCACCGGACGCTGTATCTGCCCAAAAAAGGGTTTCGTAGTTTTTATTTAATACCGCTGATGGCAATAGACTGGATGATCATTCTCTGGAATGTGAAGAACAGCAGCAGGGTTGGCAGCATAGCGATAACAGAGGCTGCCATAATCAGGGCATAGTCACTCTGAATGGCGTAGTAAGAGTTAAAGGACCGGATAACTACCTGCAGGGTCCAAAGACGTTCACTTCTCAGGAAGATTGTGGGAGCAAGGTAATCGTTCCAGATTCCCATAAACCAGAGCATAAGCTGTGTACCCAGGGCACCTTTCATCAATGGCAGGAATATCTTGAAGTAGATACCGAAATATCCCAGTCCGTCAAGTTTTGCAGCTTCCATCAATTCAGTTGGAATGCTGTACAGGTTCTGGCGCATGAAGAAAATCATGCTGACGTTTCCGAAACAACCGGGAATAATCAGTGGCAGCAGACTGTTTGTCCAGCGGAGCTTTGTAAACAGTACATACTGCGGAATCATGACTACTGCAAAGGGAATCATGATGGTGGCAAGCAGGGAAAGAAACAGCATGTTTTTTCCACGGAACTGCAATTTTGCAAAGGCAAAAGCTGCCAGTGATGAGGTAAATCCACCAATCAGGAGCACAGGGATTTCAACTGACACAGAGTTAATGATACCGCGGAGGAACTCTCCCTTCTTGAATACTTCTGCGTATTTTCCCCAGACAAACGGATGGGGGATTATGGTCAGAGATCCGGAAAGGATCTGATTTTTTGTCATGAAAGAGGTGGCAATCATGTAGATAAGGGGAAATACCATACAGATAGCGCCGAATATAAGAAACAGGAGGATAAAGACTTCACCGATAGTCATTTTTGGTGATGAATGTACCTTCCGTTTGGTTGGCTGTGATGTATACGTAATTGCGTCTGTGTTAGTCATTTTTTACTCCGTTACTACCCATTTGTCCTGACCTTTGAAATTGATACCCGTGATGATGAATATAATTACGGCCAGAATAAGAGCCACGGCACATCCATAGCCAAGCTGCTGATTTTTGAAAGCTTTATCGTACAGATAGTATACGATGGTTGCAGCTCCGTAATTGGTACCACCATTAGTGGTCATTACCTGCACTTCAACGAATACCTGGAATCCACCGATCAAGCTGGTAATCATGATATAGAAAGAAACTGGAGAAATAAGGGGCAGGGTAATTGCCCTGAATGACTGGAATGCATTTGCACCGTCAATTTTTACAGCTTCGTAATAGGTCTTTGGAATGTTTTTCAGTCCGGCAAGATACAGGATGACAGAAGTTCCCAAACCTTTCCAGACCATAAAGATAATCATGGATACCTTAACCATATGCTCGTCTCCAAGCCAGTTAGGACCATGCTTTCCGGTTAAAAACTTAATGATTGTATTGAAAAGTCCGTAATCATAATTGAAGACCCAGGACCACAGAATTGATACAGCAACAAGAGAAGACACTACTGGTACATAATACATGGTAGGAAACAGTCTCTTTAACGGAATGTTGGGAGAGTTTAATCCCAGTGCAATCAGCAGACCTAATGCCATACCGATAGGAATACCAATCATGTAAATAATGGTTGTTCCCATTGATTTCCAGAATTTGGGATCGGTGAAGATATCAAGGTAATTGGCAAATCCTGCCATAGACTTGATAAGGGAGTTGATACCGGTCCATTTGCTGAAACTGGCTACAATAGCAAAACCGATTGGATAAGCCATGAAGAGCAGAAATCCGATGAAAGGGGAAGCAATAAACAGCCATGCCATTCTTTCTTCGTGTTTTGCCATCTGTGATAATGTTTTGTTCTTTGTTTTCATATCAATAGTAAAAGTGAAGGGACTGACCAGTAAGATGACACTGCTTAATGATCAGTCCCTTGTTCAGTTGTTATTTTTTAGCTGCTTTCTGAAGTTCGATAGCAGTATCCAGTGCTTTCTGCATTTTTGGCTGTACGGTTGCCAGGTAGTCGTCAACAGTTACAGAACCATTTTTACAGTTTGCAATACCTTCCAGGAAGATGTTCCACCATTCACCATTATAGGTGTAGGTTGTTTCGGTGAAGATACCGTTGTATTTGTCGTTACCTTCAATGTAACCGAAAATTACATCAACATTGTTGGCATATGGAATCTTTCCTTCTTTAACCAGGGTTTTGAAGTTAGATTTTGCATAGTCACGGATGTTAGGCAGCTGCAGTGAATGACCGGTGGTTTCACCACTTACTGCACGCTGTCCGTCCAGGTCAGTAGACAGTTTCTGGATCAGTTTTGCACACAGTTCAGGATTCTTTGCTTTTGAAGAAACTGCGTAACCAACAGTTCCCAGCCATGCAGTTGAACGTCCGTCACCTGAAGGTCCTACTGGCCAGCCACAGAGATCCCAGTTGTATGGGAAGGTGTTTTTATCCATGAATGCTGCAACGTCCCAGGTACCACAGGCGTAGAATGCAACCTGTCCATCAAGCCATCTCTGGTATCCACCAAGAGCAGTATCCTGTTCTACAGATGGAGTTACATGATATTTGCTGGTCAGATCACAGTAGTACTGGAATGCTTCGCGGAATGCTTTATTTTCGTTTACTACAACTTTAGTGTAATCTTCATTCAGGAAGTTGGCACCGTTTCCGTACAGATATGGAGTCATACCGAAGGCATCAGCATTTGCAACACCCCACTGATCAACTTCTCCGTCGCCGTCAGTATCTTTGGTCAGCTTTTTACATACATCCAGGAATTCAGCAAAGGTGTATGGTTTGTTAGGATCAGGATAAGGAAGTCCGGCTGCATCAAAGATATCTTTGTTGTAAGCAAAGGCGAAACAAGACAGGTCTTTTGGCAGACAGTACAGTGAACCTTTACCGATTTCATTTCCGTCATAACGGTAAGCGCCGATGATGGCTGGCCACAGGTTATTAACTGCTGAAGCATCAATATAGGAATCCAGGGCAAGAGCACGGCCGTTATCAACGTAGCTTCTTACTGATTCTGGTCCGATGTAGAAAATATCAGGCATATCATTTGCAGTCATGGCTGCAATCATTTTGGTGTTGTATTCGTCCTGGGTAGTGATTTCAAATTCAATACCGGCGATTTCATCTTTATGTTCTTCAGCGAAATCAGCTACGATTTTTTCGTAGATTTTCTTTTCATGTTCCTGCATGTACAGCAGAACCTTGATTTTCTGTTTAGACGGATTAGCACCGCATCCAGTTACGGTAAAAACCATTGATAAAACAAGGCAGATAGCCAAGCCAAACCAGATAAGCTTTTTCACTTTCATAATTTCCTCCAATTCTGACTTCATGACAGCTTCGATCGTTAGCAGCCGCTGCATGACGTCTTGCTTCTAACTTTTTATATAGTAAGTCGTGAATATGCAGGTGTCAATAAAAATGTTTAAAATATTTTATGAAAAACTAAAGTAAACAGTTTTGGATTAGTAAAATAATCAGATATACGTACTTTTGTTACACAAGTATAAATAAAAGTAAAATAATATACTTTTTTTTTTAGGATTTATTCTATACACTGATAGTAGAGGAATTTAAAGATGCAGCATATTACGTCATTGGATGAAGGCCTGGAAATATTCAAGGCATTAAGTTCAGAAGTCAGGATTCAGATCATCAAGATTTTGATCAAACATCCTGATGTGAATCTCAATGAACTTGCCAATAAACTGCACATTACCAACGGCGCCATTACCAATCATATCAAGAAACTGGAATCTGCCGGTATCATTACGGCGGTCAGTGATAAGGGCGGTCATGGAAATGACAAGCTGTATGCTGTTACCATGGATAAGCTGCTGGTTGATATTTCTGAAATCAAGATCCCGGACAATGTGTATAACGCCAGCATCAAAGTCGGCCACTTTACTGATTATGAAGTATATCCAACCTGTGGTATTGCTACATCAAAAGCCCTGATCGGTGAAGTTGATGATTCCCGGTATTTTTCCCATACGGACCGGTATAACGCTGATATCCTCTGGTTTACCAAGGGATATGTGGACTATAACCTGCCGAATTTCATCCCGAACAACCAGAAGATTACCCAGCTGCTGATTTCTGCTGAGTTAAGTTCGGAGGCTCCCGGCATAAATAATGTCTGGCCCAGTGACATTAACTTTTACCTGAATGATGTATTTCTGGGAACATGGACGTCACCCGGTGATTTTGGTGATGTTCCGGGAATCTTTACGCCGGACTGGTGGTTCCCTAACTGGAATCAGTACGGTCTGCTGAAGATGATTGTAATCAATGAAGACGGCACCTATATTGATGGCCTGAAGATTTCTGACGTGAATATCACGCAGTTTGAACTTGATTCAAAGAGTAAGCTGAAATTCCGCATTGCAGTTGATGAACGGTCAAAGAATGTGGGGGGTGTCACCATTTTTGGCAGCACCTTCGGAAACTATAATCAGGATATCAATATCAGTATCCATTATGTGCCGAAAGATAAGGTGCAGGACTGAACAGAAAAAGAAGGCCGTACGTTGTAACAGGAAACAGCGTACGGCTTATTGTTTTTACTGGAACAGAATGTTTTCGTACTTGAAAACGGGTCGTAATTCTCCATGGTCAGATGAGTCTGTCCACTGGACTTTCATTACGTATGCATGACGGTTCGGGTCATACAGTGAGTTACCTTCGATTTTTTCGTACTGGCGGGCATGGAATATGCAGACATCAGTGCCGTCAGGCAGTTTTGTAAAGGAGTTGTGGCCCGGTCCGAAAAATCCCTTCTCTTTATCAGTGACCAGAACCGGATACCGTTCTTTTTTCCATGCGCGGGGGTCAAGTAAATCTGCAGAGCCATCAATGCTCAGCATGCCCATGCAGTAGTATTCTCCGGTAGAACTGGCTGAATAGGTGATGAAGATTTTCCCGTCTTTCTGGATAACAGCCGGGCCTTCATTAACCCAGATACCCTGGCGTTCCCAGTCATAATCAGGAGTAGTAAGGAGTACCTGTGCGGTGCTGAGTTTTGTGGGGCTTTCCATTCTGGCAATGTACAGGTTTGAAATCTGAATGCCGACGCTCACTTTTTCTGCCCAGACGTAATACCATTCACCGTTGTGGAAAAAAACGGTGGAATCAAGGGAAAAGGCTTCAAAGGAATAGATGTCGTCATCACTGCGCTGCATTTTCCCCAGTTCAATCCAGGTATCCTTCATGGGATCAGAACCGGTGCACTTGAGGATGAAGGGGCGGATTGCCCAGATGTCATCGGTGCGGCCTCCGGCGAAATAGATGTACCACTCACCGTTCATCAGATGTAGTTCCGGTGCCCAGATATGCTTGCTCATTTCACCGCTTTCGTGCTTTTTCCAGACGGTTATTTCTTCGGCGGCAGCCAGTCCTTCCAAGGTATCTGCACGGCGGAGGACAATGCTGTCATAGGCCGGTACTGACGCGGTAAAGTAATATTTTCCGTTTTCGCAGCATACGTACGGGTCGGCACGCTGTTCAATGAACGGTGTGTTGTATTCAGTTGTAATTACAGTGCTCATTTTTTTACACCCCAAATCGTTTCGTTATTTTCTCCAATTGCGGAAAAGGTCATTCTCATAGTGTGTTCCAGTGATTCATCTTCCTGGGCAAAGAAATAGCCGTGGAAAGTAATGCCGTTGAGGACAAATACGGCTGCAGGGCTTCCTTTCTTTTCTTCCCAGGAACCGATGGTTTCGTTTTCTTCATTGACAATGGTGCCGTTTGATTTCAGCCTGATGTCTTTCGGTTTTTTAACAGAGGATCCGTCAGATATAAACCCATGGTTGATGAATTCGTAGGCGCCGGTAATTTCTTTTTTGCTGTAGCCTTCCGGTGACAGGATATTGCCGCGGTTTTCAAAGACGGCAGTAACCGGCCATCCCTGATCATTGACAAACTGCTGGTGGACACGGACTTCAAAATGTTCTCCGGCACTTTCAAAACGGGTATGGTAGAACAGGTACATCTGGCCGTCATCATCGATGAAGCTGGAACAATGGCCGGGGGAACGGTAGCCGCTGCTGGCGGTAAAGCGGTAATTTCCCATTACCTTGATGCCCTGCTCAAAATAGTTTGACCGCTTTGACTCAAAGATGGCGCTTCTGCCGGCAGCATCCACATAGGGACCGTCAGGCGATTTTGAGCGGAACAGGCGCATGTTGTACCCTGAAACAGAATCAAGATAGTTGTAGGTGGTATACAGGTAGTACCAGCCGTTATCTTCGTCATAGACTACAAAGGGGCCTTCGCCTGATAAGGTATGGCCGCCGGCAAGCTGTGTTCCAAAATACTTGTCGATTTTGCGGCCGTCCGGTGTGCTGCCGTTTTTTCCCGGATACAGTGCTTTTCCGGTTTTCGGGTCAATTTCAAGAATGAAGATTCCGCCGGACCAGGATCCGTAGGTCATCCAGAGACGTCCGTCAGCATCAAAGAACAGACCGGGGTCAATGGCATTGGGGGCATAATCGGTATTATAGGTATTACCGCTGGTCCATTCCGGATTGATTCCCGGTTCAATCAGATTGCTTTCCATCAGCTGGGGAAGATTGGTATTGGTCCATTGCTTGTCAATCTTACTTTTCTTGTCTTTTGAACTGCTTTCCGTAAAGCCGGAGTATACCAGGGTGCCCTTATAGGTGTATCCGCCGTCAATCCGGTCGGAAACCGCATAGCCGATGCAGGAACGACAGTAAGTTGATGACGTACAGTAGTAGAGCATCCAGGCTCCGGTGGTACCGTCTTCACGTTCATAGTGGGGATTCCAGAATACCTGTGGTGCCCAAACGGCAAAGCCGCCGGTGCAGTCAGCATCATTGTAGCCGGCCCAGGCAAAGGATTCCTTCAGGTTATCTGCCAGGTTTCCATAGAGCACGTTGTTTTTCCGTGCATAGCCGTTGGTAAAACTTTCCCAGTTGGCAAGGTCTGATGACCGGGCGGCTACGCCATGGGTACCAAACAGATAGTATTGTGAGTCAGTGGTATCTTTTACGATACAGGGATCGTGAATGGATACGCGGGAAAGTTCCCCCGTTATGCCGGTGGCATTCTTCATCGACGGCTTTTCGCTTACCGATTTATTACATCCCATAAAAACTCCTACACAGATGCAGGCTATATATACCAGCCGTCTATTCAATGCAAACCCTCTAAAAAAGCATTTTAATATTAACTAAAATATTATTATAAATATTAAAATTAAAAAGTCAAATGGAAATCTGATAGTTTACTGGAGTAAAAAAAAACTCTCCGGGGGACGGAGAGTTTCGTAATCCTTACAGCTGTGACAGATACCCGATGATCTGCGGCATTCCGTAGCAGAACGCCGCACTGTATTGCTTTGCTTCTTCAAGGCTGGCATTGCCATGGGTGTACTCATCATATACCCCGATGGTATGAAATCCTGCCAGACGGGCGGTTTTCAACGCCTGTGGTGAGTCTTCAAAGACCAGGGTCTGTTCTGGTTTTGTGCCCAGGTATTCTGCTGCCACCTGATAGATTAAAGGCTTGCTTTTTGACGTGTTCAGCTCTGAACAGGTAAATATTTTCCGGAAGTAGGTGTCCAGTCCACGGTTTTTCAGGCAGTCGGTGAACAGTTCTGTATCTGAACTGGTGGCGATGACGCAGGGAATGTGGCGGTCCTGCAGAAACTGCAGCAGCTGGACCATGCCTGGTTTTGGCTGTATGACGTGGGTGTACGTATCCTTCAGGACGCTGATGATGCCCTGGTTAATTTCTGGAATGGTGTACGGAAGCTGGTAGTGCTTCTGCAGGTATTCAGCTCCTTCATCCATGTTCATCTGGAGCAGGGTGGCGCCCAGGTCAGCTTCTGCCTGTATTCCCAGTGACTGCAGATACAATTCCCCTGCATTGAGCCACATGTCCATGGAGTCAAGAATGGTGCCGTCAAGGTCAAATATTGCGCCGGTTATATTCATATTACAGCTGTTTCCGTACCTGCCGCGGCGTAATGCCGTACAGTTTTTTGAAAGTCCGCATGAAGGTCTTGTAGTTGGTAATGCCGTGCTTTTCCAGCAGCCGTTCCAGACTGGCATCGGAATTGCGCAAGTCTTCGTACAGATTCATGGTGCGCACCGTGGTCAGGTAATCAAGAAAGGTCTGACCGGTATATTTCTTGAAAAGCCGGCAGAAGTATTCCTTGGTAATATTTACCTGGTTTGCAGCATCTTCCAGTGTGATGTTTTCCGTGCTGTTGTTCCGCACCCATTCAACGATTTCAATCATGCGGACCATGTCCCGGGTGTTGGATTCAGATATCTTTGTATCAATAAGATGATGGCTGTGATATTTGTAGAGGGATGACAGAAAACCGTACAGGGCTGCAGAAAAATCAAGCTGCCAGCCATCGTATTGGTCATTGTACAGGGCTTCCATTGTGGACAGATATTCTTTAAGTCCCGGGGTTGCTGCAATGGATTCTGCCGTGATGTAGCTGTCAAAGCGGATTGAATCAAAGCCCGGCAACAGCTGGTCCAGCAGGGTAGAGGGAATCTGCAGCAGGGTGTACTGGCTGTCCGATGATTCTGTTACCAGCTGGGTGGAATGAAGTTCTCCGCTGTTGACGATGAGCATATCGCCATAGGTCAGCTTGAAGGTTTCGGATTGAACGACCGCCGTCATGGATTCTTCCAGCAGGTAGAGGATTTCGATGTATTCGTGCCAGTGGATGGGGACATTGACGCAGTGCAGATAGGTGAGGGTATTGGTTTCATGTTCTGACGGTGTGTAGAAGGCAACGGGAAGCGTATCTGTGTTGTTGATGTGCTCAAGTATTGCCTGGTCTTTTGTCATTGGATCCATATATCAAAATTGGCATATTCATCCGGTGATGTCAATATATGCAGAAAAGATGTCAAAGTAAGAATGAAATATCAAGATAATCAAAAATGTATATGAAAAGGATTGCAGATTTTGCAGAAAGTATCAAAATCGGCTTAAAAATAGTCAAAATTGATGGTAGCCGGTACGACTGGAAGTTTATATATTTATGTTAACAACGACGAAGATAGCGTAAGGAGAGAAATTCTATGAACTACATGACTCAGAATTATCAGTTTAACAGTCTTATCGAACGCGACACCAACGTACGGAGTCTTGAATTTGAAGCAGTTCGTGCTCAGAAAAAACAGAAGAAGGCTAAAGCAAAAGCAGAACGCCGCGAAGTTGTTTGGACATTCAGTCAGCTGGCTGCAGCATTCTAAGCAAAACGTTACCTCCTTTTTCAGTTTTGCTTGAACGCACAGTATGAATTTTGCCACCGGGAGCAACAGAGTTTTGACCTCTGTTGACTGGCACGGTGGTTTTTTTATTTTAAACCCGGCTGTCTGCTGCTGGAATGGTAACGCGGCTGATGATACCGGTGAGGGATGCTATGGCAAGTCCGTAGTTTGTCATGGGAATCCCAGCCTCTGCTGCCTGATCCTGGCGGGAGAGTACATAGCTGCGGTTGAACATGCAGCTGCCGCACTGAATGATCAGGTCATACCGGGATAAGGCTTCTCCCTGCGGAAAATCTGTTCCCCGGACAAAATCAATAAGGACTTTCTGACCGAACTTTTTGTGAATCAGTGCCGGAATTTTTACCCTGCCGATATCTTCTTCCACCGGCGCATGGGTACAGGCTTCTGCAATCAGTACCCGTGAATCTTCCGTCAGGTTCATCAAAGCCTTTGCGCCCTGCACAAAGCGGGAAATATCACCTTTCTGTGCAGCCATCAGAACGCTGAAACTGGTCAGCAGGGTTCCTTCCGGCACCAGAGACTCAACTTTTGCAAATACCTGACTGTCCGTGATAATCAGTGCCGGTGGATGCTGGAGTGATGCCAATGCAGGCGCAAGGCCCTCGGTGGGAACACTGACAGTAATGCAGCCTTTATCCAGCAGTTCACGTAATACCTGTACCTGGGGCAGGATAAGGCGGCCTTGGGGTGCTTCCTTATCCTGCGGCATTACCAGGATTACAACGTCACCGGCTGCACAAAGACTGCCGGTGATTGACCGCTTGGCCAGTGCCTTTGAACCGGTCATCAGCGTTGACAGTTCTGCAAGCAGGGCTGCCTTGTCCGCTGCTCCTGCCGGAGTACCAAGGGAAGCTGCGCTGGTGAAAATGACCGGCGGTTCCTTTCCGGAAAGCATGGCCAGTACTTTCTTCTTAACATCGGATTCTGTCAGTCCTTCCCTGCAGGCATCCATTTTGTTGCAGACCAGCATCCAGGGCTTCTTTGCCTCTTCCAGCTTTCTGATGAGTTCTTTTTCGTGATGCAGGTCATCAAGACGGGTTACATCAATCATGACCACTGCACCATCACAGGAGTTCAGAGCCCGTTCTGTCCGCTTGAGCCGTTCTTTTCCCAGTTGTGTATCATCATCCACTCCCGGTGTATCAAGAAATGCCACCGCTCCCAATCCATGAATTTCCATGGGTTTTGTTACCAGGTCAGTTGTGGTTCCGGCAATGTCTGAAACGATGGCTGATTCCTGTCCGGTCAGTGCATTGAGCAATGAAGACTTTCCGCTGTTTGTCCGCCCGAAAAGGGCAATGTGGATACGGTTTCCCTGTGATACCTGCTGCATGGTCATGTCCTATCAGAACCGGAAGTCCCGGGCTCCGGCTTCCTCTTCCTTCAGATAATCAGAAACTTTCTGGCGTACTGCCAGGTTCGGGATGTTTTCCAGTTCCTTGAGAATCAGTCTGTCACCGATGGTGCGGGTTTCAGGACTGGCGTAGTCTTCCAGATATTCCTTGAGGGTAATGAGGGCGTTGGGATGACAGCAGTTTGAAATCTGTCCGCTTTTTACCAGACTCATGAAACGGTCACCGGTGCGGCCGGCGCGGTAACAGGCAGTACAGAAACTTGGCACGTGGTCGGTTTCCATAAGCCAGCGGACAACTTCGTCCAGGGTGCGGTGGTCACTGACATCAAACTGGGCTGTTTCTTCCGGAGGCAGTTCTTCGGTATAGCCGCCGACAGAAGTACGGGAGCCGCCTGAAATCTGGGATACACCCAGGTCGATGACGCGGGCACGGGTGCGGGGACTTTCGCGGGTAGAAACGATCATGCCGGTGTACGGTACGGCGATGCGGATGATAGATACGATTTTTGCAAAGGTATCATCGTCAATGGCGTTTTCAAAGGTATCGGCTTCAATGTCGTCGGCATTGCGGATACGGGGAACGCTGATGGTGTGGGGGCCAACGCCTTTGGTGGCTTCCAGATGTTCTGCATGCATGAGGAGTCCTACAAAGTCGTATTCATACAGGTTCAGCCCGAAAAGTACACCGCAGCCTACATCGTCAATGCCGCCGTCCATGGCACGGTCCATGGCTTCGGTATGGTAGGCATAATCGGATTTTGGTCCGGTTGGGTGCAGTTTTTCGTAGGCTTCCTTGTTGTAGGTTTCCTGGAACAGGATGTAGGTGCCGATGCCGGCGTCCTTTAACTTCCGGTAGTTTTCAACGGTGGTGGCAGCGATATTTACGTTTACGCGGCGGATGGCACCGTTTTTGTGTTTAATGGAATAGATGGTTTCTATGGATTCCAGTACGTATTCAATGGGGTTGTGGATGGGGTCTTCGCCGGTTTCCAGGGCAAGACGTTTGTGGCCCATGTCCTGCAGGGCGATAACTTCCTGGCGGATCTGTTCCTGTGTCAGCTTAACACGGGGAATGTGCTTGTTCTTTGCATGGTACGGACAGTATACACAGCCGTTGATGCAGTAGTTTGAAAGATACAGTGGCGCAAAGAGGACGATGCGGTTGCCGTAGAACTTCTGTTTGATTTCGCGGGCAACTTCTTCCATGTGTTTGTTAAGTTCCGGAATGTCACATTCCAGAAGGACTGCTGCTTCCCGGTGGGTCAATCCTTTGCAGTCACGGGCGCGTTCGATGAGGGAGCTGATCAGTTCCTTATCGCTTTTGTGGGCCCGTGCCCATTCCAGGGTTTCAAGGATTTCAGTGTTGTCGATGAATTCAGTAGCATGAGGTGATTTTACGTTGTACATAGTGTTTTTTCCTTCTTTTAGTTATGAGAATAGATTATAGATTCTGACTGACTGGCAGTATTTTCATAAAATGTTTCACAAGATGTCTGTCAGGATTCCCGATTACTTCTGTGGGGTTGGGGTGATGGTTTTGCTGCTTACACCGTCTAGGGCGCCCA
>JAKSTT010000061.1 GCA_024413635.1 Treponemataceae bacterium | reverse complement strand
ACTTTGCACTGCCTCCCAGGCTCTTTACCAGGTTTTCAGCGTCCTTGCGCTTCATGGTGTACAGTTCGCCGGTAAAGCAGAAGGTAAGACCGGCAAGGGCTCCGTTCTGCGTATCAGGGGCAGTGATGGTAAGGGTTCCGCCTGCCACCAGCTGTTCCAGTTCTGCACGGTTTTCAGCAAGTCCCTGCACCAAAGTACGGGCCGTAATATCTGCAAAACCATAACAGTCTGCAATCTGTTCTTCAGTAGCGCTCAGCAGGGATTCCAGACTGGTAAAACCGTGTTCTATCAGTTTTTCCACCATGGTCTCCCCGATGCCTTCAATATCAAGGCCGGCAATCACTTTTGCCAGGGGAATGGTCCGGCTTTTTTCTATGGCAGCAAGGACTTTTTTTGCCCCTAAAGACTCTTTACTTGATGCAATGCTTTCTTCTTCCAGAAAGAAGGGTGTCAGAGTTTCTTCTGTCAGCCGGTAGATATCGGAAATGGAGTTCAAAAGGCCAGCCTTGAACAGATTATTGATGAGGGTAGTACCAAAATCCCGGATATCAATGACGCTGATGTATTTTTCCAGCTGATGGAGCACCCGTTTGCTGCATGCCTTATTCGGACAGTACAGGCGGGTACCGTCGTTCTGCAGCGTAGCTCCACAGGTACCGCAGGTATGAGGAATCTCTACGGGCGCCAAATCGGTAGCAAAAAGCGGCAGGTCATCGGTTTCGCCGGGATTTTTCACCACATATTCAATTTTCGGGATAATTTCGCCCCGTTTGGTAACCACTACGTGACTGCCAATCATCAGGCCCAGATCCCGGATGGTGTTGGGGTTACTGAGACTGGCTCGGCTTACCTTGGTACCAGCCAGTTCTACCGTGTCAAACTCTGCAACCGGAGTATAGGTGGCACCGTTTTCGTTCCAGATGACCCGGCGTACCACAGAAACTGCTTCTTCAAGACTGAACTTAAAGGCAATCTGCTTGTCAGGGCGGGTCCGGCTGGCATCTTCCATATCGATAGGCCGGTTCTTGATGACAAGACCATCAATGTCAAATGGCAGGTCCTTACGGATTTCCATAACCTCTGCCCGGTATTCGATTACCGCATCGGCACTGGTACACACCTGCACGGGAACCGTCGTAAAGCCGGCTGCCGTAAGCCATGCCATTTTCTGCACTTCATCGGCAAAGGGAGACGGCTGGGTATTTTCTTCCAGAGGAAAATAAGCATCATAACAGATGACTTCCAGATACTCGCTGCCGGTTCCGTCCTTCCGTTTCATGAGTCCGTTGGCTGCATTGCGGCAGTTGGCCTTATCGGCAAAATGGGTATCGTGGACCTGATGACTCATGATAACTTCACCGCGGACGCCACCGGTAAACGGTTCCGGCAGCTCTTTCACCAGGCCTTTCATTTTGAGGGCATTACGGGTGATGTCATCGCCGATTTCTCCGTCACCGCGGGTTACGGCCTTTACAAACCGGCCGTTTTCATACTGCAGTTCAAGACTGGCACCATCCAGCTTGTACTCTACCAGATATTCCTTATAGGGATGCTTTACGGCCCAGGCAAGAAACTGTTCCGGGTTTGCTGCCTTTTCCTGACTTCCCATTGGAATACGATGCCGGGCTTTTTCAAAGTTTCCGCCACTGATTACATCAGAGCCTACTTTCTTAAAGATATCGTTTTCAGGGTCTAAGGTTTTCAGTTCATCCCACAGGGCATCAAACTCTGCGTCGCTGATTTCCCCTTCTCCCTGGTAATATGAAGCTGAATATTTTTTGATCAGCTGCTCAAGTTCTGATATACGTGCTGACTGTGCCATACCTTACGGTTCCCTGATGAATGAAGTAATGACGGTTCCGTCATCTGCCGTCACATCAAAACGGTCCCCCTGCAGGAAATATTCTTCCTGGGTACGGTCAGCGGCAGGAATTTCAACCCATTCTCCGCCTTCAGTACAGGTGTGGGTAGTAGTAAGAATCAGTTTTCCATCGTTAGCCAGACTGCCTTTATAGGTTCCTTTGGCAGAAGGTGCCAGTTCAGAAAGGACAAAATCTCCGACCATGGTTGTTTTCTGAATAAGAAAGGTACGGGTATCCTGGTCAAATTCAATTCCCATGCCTACAGAATACGTAAAACCGGGCATTTCATACTCGGCTACGGCAACATAGGTTACAACACCTTTTTCCCGGGAACAGGAAACACAGATTACACTAAAAATGCAAAGACAAAGCAGAAATGACGTAATGAAATGTTTTTTCATGGTCTGAGTATAGCACAAATATACTGTTTTTTATCACTTTTTACGTTTTTTCGGTTGACAGGTCACCCGCTCATGGTATATTTAAAAAGACAGTTCGACACTTTATTGTCATTTTGTCATTCTTAAGGAGTAAAAACATGGATGAATTATTTGAAAAATTACAGGCATTGATTGCAGACAAACTGGATGTACCTGCAGACAAGATTACTGAAGATGCTTCTTTTAGAACAGACCTGGGAGCTGACAGTCTGGATACCTACGAACTGATTTATGCCATTGAAGAAAGCTGTGGCGTATCTATTCCTGATGATAAAGCCAGCACTTTTGAAACGGTTGGCGATGCCTACAAATTCATCAAGGAATCTCTGTAAGGGGTCGGTATGCCAGTTATTATCCGTTCTACCGGAAAGGCAGTACCGGCACGACATTGCACCAATGCAGAGTTACCGGCAGAACTGGGAACCAGTGACGAATGGATCTATTCCCATACGGGAATAAAAGCACGGTATCTGGCAGGCGAAGGCGATACTGCCGTAAGTCTGGGTACTGAAGCCTGCCGGAAGGTCCTTGCAAAAGCCGGTGTTACTCCGGATCAGGTAGGATTACTGCTTTGTTCTACGACAACACCGGCTTACATAGGGCTTCCCTCTACTGCGTGCCTGATTCAGGAACAGACCGGTGCAGTAAACGCAACCTGCTTTGATCTGACCGCTGCCTGTTCAGGATTCGTGTATGCCGTTAATACGGCAGTAGGCATGATGGAATGTAACCAGCTGGACTATGCCCTGATTGTTTCGACTGAAGTACTGAGCGGTATTTGTGACTGGACTGACCGTTCTACCTGCGTGCTGTTTGGTGATGCCGCCGGTGCTGTCCTGTTGCAGCGGGTATCAGATGCCGAAGCAGCAGGAGCAGGAATTGGTCCCTTTGTATCCGGTTCTGACGGCTCAGGAGCCATGGCGCTCTTCCTGAACGAAAAGGGCTTCATCCAGATGGATGGTCATGCGGTATACGACTTTGCCGTAGCCAGTATGACAAAGATTATCCGTGACCTTATGGAAAAGGAACACCTGACAGAATCCGATGTAGATTATTTCGTCTGTCATCAGGCAAATGAACGGATTCTGAAGGCTTCTGCAAAACGGCTTGGATATGATTTTGATAAGTTCGTCCGTAAAATGGGCGATTACGGTAACACTTCCTCTGCATCTATTCCAGTTGCTCTGGCAGATATGGATGCTGAAGGGAAATTGACCAAGGGAACAGTCGTAGTACTGGCTGCCTTTGGCGCAGGATTAACCTGGGGCGGAGCTGTCCTCAGATTTTAATGCCTGCAGAAATGGGTGAGAAAAATGAAAAATGTATTTGTTTTCCCTGGTCAGGGAGCTCAGAAAAAAGGCATGCTGAAGGAATTCTGTGAAACCCACCCTGAAGCAATGAACGTTGTACAGGAAGCAGAACGGATTTCCGGTGAACCGGTATCCCGCTATCTGTGGGAAACAGAAGACCAGGAACTGGCCCGCAGTGACCGGAGTCAGCTGGCTATAACCACGGCATCTCTTGCCATCGTAAAAACTCTTGAAGCAAAGGGAATTACCCCTGATATCTGCGCCGGTTTTTCACTTGGTGAATATGCCGCCCTGCATGCATCGGGAGTTCTTTCCTTTGAAGATACCATCCGGGCGATACAGCAGCGGGGAATCATCATGCAGCAGGTTTGCGATGAACTGGCAGCCCAGTGCAACGGCCGGCTTCCCGGTATGGCTGCAGTTATCGGTCTGACACCTGAACAGGTGGCAGCAGCCGTAGCACCACTGACGGTTCAGGGAATCTGTTATCCTGCCAACCTGAACAGTCCGAAACAGACTGTTGTTTCAGGAACTGCAGAAGGTATTGAACAGGCTGCAGAACTGTGTAAGGCAGCCGGATGCCGCCGGTATGTCCCCCTGAAAGTTGCAGGACCGTTCCATTCACCGCTTATGGAAAAAGCAGGACAAGCGTTTGAAACAGTGCTTTCAGGACTGACGTTTCATAATCCTAAGGCACGGCTTTTTTCAAACGTGACGGGAAAGGAAATGACCAGTGCGGCAGATGCCCAGAAGCTGGCAGTCCTTCATTTTACTCACCCGGTATGCTGGGTTCAGGAAGAAAAAGAAATTGCCGCACTCATTGATGAGTCCTGGCATATGTATGAAACCGGGCCAGGCACCGTATTAAGCGGTCTGTGGCGTGATTCCGGATATGCCGGCATCACCTGCCAGCCCATTACCAATGACATGGAGATTTTGAAATGATGCTGCAGAACAAAAAAGCACTTATTACCGGCTCTTCCCGGGGAATCGGAAAAGCCATTGCCACTGCTTTCTTACAGCAGGGGGCGTCAGTATGGGGAATCTGTACCAAACCATCAGACAGCAGGGAAGAACTGGAAGCTGTTGCAAAAGAAAACGGCGTTACTTTTACTGAACTGTATGCCAACGCCGCAGATACAGAAAGCTGGACCAGTGGTATCAAGCAGGCTCTGGAACAGTCCGGCGGATTTGATGTGCTGGTAAACAACGCCGGCATTACCCGTGACGGACTCAGTTTCAGAATGAAAAAAGAAGACTGGGATTCCGTTATCAGCATTAACCTGACCAGCAGCTTTCTTGCCAGTCAGATTATTGCTTCTGACATGATCCGGAAACGCACCGGTTCCATCATCAATATGTCCAGCATCGTAGGACTCCACGGTCAGGCCGGGCAGATTAACTATGCTGCCAGTAAGGCAGGCCTGATCGGTTTGACCAAAAGTCTGGCAAAAGAAACAGGTTCCCGCGGTGTACGCGTAAACGCCATTGCTCCGGGATTTATCCAGACCGATATGACCGCAGTGCTTCCTGATGCAGTTAAAGATTCTTTCATGGAAGGGATCCCCATGAAACGTGCAGGGCTTCCGGAAGATATAGCAAACGCAGCACTGTTTCTGGCCAGTGACTTGTCTACCTACATCAGCGGACAGGTTCTGGGTGTAGACGGCGGTATGGGCTGCTAAGGAGAGATACAAATATGGAAACAAAAAGAAAAGTTGTTGTTACCGGTTTAGGCTGTGTAAGCCCCCTGGGAAACAGCGTAGATGAGACCTGGGAAAACCTGGTGGCTGGAAACAGCGGCATTACCAACATCACCCTTTTTGACACGGTCGGCTTTGATGTAAAGATTGCGGGTGAAGTAAAGAACTTTGATCCCAGCCTGTGGATTGATAAAAAGGAAGCCCGCAAAATGGCACGTTTTGCCCAGTTTGGTGCTGTAGCTACAGCCCAGGCACTCTCAGATGCAGGACTTACCAAAGAAACTATCGACCCGGAACGGACTTCCATCGTACTGGGTAATGGTATCGGCGGATATGAAGTAATGGAAAACTCTTTCAGAAAGTATCTGGAGGTTGGTCCCGGCCGTATTCCACCACTGACTGTGCCCATGATGATTGGTAACGAAGGTCCCGGTAACATCAGTATGCTCTTTGGCATAAAAGGGACCGCCTGGAACCTGCAGACCGCCTGTGCTTCTTCTACTGATGCATTGGGTCTTGCTCTGGACCAGCTCCGGAGTGGACGAACCGATATGTGTATTGCCGGAGGGACTGAAGCTGCCATTACCGGTTTTGGTATCGGCGGATTCAGCGTACTGAAAACCCTTGCATCTTCGTACAATGACGCACCGGAAAAAGCAAGCCGCCCCTTTGACACTAACCGGGAAGGTTTTGTCATGGGAGAAGGTTCTGCCATTCTTATCCTTGAAGAATATGAACACGCCAAAGCCCGCGGCGCCAGAATCTACTGTGAGTTTGCCGGCTATGGCGGTACGTCTGATGCTTATCATATTACGTCCCCGGATCCTTCCGGAAATGGCGGAGCCCGTGCCGTTGAACTGGCACTGCAGGATGCCGGCATACGGCCTGAAGAACTGCAGTACTACAATGCCCATGGTACTTCAACCCATGTAAATGACTCTTCGGAATCAAACATGCTGAAAAAAGCTTTGGGAGACCATGCCTACAAAATGAAGGTATCATCGACCAAAAGCATGACCGGTCACTGTCTGGGTGCTGCCGGTGCCATGGAAGCGCTGTTCTGCATCAAAGCCATTGAAGAAGGTGTATATCCTCCAACCATCAATCTGGATACTCCTGATGTGGAAAATGGTTGTGATCTTGATTATGTACCGAACAAAGCTGTTGTAGAAACAGCGCCAGGCGGTATCAGATGTGCTGCATCCGGTTCACTGGGATTCGGTGGTCATAATGGTGTCGTAATTTTCAAAAAGGATGAAGTATGAGTGTAACCAAGGATATTGAAAGTCTGCTGCCCCACCGGAAACCCTTTCTCTTTGTAGATGAAATCATCTCTGCTGACGAAAAGGGTTCCGTAAGCGAACATACCTTTACCGAAGAAGAATTCTTCTTCAAAGGCCATTTTCCCCAGTACCCGGTAGTTCCCGGCGTTATTCTGGTGGAAACCATGGCCCAGGCAGGCGGAGCTGCGTTAAGTTTTCAGAAAACCTTTGCAGAAGGCAGCCTGTTTTTCCTGGCAACCGTAGATAAAGTGAAATTCCGCCATCAGGTACGTCCTGGTGACAAAGTACGCCTTGAAATTACCAATCTGCGGGTATCACCCAAAATGATCAAACAGGCAGGAAAGGCATGGGTAGGAGAAAACCTGGCCGCCGAAGCCGAGTGGATGTGCCTTGTCGGGTCATCGAATTAAAAAGGAGAGCAAAACATGGAACCTATGGTAAGAAGTAATATCTGTCTGAACGCCCATCCGGAAGGATGCCGCCAGTCAGTACTCAATCAGATAGCCTATACAAAAGAACAGAAAGCAAAATACAGTACCGTACCAGGTACCCACCGTCCCGTTAAAAATGTCCTGGTACTGGGATGTTCCAACGGATACGGGCTGGCAAGCCGCATTACTGCTGCTTTTGCCTATGACGCTGCAACCATCGGCGTTTCCTTTGAGAAACCCGGTTCTGAAAAAAAATACGGTACCCCCGGCTGGTACAACAACATGGCATTTGACCAGGAAGCTGCCAAAGCCGGCCTGTATACCTGTACTATTGATGGCGATGCCTATTCCAACGAGATTAAGGCAACCCTCATCGGAAAAGCAAAGGAAGCCGGCATGACATTTGATCTGGTAGTCTACAGCCTGGCAAGCCCGGTCCGTACTGATCCTGATACCAAAATCATGCATAAATCAGTCATCAAACCCATTGGATGCGATTTCAGCGGAAAAACCTTTGACCCCATGACTGGCGAAATGAAAGAGATTACCGCCCAGGCTGCAACTGAAGAAGAAATTGCCCATACGGTAAAAGTAATGGGCGGTGAAGACTGGGAACGCTGGATGAAACAGCTTTCAGCTGCCGGTGTCCTTTCAGAGGGATGCATGACCGTTGCCTATTCCTATATCGGACCTGAAGTTTCCCAGGCCATCTACCGCCGCGGAACCATCGGTATGGCAAAACTGGACCTGGAACAGAAGGCAAGAACCATCACTGCCCTGCTTTCAGACCTTAAAGGATTCGCCTATGTTTCAGTCAACAAAGGTCTTGTTACCCGTGCCAGCGCTGTCATTCCGATTATCCCCCTGTATCTTTCCGTACTCTTTAAGGTAATGAAAGAAAAAGGTACCCACGAAGGCTGTATTGAACAGATTAACCGTCTGTTTGCTGAACGCCTGTACATTAAAAGTGCAGACGGCAATGCACCGGTACCCGTTGATGAAGAAAACCGCATCAGAATTGATGACTGGGAAATGGACAGTAGCGTACAGGCAGAAGTGGACCGCATTATGCCGCAGGTTACGGCAGAAAATATTGCCACCCTTGGAGACCTTACCGGTTACCGCCACGATTTCCTCGCAACCAGCGGTTTTGATATTGCAGGCGTTGATTACACAAAAGAAATTGAACGCTTTGATGTTCTGTAAACAGGAGAAACCATGACTGATCAATTTGTATTTGAAGTTTTGAAACAGTTCAACGACAGTTCTATTGTTGACCTGGATTTTTCCCGTGACGGAACCCGTCTTGCCTTAAAGAAAAAAGAAGCCTGCATTCCCGGCATGGTAAGTACAGCGGCTTCTGTAGCCGTACCGGTGTCACAGCCGGTACCTGCAGGTACCGCATCAGCTGCGCCAATTTCTGCTGCTGCAGAAAATACCACGCCAGCAGCAGCTGCAACCCCGGAAGCCCCGGCAGAAGTACCGGGAGAAACCATAAAGAGTCCGGTAGTGGGAACCTTCTACCGTGCTCCTTCACCAGATTCTCCGGCGTATGCAGAAAAAGGCAGCAAAATCAAAAAAGGCGAACCACTGTGCATCATTGAAGCCATGAAAATGATGAACACCCTGACTGCAGAATTTGACCTTGAAGTTCTTGCCGTCCTGCCGGAAAACGGTGATCTGGTTGAATATGACCAGCCACTGTTCTCCGTTCAGCGCCTGTAGGAGCATGCAATGATTAAAAAGCTGCTCATTGCAAACCGTGGAGAAATTGCAGTCCGCATTATCCGTACCTGCCATGAAATGGGCATTACCACTGTGGCAGTGTACTCTACGGTTGATAAAGAAAACCTTCATGTAAAACTGGCTGATGAGGCCGTTTGCATCGGGCCAGCCAGTTCTGCAAAAAGCTATCTGAACTCTCAGGCCATCATTACGGCAGCACTGGCAAAAGGTTGTGATGCCATTCATCCCGGTGTCGGTTTTCTGTCTGAAAACGCCGATTTTGCAACTGATGTAGAAAAAGCCGGTCTTGTGTGGATTGGACCTGAACCCGCTACCATCCGTATGCTGGGAGATAAGGTTATGGCTCGGGAAACTGCCTTGAAATACGGACTTCCCGTTACCCCCGGCTCAAAAGGTGCCACTGATACCCTGGAACAGGCAAAAGCAACGGCACAGGAATGCGGATACCCGGTCATCATTAAAGCCGCCAGTGGCGGTGGTGGTAAGGGTATGCGTATTGTCTGGAAAGAAGAAGATCTGGAAGAAAACCTGAAAATTGCTTCCAGTGAGGCCCTTTCAAACTTTGCCGACGGCACGGTATACATCGAAAAATACATCCAGAATGCCCGCCACGTTGAACTGCAAATTATTGCAGACGGTACCGGCAATGTAGCCGTTCTGGGAGAACGTGACTGTTCGGTGCAGAAAAACCACCAGAAACTGATTGAAGAAAGCCCTTCTCCTGCAGTTACTGATGACATGCGTGACCGTATGTACCGGGGAGCACGGAACCTGTTTGCTGGCCTGAAATACCGGGGAGCAGGTACCATTGAATTCCTGGTATCAGGTACAGACTTTTACTTTATGGAAGTAAATGCCCGTATCCAGGTTGAACACCCGGTATCTGAGTTTGTTTCTGATACTGACATTATCCGTGAACAGATTCTGGCCTGCTCAGAAAACCGGCTTTCTGCTCCGGCAGATTCCTTTGAGGTAAAGGGATGGTCCATCGAAGCCCGTATCAATGCCAAGGCTCCCGGCACCATTACCCGTCTTGATCTGCCATCAGGTCCCGGTGTCCGGTTCGACAGTTTCCTGTACAACGGGTATACGGTATTACCCCACTATGACTCCATGCTGGCAAAACTCATTGTACACGCCTCGTCCCGCCAGGATGCCATCAAGCGTCTGCTCCGCTGCCTGAAGGAACTCCATCTTGAAGGAGTGGGAACCAACCAGGACCAGCAGATAGAAATCATCAGTTCCCGTCAGTTCCAGTCGGGAATGTTCGGTACATCCCTGTATCAGGAACTGTACCCCGAAAGTTAACTGAGGTAACAAATGGAATGTCCAAACTGTAAAACAAACCACGACGAACAGATACTGAAAAACAATCTTATGGTCTGCCCCCAGTGCGGCAACCACATGCGCATAGGCCCCAAACAGCGTATTGCGTATCTGGCTGATGAAAACTCTTTTGTAGAGTGCAACCGTAACCTGAAATCCAACAATCCTATTGATATGGACGGATACGAAGAAAAACTGGAAGCAGCCCGGGCCAAAACAGCCCTTGAAGAAGCCGTAGTAACCGGCAGCTGTACCATTATGGGCCACCCGGCGCTGCTGGGCATCATGTCCTTTGACTTTATGGGAGGCTCCATGGGGTCTGTTGTCGGCGAAAAAATCAGCCGCCTGATGCTGAAGGGCGCAGAAGAAAAGACGCCGGTCATCATCTATGCAACTTCTGGCGGTGCCCGTATGCAGGAAGGTATTTTTTCACTGATGCAGATGGCAAAAACATCAAGTTCTGTCGCTGCCCTGAACGAAAACAGGGTCCCCTTCTTTGTTATGCTCTGTGACCCGACAACCGGTGGGGTAACAGCAAGTTTTGCCATGCTTGGAGACCTGATCTGTGCTGAACCAAAGGCGCTCATCGGTTTTGCCGGCCCCCGCGTCATTGAAGGAACCATTAACCAGAAACTGCCGGAAGGTTTTCAGCGGGCCGAGTTCCAGCTGGAAAAAGGATTTGTTGACTGCATTGTTCCCCGCAGTGAGCAGCGCCGGTTCTGGGCAAAAATGATAGAGGCACACACATGAAACATACAGAAGAACAGATTCTTGAACAGTTACGGGAGCTGTCAGAAAGCCAGGGACTTGATATCAGTTCTGAGCTGGAAACCATTTCCAGAAAACTGCAATCAAAAGGCGATTCTGTCAGTAAAGTATGGGAAAAAGTTGAACTTGCCCGTCATGCAGACCGTCCCCGTACCCTGGATTATATCAATATGATCATTGATGACTTTACAGAGCTTCACGGAGACCGTTGTTATGGCGATGACCCGGCACTGGTGGGCGGCATAGGATTTCTTGACGGCATCCCGGTAACCGTTCTTGGAAACATGAAAGGCCGGAATCTGAAGGAAAATATCAGCCGTAACGGTGGTATGGCCAATCCGGAAGGATACCGGAAAGCCCTGCGTCTTGCAAAGCAGGCAGAACGCTTTGGCCGTCCGGTGATTACGTTCATCGATACCCAGGGAGCCTATCCCGGACTGGGGGCAGAAGAACGCGGTATTGGAGAAGCCATTGCTACCAACCTGAAGGAATTCAGTCAGCTGAAAACACCGGTTATCTGTATCGTTATCGGTGAAGGTGGTTCCGGAGGTGCCTTAGGAATCGGTGTCGGAGACAAGATTTACATGCTTGAAAACGCCATCTATTCGGTCATTTCACCGGAAGGCTGTGCATCCATCCTGCTCCGCGATTCTACCCGGGCAAAAGATGCAGCAGCCATGCTGAAAATTACCAGCAAAGATATTCTTGCATTAAAGGTAGCAAACGGCATTATCCCTGAACCGGAAAACGGTGCACAGACAAACCCGGAAGCAGCGGCAGCAGCCATCAAGAAACAGATTACTTCTGACCTTGAAAAACTGATGAAAAAAAGTCCTGCAGTCCTGGTAAAATACCGGAATAAAAAAATCCGCGATATGGGTGTATACACCGAATAATCAACAGGGGTACTTCCGTAGTCGAAGTACTCCTGATTACCGCTGTTACCGTTTCTTACTTACCAGCCATTCAAACAAAGTAGCACTCTTGCCGTTTACCAGAACCGGCTGACCGTCAAAGTCCACCTTGTTATCATCGTTGTAGGTCGGTACCCAGACAAAGTGGCCCAGATATTCAAAGGGCTCGCCCTTCTCGTCCTTGAACTCACCGTGCAGGTCTTTTACGTTGTCCCAGAAGGTAAAGTGGCAGTCTTTTGCGCCCATGGCCATAAGCCGTTTGTACGTAGGCAGCACAAAGCGTTCCGGCTGTACGATAGGATCATTTTTGGCATGAACGAACCAAACCGGCATATCCTTAATGCGTAAAAGCATTTCATCAGTGATATAGGAATCGATAAGGGCTTCACAGCAGGGGAATGCGGCAGCAAAGAACTCGGGATAGGCCAGAATCAGATGCATGGTCATAAAGCCGCCGTTACTGTCGCCACCAACATAAATGCGGCTGGTATCGATTCCGGCTTCGTTTAAGGCGATGAATTCGTCAATGCATGATTTTAAGGCATCAAGATAAATGGTCTT
>JAKSTT010000060.1 GCA_024413635.1 Treponemataceae bacterium | reverse complement strand
TCAAGATTCCTGAAAGTTCAGACCCTCTGGACAATACCTGGGTACACCCGGAAAACTACGCAGCTGCACGCGTCATATATGAATGTCTGCAGAACAAGGCTGAAGTTGGTGCAGATATCCGCAAGGACCTGAAAGAAAAGTACGAACTGGGTGATGCAACCATCGTTGACCTGATTGAAGAACTGAAAAAACCGAACCGCGACCCCCGTGACGGATATCCAAAGCCAATCATGCAGAAAGGCGTAATGGCATTTGAAGACCTGCGCGAAGGCATGAAGGTAACCGGTAAAATCAAGAACGTAGTAGACTTTGGTGCCTTTGTTGACCTGGGTATTAAGGAAACGGCACTGCTGCACATTTCTGAGCTGAGCGACACCTTTGTAAGCGATCCGATGGACGTACTGAAAGTTGGTGACATTAAGGAATGCACCATTATCGGCCTTGATATGGACCGCCGCCGCATCAGCCTTTCACTGAAAAGTGATGCCATGAACCGTATTGGCCAGGGTGGTGCTGGATCTGCCCGCACTGCAGACAGCGGTGATGGCGAACGCCGTGTAGTACGCGCTGTTCGGCCTGGTGAAAAACGCACTGTTGTAGTTAAGAAAGCTGGCGCACCTGTTGGTGCCGGAGCTGGAAGCAACCGCCCGCGTAATGACCGTCCGGCCCGCGATAACAATCGCAGTTACGGCGGAAACTACGGTGGCAGTGATGACGGCATGAGCTACAACCCGTTTGCCGCTCTGCTGAATAAGAAAAAATAAGGTCACCCCGAACTTGATTCGGGATTTCAGATGCTGAAACGAGTTCAGCATGACAGCTAAATGCCGCCGTCCATGGCGGCAGATGGTTGTAAATTACTAACGGAGAAGCTTACCTAACGTAAGTTCTACGCCAAGGGCCGCCTGCAGTTCTGCATAAGGATTGCCGGCGGCTTTTTTTTCGCCTTCCCGCCGGGTAGCCCGTATCAGCAGATTCTTGGGCGTTCCTTCCATATCGATGAACTCCAGGAGCTGGGTTTTGTAACCGGCGGCTTCCAGTTCACCGGCGCGCAGAACGTCTGTGGCCAGGGCGCTGAACCGCTCTTTTACGATGCCATATTTTAACATTGGGTTCAGGGCTGCATCTGTTACTGTCTTGCCAAGGGCAGTGTTCAGTTCATGCTGGCAGCAGGGAACGCTGAGTATGGCACGGGCGCCATGTTCAACGGCATAAGCCAGTGCATAGTCGGTGGCGGTGTCGCATGCGTGCAGGGTAATGACCAGGTCAACGGTGTCATCGGCGGCAGCACCCTCACGGTAGGCAGCGATGTCACCGGTGGAAAAGTGGAGTCCATTGTATCCGCAGTTTTCCGCAAGTTTTCCACAGTCCTCAATAACCTGTTTTTTAAGATCAAGACCAAACACATCAGCTGTAAGGCCCCGGATTTCTACCAGATAGTAATACAGGGCAAAGGTTAAATAGGCTTTACCGCAGCCAAAATCAATAACCCTGAGGGGCCGGCCGTCAGTGTCTTCCAGAACAGGCAGAATATCATCAACGTATTCCAGAAACCGGTTAATCTGCCGGAATTTATCGTATTTCTGGGCATGTACAGCGCCGGTGCTGGTCATGACGCCCAGTTTTTCCAGGAACAGGACCGGTTTGCCTTCCGGAATGATGTAGTTTTTTGTCCGGTTATGAGGGACAGCCGTCAGCTGCTGCAGGGGACTTTTCGGCTGGTTTCCGGATCCTGCGGCTGGTTTCCGGAGAACGGTGGTTTTTCCTTTTTTGCTGGTCAGAATGGTAATGGTACCGTTTTCCGTACGGGCATCTACCGTGTGGAACCAGTGGGCAGTCATATCATTCAACAGTTTTCGTACGGCATCGGCGTCGGCGTTCTGATGGAATACCTGGGGTCCCTTAAAGCGTGCTATCTGGAATCCGGTATCGGCCCGCTGGATTTTCACTTTATCGGCTTCAGCTCCGGCTACCGGTTTACTTAATGTGACAGAAATCAGGATATCAATATCTTTATCAGTAAAAAAATCAGAACTGTTCATAGACATACAAAAATATATACGTAAGCGCCAAAAAATGATACATTAGAAGGTATGGGAAAGACCTACGTATTCGTAAATCAGAAAGGTGGAGTAGGTAAAACAACCTCTGCCATCAATATTGGTGCTTACCTTGCAGATGCAGGTAAAAAAGTTCTTCTTGTAGACTTTGACTCTCAGGCTAACATGTCCAGTGGTGTTGGCATTGATAACAATAAACCGACTATTTATGAACTCATGGCAAAAACCGCCTCGGTTCAGCAGGTTATCCGACATACTGCCGTAGATAATCTGGATGCTATTCCGGCTTCCATGGATCTGTCTGGTGCAGCCATCGAACTTGTTGATCAGGAAAACCGTGAAATGTTCCTGAAAGAAGCCCTGGCTCCCGTTAAGGATGCCTACGACTACATCCTTATTGACTGTCCGCCATCATTAGGTATTATCACCGTTAATGGTCTGGCTGCTGCTGATGAAGTGCTTATTCCTATGCAGTGTGAATTCTTTGCCCTTGAAGGTGTTGCCCAGCTGCTGCAGACCGTAAAACTGGTACAGAGTTCTGCAAACCGCTCACTGAAAATCGGCGGTGTATTCTTTACCATGTATGATTCACGTACCCGTCTTGCCCAGCAGGTTGTTCTGCAGGTTAAGGCATATTTCAAGGAAGGTGTTTTCAACACGATTATTCCACGCAACGTACGTCTTTCAGAAGCTCCATCACATGGGCTGCCTATCAATAAATATGATCCTACCTGTGTAGGTGCCCGCAGTTATAAAGCTCTTGCAGAAGAGGTTATCGCCCGTGGCTAAGCAGTTCGGTCTAGGAAGGGGTCTTGATGCCCTTCTGGAAAATAAAGATTTCGCAAGTCCTACTAACGAAGATGTACCTGCCGGCGGTCTTGGTGCAGCCCGTGCTGCAGCAGTTCCCGGTGCTGATTTTCTTGTTGATATCGATAAACTTTCTCCTAACCCACATCAGCCGCGTACCGAATTTGATCCTGAAAAACTGCAGGAACTGGCAGATTCCATTAAGGAACATGGCGTTATCCAGCCACCGGTTGTAGAAGAAGCCGGTAACGGCAATTACTGGATTATTACCGGTGAACGCCGTACCCGTGCTGCAAAACTTGCCGGTCTTACCCAGATACCTGTCCGGGTACAGAAGTATACTGATGTTAAGAAACTGGAAGTTGCCCTTATTGAGAACATTCAGCGTCAGGACCTGAACGCTATTGAAGAAGCTCTTGCCTATAAAGAACTGATGGATCTGGCTCAGATTACCCAGGACGATGTTGCAAAGCGTATGGGAAAAAGCCGCTCTGCCGTAGCCAACAGCCTGCGTCTTTTGAAGCTGCCTGAAGACATGCAGAAAAAGATTGTCAGCCAGGAACTGACAGCCGGTCATGCCCGCGCACTGCTTTCTGTTACGAATCCTTCTGATCAGCGGATGCTGTTTGCCCGTATCATGGGTCAGAATCTTTCCGTTCGCGAAGCAGAGCAGCAGGCTATCGAAATGAACGGCGGTTCACGGGCAAAACCGGAAGCAAAACCAGCTGCTTCTGCACCGGAAAAAGATCCTAATCTGAAAACCCTGGAAGAAAAACTCATTGAAGTTCTGGGAACAAAAGTTGCCATCAAAGGGTCGCTTACCAAGGGAACCATTCAGATTGAATACTTCAACGGTGATGATTTAGACCGTGTTTACAACTTAATTGTAAAATAATCATCTTTATTCCACAAAAGTCCTATCTCTATTCAGCCTTTCAGCCGATAAGATGAAAGGTGAAGTGTACCTTCATCGCTATTAGGGGTTTAGTTTGAAAAAGACAGTACTTTTGACAGCATGCTTACTCACAATTACAGGCGTCGTATTTGCCGGCGGGAAACGTGACAATGAAATGATTGATCTGGGGACCCAGACTTCATGGCAGGATTCATTCCCACTTGAAGAAAAGAAACCGGGTACGTACAACGTTGTCGTAACGGCAGAAGACCTGGGTGGAAATATCTCTACTGTAGGACCCTTCAACTTAGCTGTTGACCCTGAATCTGACCTGCCAGTAACCGGTATTACAAACCCTCCCCCTGAAATGCGTGTTCCGGGTAACCTGAACATTGTTGGTACCTGTATTGATGATGATGCAGTAGAGTACGTAGAACTTACATTTGATGGTGACACAGATCATCCGGTAATTGCTGAAGGTAAGGAATTCTGGTCGTACTATCTGGATACTACCAAACTGTCTGAAGGCCCCCATGTCATTACGGTAACTGGTGTTGATACCCATGGTACCCGTGGCCACAGTGTATCTGCCCGGTGGCATCTTGACCGTAAAATGCCTGTTACGGAAGTACATAACTATGGTCTTGGTGACCTGGTAAGCGGAAAGATTTCTCTTTCCGGTCAGGTAATTGATGGTAACGGCATTAAGGAGTTGCTGTATTCAACTGATGGCGGTACTACCTTTGAACCGGTCAAGCTGAAATATGACAAGAAAGCCGACGAGTATACCTTTACTGTAACAATTGATACTAAAAAACAGGATGATGGCCCGCAGGTCTGCTGGTTTAAGGCTACCGACCAGCAGGGTACCGTAGGTACCAGTTCGTTCCTGTATTTTGTTGATAACACTAAACCGGAAATTACCCTGATGTATCCACAGGATAATCAGGCCATCAATGGTATTTTCTCTGTAGCCGGCAGTGCCTATGACCGTATTGGTATTGAGAAACTGACCTGGCAGCTGGGTAAGGATATCGGCGAATTTGAGCTGACTGACGGTAACCCGTACTGGGTACATGAATTTGATATCCGTGGTGAAACGGCAAAAGCTCAGGAACTTATTATTACTGCCACTGATATTGCCGGAAACGTTACCGTGTTCAAGAAAAAACTGACGGTGGATCTGGAAGCAGACCGGCCGGTGGTACATGTGGCACAGCCGGTTCATGATTTTGCCCTGAATGCCAAAGAGAATGATGTTTTTATTGAAGACGAACTGTATATCCGTGGCCAGATAACTGATGATGATGGCGTTGCTACCCTTCACTGGAAGGTTGATGCCGGTGCAACCAATGATGTTGCTTCTCAAGGTGTCTTCTATGTAGACGTTCTGGCCAGCCTGAGCGAAAAACTTTCCGCAGGCCTGCATAAAGTAACCATATGGGCTACTGATGTTCACGGTATTGTAGGCCGCGAAGTCGTTATTCCATTTGTAGCAAAAGGTGCTGCGCCGTCATTTGGTTCTGCAGATACTGCCGTACTGAAAACCAGAACACCGGCTGCTGCAGAAACAGCTTACGTTCCGGGTATCGAAATAAATGCAGAAGGTGTTACCAGCCTGGCAGCCAGTGTTTCCAGTGAGTGCGGATTGACTGGTCTGCGCTGGACTTTTAATGGTAAAGCTGCAGGTGAACAGGTAATAAAGAGCGTTAAAGGCACCACCAACTTTGATATTCCATTGGCCGGGGCTCCCTGGGGTCTGGTAGAAGTTACGGTAACGGCAGAAGATATGTACGGCCGCACTACTGACACCCGGTATCTGGTATACCGTACTGATCTGACCACTGTCCGTGGTGAGCCGAAAGTATTCTTTACCGACAGTACTATTGCTGAAAACGGACGGATTGATCTTTCTGACAATGGAACTGCCAGCGGTTACTTTATTGGTGGAAAAGCCGTTTCGGTAGAAATTGTACCTGAAAATGAATTTGTTACGGCAAAACTGAAAGGTAACAGCATTATCCTTTCTCCTCAGAAAGTTGCCGGTGTAAGCCAGCCGTTTACCGTAAAAGTAACAACTGATAAAGACCTGAGCTATGAATCACGTCAGCTGACCGTAGCCATAAATGAAAGCGAACCGACGTTAAAACTGAAAGCATCTGCCGTATATGACGGATTCAAGGATGTGTCAGTATCCGGTACTGCAGCGCTGCCAAAAGTTGCTGCCGCAGATTCAGAGCTGAAAGTGCAGTACCGCATCTTTGAGGCTCCTGCTGCCGTTGATCCTCTGGCAGAAAAACCTGAACCGCAGTTCAAGAAAGTAGACGTTGCCGAAGACGGTTCGTTCACCATAGATCTGCCGGCACGTACTTTTAAGGAAGGTGTCAGCGTCATTGAAGTAGTTGCGCAGAGTTCATACAGCGGAAAAACCGCAGATGCTGCGTTTGTTTCAAAAGTAAGTCCACTGCCGGAACCTGACTATGAAGCAGATCCTAAAGCTAAACCTCCGGTAGCAGCGCCTGCTGCCCTGACCTGGTTCCAGGGTGAAAACCTGTACTATACCGCTTACTATCAGGGAACACTTGATTCTGTAACCGTAAATGTTGCAGGGGCTGCCTTTGAAGGTTCCCGTCTGTATCCACAGGCCGGTATGATTCCCGGCAGTATGCTGGTACCCGGTACCGTAAATGTTGATGTTAAGGTTCTGAATGATGCCGCAAAAGCATTTGCTTCTAAAACTACAGTCAAGACCGGAGCACAGCCATCGGTAGCCATTGACCGGTTCAACGATACCGCCTATGTCAGCGGTCTGGTATATGAATTACCGGCCGTTGTGGCTAAAGACCGTTCGGACGTTATCCGTGTAGTAGTAGACAGTCCGCTGCCGGTTGCAGATGCAACTTACACTATTACCGGTGAACAGAATGCTGCATTCGGCAGTCCTGCTGCAGTAAATGAAAGCGGCAAACTGACCCTGAAGAAACTGCCGGATGGTGACGGTAATCAGTATGAAGCCTTCATTACTCTGAAGGGATACCCTGCAGAGCGCACCCATATTACTGTTGCTGCAACGACTGATAAAGAAACCTATGTAACTGCCAAAGGTACGGCATCGTTTGTACGTGCCAGACCTGATGCCGGCATTGAAAACCAGGAACAGGTGTACTGGAAAATAGACCGGGCTGCAGATGCTGACAGTGTGTACAATCTGGCAAAGGGAGAAGGATTGAAGGCGTTTGTTAACGTTCCTGCTCCGTACAAAGTTGAAATCAAAGATGCAGATACCTACAACGGTGGCGTAAAAGTTACTGCAAAAGGTTCAGTTGCAACGCTTGAAGCTACGGCAGAGGGTGTCTTTGAAGATATTGTTCTGCTGGTAACAGACAGCCAGGGTATAACCTATGAATCAAGTCCGGTAACGCTCCGTGGTGACTGGAGCGCTCCAAACCTTAAAGTGGTAACCCCGGATGAACAGCAGTGGCTGCAGGCAACCCTGCCGCTGGTAGTAGAAGCCTCTGATACTAACGGCCTTACCAAAGTAGAGTACTCATTCAATGCAGGAAAAACCTGGTCAGCACTGGAACCTGCAGAAGAAGAAAACCGGTTTGGCGGTGATATTGATATGACAGACCAGGCTGATGGTCTGGTATGTGTAGATGTTCATGCAGTAGATGCAGCCGGTAAAGAAACCGTACGCAGACTGAGTGTATTCAAGGATACAACACCGCCGCAGGTTATTACCGTAACTCCCGCTAAGGGCCAGGTAGTTAACGGTGAAACCCGCGTAGTTCTGTTGGTCAGCGATAATGGCCGGCTTGTCAGTGGGCAGTACGTATATCCAAAGGATGCCCTGGCACTGGCAAAGGAAAAACTGGCTGCTGCAGAAGCTCTGTCTGAGGATCCGGAACAGGAAGAACCGGTAGAAGTATACAAGAACAATATCAGTCCGCTGAGTGCACTGGACAGCATGGTAAGCTTTGTAAAAGAGCTGAAACTTGGTTCCAGTGTCAGCCTGATGGTAGGTAAGAACGATGTACCTATCGGCGAAGACATGCAGTTTGAATTTGTTGATGCTTCCGGTAACAAACAGGTGTACGTTGAAAAAGAGTACCGTATTGATGCCGAAAGCGATAAACCGGTCATTGAAATTCATTTGCCGGCAGAAAACGCCATTGAAACCACAGACTTTATCGTATCCGGTATCGTGTATGATGATGATGGCAACTCACGGGTATGGTATAAGATTGATGACGGCGAATATCAGGCCCTGAGCGACTGGGGAACCAGCTGGTCCATCAATGTTCCGTTACATTCCCTGACTGATAACGAGCATACCATCACGGTATATGCGGAAGACCAGTTCGGTATTGTGGGCGATTCGGTAACCCGTACGGTACGTATCAGCCTGGAAGAGCCCTTTGGCTGTGTTAATACACCGACATTTGAAGAAACCGTAACAAACCGTATTACCCTGACCGGTAACACCAGTGATGCCAACGGCATTGCCAAAGTGCAGGTAAGCGTTGATAACGGTAATACCTGGCATACGGTTTCCGGTCTTGAAAGCTGGGAATATGAATTTGATACCCGTGTCATTCAGGATGGAACCCATGTAGTATTCCTGAAAGTTTGGGATGATTATGGCGTTCAGGGCTTGTACTCAAGCCTGATAAACATTGATAACAATGGTCCTGACATTACCCTTTCCCTGCCACTGGATGACAGTACATTTACTACGACCAATATTCCGCTTTCCGGTCAGACAACTGACAACATCGGTCTGAAAAAACTGTATGTTCAGGTACGTCATCTTGGTGAAAGTGGTGAACCGATTCCTGAACAGGTAGCATATAAAGACCTGGAAGTATCAGACATCATCAATGAAGTATTTGATGTACGTGGACTTCCGGATGGTACCTATAACCTGGAAATTTCAGGAGAAGACAGTGCCGGTAATGTGACCCGTGTATCACGTAACTTTACGCTGGATACCAAAGCTTCAGTAGCAACCATTAACCAGTTGTACCCCATGAACGGTGAGTCCATTCAGGGTGTCTTCAATATCTACGGAACTGTTGTATCAGAAGTTCCAATAGAACGGGTAAGCCTGCTGGTTGACGGTAAGGAAGTTGACGTACAGCCGGTAAATCTGTCCGGTTATTACAAGTTTACCCTTACTCCGGAACAGCTGGCTGGAGGAGAACATGTATACAGCGTACGTGCCGTACTTCCAGATGGCCGTCTTGTATACAGTGTTGAACAGTTCATGAAATATTCTCCTTCTGGTCCATGGATTTCCATTGACAGCCTGGCCATGGGTGACTTTGCCGTTGACCGTCCGTATCTTGAAGGCCGTGCCGGTTATTCACTGACAGAGGCAGAAGTTCTGATGCTGAACGATAAGGCCACACCAAAATACGAAAAGGAAAAGATCCGTGAAAAAGCTGTTGAAAGTGTTGAAATCAGTTTCAACAACGGAAAGACCTTTGAGAAAGTTGGTAGTCGTGGAGCTTGGCGTTACCGGATTGAAAACGGTGAAATGCCTGATGGATATCACTTCCTGGTTGTCCGTGCAAATATGAAGAACGGTGAAACTGCTGTTACCCGTACTATCATTCAGATTGATAAGACAGCACCGACCATTAAGCTGATCAGTCCTGGCGAAGGCGGCCGGTATAATGAAGCACTGGCAGTCAGCGGTCTGAGTAATGACGATGTAGTTCTGAAAAAGATAACCGTAGAATTACGCCAGGGTGATAAGGCCAACTATGAAATGCCGGCCTTTATCCAGGGTCTGTATGTTGATGCCAACTTCTGGGGTAACACCCTGTATAGTGTGGGTGCCGGTCTGACCTTCTATGACGATAACGTAAAACTGCAGGCACAGTTTGGCCAGATGACGCAGGTACACTTTGATAACCTGCACCAGCTGATGGGCCGCCCTTCGGAACCACTGCGTTATGGTGGCAATGTTTTTGGTCTGAAACTGCTGGCCAACGTCGGTAATGTTCCGTTCAGTTATCTGTTTGGACCCGACTGGACCTGGTTAAGTGCAGCCTTTGCCATAGGTGCCAACTTCAGTTATTTCAGTTACACCCAGGCTGACAAAGGACAGATACTGAGTGCGCTGATTGGACAGATTGAGTTCCCGCGTGTCACCATGGATAAGCGGAAGATGTTCAGGACTATCTCCCTCTATACCGAGGGTCAGATTTGGTCCATTCCTACCGACGTTAAGACGGTTCAGGGTGCAGAATCCGTACCGCCACTGGTTCCGCAGCTGAGCATCGGTATGCGAATGAGCGTGTTCTGATAAGAAAACAGAGCCTCTGAGAGCAGAGGCTCTTTATTTTTATGATAATTTTCAGTATCGTAATATTCTACTAATTTTTAATGAAAAAGTCCGATTTTACCGAATATGGAAGAGTCGGATTTTTTTTTGGAGGATATTATGAACAGAAAATCATTTATTCCAGCACTCCTTTCACTTACTCTTCTTGCAGGTTGTAAACTTGGCCTTGGTGGTGCTGTTGATGTTAATCCTCCTGAACTGACTATTACTGCTCCTGCAGCAAAATCTGTTGTTAACGGGGACATAACGATAACAGGAACCGTATCGGACGATATGGGTATGTCAAAGGTAACAATTGATCTGAAAGGCATTTCCCATGGAGAAGGATATTCATATCCTGCAACACTGGATCCTCAGGATGGTACCTGGTCTTTGAAAATTCCAACCACATCCGTTGTTGATGATGACTATAACATAGTCGTTACCGCTACTGACCTGGCAAAAAAGAATACAACGGTTGAACGGGTAATCGAAATTGATAATACGGCACCGGTTATTGTTATGGAACGGCCTAATAAAGATTCATATGGTACAGAGTTGATTATTACCGGAAATGTTGAAGACGATCATGCTGTAGATTCCATGACATTGAAAATCTATGACGCTGCCGGAAACCAGAAATTAGGGGAAAAAACTTTTTCTCCGGTTCCAAAGAATTTCAAATACACCATTGCTGAACAGGATGTGGATAACTTTTATACCAGTATCTACAAGCCTGATGAAGGTTCCGGCGAAAAACAGTATACCTATGTAGTAACTGCAACTGATTCTGCCGGCAACACATCCAGCTGTTTTTATCTTCTTGATGAACTGAACACACTGAATGCTACCAACAAATCCGTAAAAGCAGATGCAACAAACATTCATTCTGCCTATAAAGCCAAAGATACTAATGGTGCACTTATTACGGCATTACGTACTTCCAATATGGAACATAAGGTATCAGACAAACAGCACTATGGAACTTTCAGTCTTAATCAGTCGAAAACGCCTGTATATTCTGTTTCAGGTATGGATCGGTGGACAGTCCGTAAAGATGTACTGGTACAGTATCCAACAACTGATGTTGCGCTGAACAAGGATAACCAGATAACGGTTTCTCTGTCACCGAATCTTGATAATGAACCGGTTGCAATAGATGAGAACTGGATTTTAGATAATGTTAACGTATATGCCGTACAGTTTGATCTGGTTCAAATAGAAAACGGAATAACAGTCTACAAAAAAACCGTGAAAGACTCTGGGAATACAGTTCCTGTAACGGAAGCTGACGACTGGTATAAAATGCCTATTGATGGGAAACCCAAGAAAAACGGTTCTACCTATTCCTTTAACGTAAAGCCAAATAGTCAGGGTATTCTGACTGGCAAATACTACGCCGTACGGGTAAAAGGTGAAGATATCAGTGGAAATCCGTATCTGTTGAATGATGATCCGTTTATCTTCAAGCTGGAAGGAAAAGGTTCACGCCCTGAAGTAACCATAACAGAACCTACCGGTACTGCATACATTGGCATTGATAAAGATCTGATAATTAAGGGTACTGCCTCTTCTGATGATGATACAGATAATACCTGGGTAGAAGTTTCTCTGTCAGATGGTATCAGTGCATGGGAAATAGAAGGGTATACCAGCGTTAAGGCAGGAAACTATAGGAAAAAGTTTACAAAAGATGGATTAGGAATACCTCTTTCAGAAATTAAAGTAACTGCTGCTACGTTGAAAAAACTGTTTGGTAATGCAAGTGGTACAAAAAATCTGATACTTGCAGTTAATGACTACAGTGAAAAAGTGACAACCAAAGAAATTTCACTGGTATATGACATTGGAAATCCGGATATTTCTTTTGATTCTGTTTCTCCGACCGTAATGCTTGATGATAATGAATATGTAAATGGATCAATTACAGTAAAAGGAACGCTCAGTGATAATGAAGACCGTGTTGAACGGGCCTGGTATCAGATTAATGAGGGAACTGAGATCCCGATAACAAATACCAACAGTTTCAGTATCCCAATAACTACAACAAACTATGCGGACAATGAACCATTAAAAGTTACGGTTATTGCACAGGACCGTAGTGGTAATACTTCTAGAAAAACTAAAGTACTCAATGTTAATCAGGATTCTGATAAGCCACAGATTACATTGAGTAATGGTGATGTCAAACAGACTGTATTCGATAGTAGTAATCAAACACAGAATCTGTATGGTACAAACCAGAACAATCAGTTCCAGGGCACGGTAACTGACGATGACGGTATCGCTTCCGTTGTTCTGTACACCTGTAAAGCAGATGAAACACTTTCTCAGACCAACGGAACTGCTGTTTCAGGAATTATTGCCAACTCTACCAATGCCCAGTTCAGTGTAAAGCATGGAAAAACCGAAGAAGGCGAATATAAAGGACAGTTTGTCGTAACAGATAAATACGGTACTAAGAACGAAACTGAAATCTTCTGGTTTGCGGTAGATAACGGCAGCCCGCAGATTGCTTTTGATG
>JAKSTT010000006.1 GCA_024413635.1 Treponemataceae bacterium | reverse complement strand
CCGGTAGATTTTTTACAGACTTTCATCATATACTCCCCCCATGAACAACAACGACCTTTTCTTAACCGACACCCCGGAAACCAAAACACTCTACACCACCATGATGGCTCAGACCGCCCAGGCCGTTGCCGATGCCATCACTGACAGCAAAGCCTACGTAGGCCCCGTTCCTGCCGACCTGCAGAAAGCCATTGCCGTAGACTCACTGCTTCCTGAAAACGGACTTGGCTGGGACGCCGTATTTGAACGCCTTAAAAAACAGATTCTTCCCAACTTTCTCCGCACTTCTTCTACCGACTACATGCCTCACCTGCACAGCGCCGTTACCCTTGAAAGCGTTGCAGCAGAGCTGATTCTTTCAACCTTCAACCAGTCCATGGACAGCTGGGACCAGGCTCCTGTAGCAACTGAAGTTGAAGTTGCCGTTGTACAATTCCTGTGCCAGCTGTACGGCTACGACGTTACCAAAGCAGACGGTGTCTTTACCTCCGGCGGTTCCCAGAGTAACCAGACAGCCCTGATTCTTGCCCGCGACTGGTTCTGCAACACCGTCCTCAACTACGACGTAAAAAAACACGGACTTCCTGAAAACTTCCGCAAAATGCGCATGTACACTTCTGAAATCAGTCATTTCAGCATGGAAAAAACCAGCCACATTATGGGTATGGGCTATGAATGCGTCGTAAAAGTACCGGTAGATGCCCATAAAAAGATGGACATTGCCGCCCTCAAAAAACTGATTGCAGAAGACAAAGCCGCCGGCAATATCCCCTATTGTGTTGTAGCCACCGTAGGAACTACCGACTTTGGTTCCATCGATGATATTGATGCCATCCGGGAGCTGTGTGATGAAAACCATATGTGGCTTCATGCCGATGCAGCATACGGAAGCGGCGTTATCCTTTCTGATAAATACCGTAACCGGGTTGAGTTCCTGAAAAAGGCCGATTCCATTACCGTAGACTTCCACAAAATGTTCATGCAGCCCATCAGTTGCTCTGCCGTGCTGGTTAAAGACGGCACCACCTTTGATGCCCTGACCATCCACGCAGACTACCTGAACCGTACGGAAGACGAAGAAGACGGCTACACCAACCTGGTAGACAAATCACTGCAGACCACCCGCCGCTTTGACGCCCTGAAAGTATGGGTAAGTTTCCAGACCCGCGGTAAAGACGGCTGGTCAGAACTGATTACCACCTGTATGGAAAACGCCCAGTACCTGCAGAGCCGCCTTGCCGGGGATACAGACTTTGTTACCATTACAGAACCTGAAATCAGTTCTGTAGTATTCCGCCTGTCAGAAAGCTTCTGTGGCCCGGAACCTGCCAATAAAACCGGCCTTGACGGCACCCCCAGTGATGAACCCTGGTGCGACATCGTTAACAAAAAAGTACGCCGTCACCTGATTCACCAGGAAGGCGTCATTATCGGCCAGACCGTAAGCAACGGTCACGTATGCCTTAAGTTCACCCTGCTGAACCCGCTGGTAAGCCACGAAAAACTGGACGGACTCCTTACCCTGATTAAAAAACTGGGCAAAGAAGCCGCTGCACATTAACCAAAATCGTTCTTTTTGAGCGTAAGATAATCCTACGCACTTCCGTTCAGACGTATCTATACTCTAGTAGTATGGATACGTCTCGGAAGATAGGACTGCTTCTTTTTGATTACGGGTCAGAATATGCCCTGGAACTGGAAGAAGGCATCCTGGCATTTACAGAAAACAACAACTGTACGCTCTTTGAGTTTCCAGTAGAGGAACTGGGATACACCAGTGACGCCTACGCGTACCAGAACAATGCCATTTCTTCCCTGATTTCCACCCAGACATTGGACGGGCTTCTGGTAGCCTCTGCAACCATCGGAAACCATGCTTCCTACAACGACCTGCATACCCTGCTGCAATCCTTCGGGAAACTGCCGCTGATCAGCATCGGGGCGTCATTTCCGGACATCAATTCAGTCCTTTCAAATCCTGCTCCCGGCCTGAAGGCACAGATTTCCCATCTGTTTGAAAAACACCACTGCAAAAGGCCTGCCTTATTCAGCTGCATGGGGGTAAGCCAGGAAATTCTGGAACGGAACAAGGTATTCCTGGACTGTGTCAAAGAATACGGCATTACCTTTTCAGATGACGATATCATCAAGGGAAACTTTACCTACCGCAGTTCCATGGATGCCCTGACACACTGGGCAAAAACCCATGACCTGAACAAGTATGACTCCTTTGTCTGCCTGAACGACACCATGGCCTACGTCCTTATCGACTACATCAACGAGCATAAATACCGGCTTTCAAACTTCTGCATAACCGGTTTTGACAACGTAGAACGGACCGCCTTTTCACGCCCGACCCTTTCCAGCGTAGACCAGCGGATTTATACCCAGGGGTATGAAGCGGCAAAACTGCTCAATGACCTGATTGACCGTAAAACCATTCCCCAGGAAACATTCATTGATTCCATTGCCGTCTTCCGCCAGAGCTGCGGCTGTGTCGCCCTGACTGACCCTACCCTGCAGGCCCAGACGTCCACCGGCGACATTATCGACAACAGTACCATCAAAGGTGTAACAGAATGGTATGCAAAAAAACCGGAACTGCTGCAGATTATTTCATATCAGAAAAACACCCAGAACATCATGAGCCTGGAAGAATTGAAAACCTGCATCAACCGGGACCTGCGCTCCTTTGACATCAGCGGAGCCGCCATCTGTCTGTACGCAGAACCCATAACGGTCAGTGAATATACCGAATTTCACCTGCCGCCGGAAATTTCCATCTTTACTGCCTATGATGCTGAAACCGGCTTTGATACCGATAACGTTTTCCGTGGTCACGGAGCCTTAAGATCCTTCAATCCCCATACCGCCATCATACCCCCAACCATTCTGTCACATCAGGGAAAACTGAGCGTTGTACCGCTGTATCACGGCACGGAACAGTTCGGGTACTTTGTGTACCGTCAGGGCAGCTATGATCCCACCATTTATTCCATGCTGGGTATCATCATAGCAACCATCGTATCCTCATCAAAAGTATTCAGTCTGGAACTGGAAAAAAACCGTCTTCTGGAAGAAACCAACGATAACCTGAACCGTATTTCATATACTGATGAAATGACCGACATTCTGAACCGGCGGGGATTCCTGATGATGGGACAGCAGCAGATCAATCTTTCTGTGCAGCTGCAGAAAACCGGTCTGGTTGTGTTTGGTGATATGGACAACCTGAAAAAAATCAACGACACCTACGGTCATGAAGCCGGCGACCGGGCCATCATTTCAGAAGCCCGGATGCTGAAAAAACTGTTCCGGAACTCCGATATCATCGGACGGTTGGGTGGTGATGAATTTGGTATTGTTGCCGCAGGTCTTGATGAATCATCGTTTCCGAAAATCCAGGCACGGCTGGTTGAAATGTGCGAGGAATGGAACAGAACGTCAGGAGAGCCTTTCAATCTTTCTATCAGTCTTGGAACGGCACCCTTTACCAGCGAGCAGTCAGACCTGATCAATCTTCTGAAAATTGCTGATGCCCGCCAGTATGAAGTAAAACGCCAGCGCCGCTCTTAAAGGCTTTTGGGCGTATTTGCTACGGCAGCCAGTCTCCGCTGGAACTTTTTCCCCAGTTTTGACGCCTTACCTTCAAACCGTGACAGGATTGACGTATCACGGACATAGGTATTGATGTCCTTTTCCTTTCCGGCAATCAGCAGGCGCATACCTTCAACAAATACAAAATCACCGCTGTCAATGAATTCAAAATCCTGATCTTCGCTCTGACGGTAGGCAATAACATTCAGCTTATAGGTCTGGCGGAAGTTTACGGCAGCCAGGGTTTTTCCGATGTCATCAACACTGACGGCTACTTCTGCCAGTGCAAACAGTGGAGAAACGGTCAGGAAAGAAAACAGTTCAGATGACAGAAGCTGCGGAACGATGCGCTGAGCGGCATCATGATCCGGATATACCACAGAGGTGGCACCCACCATTTTCAGGATTTCACCATGTTCAGTGGTCTTTGCCTTTACGATGATTTTCTGGATTCCGGTTTTGTGCAGATGGTTGGTCAGCAGAATCGATGCTTCAACGTCAGATCCAAAATCGATGACAACGGCTGCCACATCATGGGGAACAATCTTATCGATCATTTCATTGGTGATGGCATCCGTAATATAGGCGTCGCGTACCAGATTCTTGTATTTTTCCACCATCTCGCGGTTTTTATCGACAATAACTACTTCAACATTTTCTTCTGCCAGTTCTTCAATGACGCGAATACCAAACGCGCCAAGACCGATAACTGCAATCGTAATCATAGTATCTCCTTATCCAATCAGTACTGATTCCTGAGGGAATTCCGTACTTGCCTTTATTTTCTGTTCAACAAATGCAACCCGCATGGTCAGGGTTATGACACCGGTACGTCCTGCATACATGGTTAGAATCAGCAGAATTTTGGTAACCGGCAGCAGGTCCGCCGTAATACCCCGGCTTAACCCGGTGGTTCCCAGGGCCGAAATGGTTTCAAAAATCAGATCCGTAGTGCTGAACACGCCTGATTCCAGCTGACTCTGTTCTACCATGAAAATGATGAGGGTCATGACAAGCAGGAATAAGGCAGCCTTTACGATGACGGAAAGTGCTTTTTCAGTATCAGCAAAGGGAATGTCCCGGCGGAAAATCGACAGGGCTCCGGTATCTTCTTCTGTCCTGAACGCAGTGCAGAGGGCAATGAACACGGTTGTGGTCTTGATGCCGCCTGCCATGGACCCCGGATTTCCACCAATGAGCATCAGGAGTTCACTGAGGAGCGTAGATGCATTGGTAAAACGGGACTGGCTGACTGCTTCAAAACCGGCAGTACGGCAGGTAACGCTCTGGAACAGGGCATTGGAAACTTTTGCGCCAAGAGGCAGGTCACTGAATGCATGATTCCATTCAATCATGAGGAATAGAACGCCGGGAACAAATACCAGTACTACCGTGGCACAGAGTACGATTTTACTGTGCAGGCTCAGGCGGATACGGCGCATCTGCTTATGACGCACCCTTGAATACAGCCAGCCGTTTACATCCTGCATAACGGTGAATCCCAGGCCACCCAACAGGATCAGCACCATTACGGTAACCAGATAACCGGCATTATGATTTACACTGATCAGACTGGTTCCCCAGGGAGTAAAACCGGCATTACAGAAGGCTGAAACGGCCGTAAACAGCCCGGTAAACCAGGGGTAGTCATAGTTATGGGTATACAGGATTGCACCTAATATCAGGGCACCACACAGCTGGAAAAAGCCGCTGTAAATGAGAATATCCCGGATGATTTTTACCGGATCGGCTTCTACGCCACTGACGAAAAAACTGCGGGCAAATTTCCGGTTGGCCAGGGTTACTTTTTTCCGAGGCAGAACCAGATAGAAAATAAAGAAACTGATAAGCCCCAGACCGCCTGACTCAATCAAAACCATAAGGACAATGAGGCCGGTGATGGAAAATATTTCAACATTGACGGTGCTGAGTCCGGTAACGCACAGGGCACTGACTGCAGTAAACAGCCGGTCCAGATAGGGTGGAAGCTGGCTGTTGCTGTAGCAGAGTGGCAGGGAAAGTGCCACGGAACCAAGAATCGCCAGGGTAGCAAAATAAAGAAAGAGTTGTGAAACCGGACCGATAACCGGTGTTTTCATTTTTCCCGTGTAACGCATTACTTATATATCGGCAGATTGCAAAAAAAAACGAAGCGCCGAAAGGAGGATAAAAGCGCTTCGTTTTAAAATCGGTCTTGAGTAAGAGGAGGTTGCGTACAATTACTCAGTAACTTTACTTTACATAGAAACATGCATAAATGCAAGTATATTTTGCATAAAAATATAATATTTTCACAATTTTATGCATACTTATGCAGGTTTGACACGTTAACAGTATGTGTCAAAAAAAATCCCGCAGCTCGTTTGAACTGCGGGATTCATTACTCAGTATGACTGAGATTAGTTGTCTTTAGTGATTGCGTTGGCAGCAGTACGTCCAGAAACGAAGATTTCTACGATTGCGTTACCACCAAGGCGGTTACCACCGTGGATACCACCGGTAACTTCACCAGCTGCGTACAGACCTGGGATAGCTTTACCGCTTGCATCCAGAACGTGACGGTCAATATCAACAGTCAGACCACCCATGGTGTGGTGAGTAGAAGGAGCCAGGAGGCGGATCTTCAGTTTTACACCATCCAGAGTGTAGGTTTCAGGAATGTAGTGACCGTTAGCATCTTTTTCTGCATTACCGATAAGGCGGGTCCAACCGGTTTTGTTAACAGCCATTGAGCTTTCTTTTCCGGTCATCAGAGCCATATCGTAAGCTTTGATTTCAGCAATTACATCGTCAGCGTTGGTTGGCAGACCCAGTTCTTTGAACAGAGCTGCAAACTGGTCAACGGTGCGGGTCCACTGATGTGGATCAACGTCAGCTTCCCAGGTTTCAGGGGTAGCTGGAGTTCCATAAGGATATGGACCAGGAATAGCCTGAGCACTGTTTGCAATTTCAATTACAGTACCCATGAATCCGCGGTATTCAATACCGTTGTTGAATTCACCCAGTGACAGAACGTCACGTTCACCGGTTTCGTTAACAAAGCGTTTACCAGTGGTTGGGTTCAGGTAGATAGCGTAGTTACCGCCACCGAATGCCAGCTGTCCGTTGTTGATCCAAGAGATAGGCATCAGCTGGGTAAAGTTCATACCGGTAGTACCAGCACCAGCTTTCTGTCCCAGAGTGATACCATCACCCTGCAGTGAAGAACGGTTGGTGGTCTGGGTTTTTTCGGTAATTGCAGAAGCTTTCCAGTATTCGTTGGTTTTGCGAACCAGGTCGATGTTAGCAGCAAAACCACCGGTAGAAAGGATAACACCTTTGGTAGCTTTAGCGGTAACTTTGGTTCCGTCGTACATGGTAGCCTTAACACCGGTAACGCGACCGTTTTCAACGATCAGTTCGTCAGCAGTGGTACGGGTCATGATCTTGTTTTTAGAAGCGGTTGGTGAAGTTTTCAGCAGGGTCTTGCGGGTAGGAGCAAAGTAAGCAGCCCACTGAGCAGATTCCATTACACCATCGCCATCGGTATCAAGAGCACCTTTAACGTAGTCGTTTTCACGCTGCCACAGAGCACCTACGATAGTTGGCTGCTGGTCTGGAATGAACTGTGAACCCTGATCTTCGAGCCATGGTTTCAGGTCCTGACCGTCGCGGATGAACTGGCAAACCAGGTCATAGTCACCGTAAATCCATGCAGTGTGGTCTGCATTAGGACGGAGTCCGCCGTAGTAGGTCTGGAAGATATGCAGGTTAACGGTAGAGAACAGAGTCAGTTTGTTTTCATCGGTACCTGCTTTCAGTTTTGGTTCAGCCCAAGCCAGGTAAGCTTTGATTTCGTTTTTCAGTTCTTTCAGAACAGGCAGGTATTCCTGATGAACACCATGGGTTGAAAGACGGTCAATGTCACCAGCTTCGAACCATTCTTTTGAACCGGTACCATCAAATGGTTTTTCGCTCCAGTTCAGGATGGTTTTCAGTACAGCGATATCACCGTTGGCAGCTTTAACTTTGTTGTATTCTTTACCATCAAAGTCATATACACCGGTGGTAGCATCCGGACGGTCAGCTTCCCAACACAGGTAAGGCATTGCTGACTGGAACTGTCCACCAGAAACTACAGTGTTACCACCGATTTCTGCGTTCTTTTCAATAACCAGAACAGAAAGACCGTTCTGGGCAGCCTGAGCTGCAGCACCGATACCAGCACCACCGGCACCTACGATTACTACATCATAGGTTTCATTGATGTCAGCCTGTGCAGCATGTACGATCTTGTTCTTCTTGAATCCGTCAAGGTCAGAAGCGTTTGCTTTTTTAGCAGCATCGGTCAGTGCATTGCGAACAGCAATAGAAGTAAAGGTTGCACCGGAAACGATATCTACACCTGAACCGTTGGCAGCGATTGCATCAGCAAACATAATGTCAAATGCAGGATCACCTACGTGAGCGGTTTCTTTAGAAGCTTTAACTTCAATAGCGGTAATAGCTTTGTCGCTGAAAGTTACAGCCAGGGTAACAGGACCGTTCATACCCTGAGCGGTTCCTTCATAGGTTCCTGCTTTGTAGGTAACAGCTACATTTTTGTGTGCAGCTTTTTTACCATTGTCAGCAGAAGCACCGGCAGTAGCCAGAGCAGCTTTTACTGCATTAATGATTGCATCAGAAGTGTGGGTTGCACCTGATACGATATCAACATTGGCTGAGTTAGCCTTTACGATTGCAGCAGGAATGTCTGCAATAGCAGCATCAGAAATACCGGCAGTTTCGTTGTGGTCGGTAACTTTTACTGCAGCAATTTTGCCACCTGATACGGTAACTTCAACAGCTACAGGACCATGATGACCATCTGCACTTCCAGTATAGGTACCATCGGTCAGTTTTTTACCGCCGCATGATACAACTGAAAGAAGCAGTACAGCGCACATCAGTACGCTCAGTACAGTATGAAGAACTTTCTTCATTCTTATCTCCTATCGCTTTTTTACTCAGATCAGCCTGAATAAGGAGGAAAACCTTCCGGCAAATCTTATTAAAAAAGTGTTATAAATTCGGTTAAGTATAATATTTTCGGTTCGATAAATCAATCTTTCGTTATCGATAAAAAAGTGAAAATAAACTGATTTACTGGTTTTTTGTGAGAAATCCTTGATTTTTTATAGGATGGGTAAAAAAAAGGGGGCCATTGGCCCCCGTATCAATCATATCCGGTCAGGGCGCCAAAGGGCCCCGACTGTTAATTCTTATAGTAGTTAATCAGACAACCGTCAGCAATGATCTGGCGTTCGTCATCAGTCATGGCACCGGTACTCAGCTGGAATGCTGTTACCGAACCGGTAGCCGTACCGTCTTTCATGGCTACGGCGTAGGCAGTAATGCTTTCTGCCTTGTCTGCAATGGCTTTCCGTACGTCTGGAACAAATACGTAATCCCCGTTGGCAAAAGGCAGTTTTCCGCCGTTGGCAGCATCATCAAACAGGAACGGAATCATACCCCAGTTAATCAGATTGCTGCGGTAGCGTTTGGTTGCGTATTCGCGGGCAATGTTAGCCCAGCCGCCCAGTACTTTCTGGCAGCTGGCAGCCTGTTCGCGGGCAGATCCGTCACCCGGTTTTACCGCATAAATGGTAGAACCGAGTCCGGCAGCAGCAGCGCGCTTTCCAAAACCTGCGGCGGCACTTTCAAGGGTACCGGCTGCGGCGGCAACTTCTGCCTTTACGGCTTCATCACCATCGCGGACAGCTTTGGCACGCGGTACGTAATCAGGGTCTTTGCGGCTTAAGGTAAACTCAGCAAGTCCCAGCGGGTTACTGCGGAAACTTGAGGTTTCACCTGAGGGGATCAGTTCGTCAGTGGTGGTTACCGGGTCATGGATTTCTGAAACAACTTTCAGCAGCAGGTCATCGGTAAGGGCACTCATGGCCGGCCAGTCCTTGATGTTGGGACCAAACTGGATTTCAACTTCAGGATGGGCAACACCCTTGCTGTCATAAACGCGGTTTTCGTAAATGGTCTTGTCAAAGTGGTAGCTGCGTTTGGTGTAATCTCCGTGATACTCGGTGGCCGGGGTCAGGAAACCTTTGTTTGCGGCAGTTGCGGCAATGGAACGGGCGTCCATAAGGGCAACGGATGAAATCTGACCGTTCTGGATTTTTGAACCTTCACGGTTAGGGAAGTTACGGGTTGAGTGGCGGATACTGAATGCATTGTTGGCAGGAGTATCGCCGGCACCAAAGCAGGGACCGCAGAATGCCGTCTTCATGATGGCACCGGTTGCCATCAGGTCAGTACAGGCGCCGTTCTTAACCAGTTCCATATAGACCGGCATGGATGCAGGATATACGTTCAGGGTGAACTTACCGCTACCGATACTCTGTCCACGGAGGATGTCTGCAGCGGCACAGATGTTCTCAAATCCACCGCCGGCACATCCGGCAATGACACCCTGGTCACAGTACAGTTTTCCGTCAATCACTTTATCCTGCAAGCTGTAGTTTACTTTATCGCCAAAAGAAACGCGGGCACGTTTTTCGGTTTCGGCAAGGACATCTGCCAGGTTTTTGTTAACATCTTCAATAGTATAGACGTTGCTTGGATGGAACGGCATGGCAATCATAGGCCGGATTTTTGACAGGTCTACTTCGATTACGCCATCGTACCAGGCACAATTCTGTGGCTTTAAGGGTTTGTAGTCACCGGCGCGTCCGTGGGTTGCATAGAATCCGTTGATGATATCGTCGGTTTCCCAGATTGATGACAGACAGGTGGTTTCAGTAGTCATGACATCAACACCGATACGGAAGTCTGCAGAAAGGTTTGCAATACCGGGGCCGATGAATTCCATTACCTTGTTCTTTACATAGCCTTTTTCAAATACGGCACCGATAATGGCAAGGGCAACGTCCTGAGGACCAACGCCGGGAACAGGACTACCGGTCAGGTAAACGGCTACAACACCGGGAAGGTCAACATCGTAGGTGCGGCCCAGAAGCTGTTTTGCAAGTTCTCCGCCACCTTCACCGATAGCCATGGTACCCAGAGCACCATAACGGGTGTGACTGTCTGAACCCAGAATCATGCCGCCGGAGGTTGCCAGCATTTCACGGGCAAACTGATGGATTACAGCCTGATGTGGCGGAACGTATACACCGCCGTATTTCTGGGCACAGGTAAGACCGAACATATGGTCATCTTCGTTGATGGTACCACCTACGGCACACAGTGAGTTGTGGCAGTTGGTCAGAACGTAGGGCAGCGGGAATTTTTCAAGTCCCGAAGCGCGGGCGGTCTGAATGATACCGACGAAGGTAATATCGTGAGAGGTAATTTTATCAAACTTGATTTTCAGTTTTTCAGGATTTCCTGAAGTATTATGGCTCTGGAGAATGCCATAGGCCATGGTGTTCTTTTTATTTTCAGCAGCACTGAAGCCTTTTGCATTTCCTTCTTCAGCAGTTATCAGGGTGCCGTTTTCGTAGTACGCACCACCATTCCATAAATTAATCATATAGGTATCCCCTTCTTTTCAGGTTTCTACCACACTATAGCAACTTTATGCAAAACAATGAATAGATATAGAATATTTTTGTATAAATATGCATTAACTTATGTGCTATACTCTCCCTATGAAAAAGCCACCTGTCACTGTTGCACCGGTTATCACGCCGGAATGCATCCAGACCTTATACGAAACAAAATTCATCAAAGTATTTGATATCCAGTACGCACCGGGGAAACACTACTACGATGCCACCCGCCGCACCAAAGACAACCTGATGGCAGTAAAGCCAGGCGCTACGTACCAGAATGAACTGCCTGATGCCGTCAGCATCGTCCTTACCCTGCACGTTGCGGACAAAGCACCGCTCCTCTGCCTGACCAAGGAATTCCGCTATCCGGCAGGCCAGTTTCTGCTGGGTGTTCCCGCCGGGCTCATCGATCCGGCTGACCGGGAAACTGCCACACCGCTGGAAACCGCAGCAAAACGGGAACTGTTTGAAGAATGCGGCGTTACCCTTACCGGTACAGACACCATTTCCGTACTCAATCCGTTTCTGTTCTCAACGCCGGGCATGACCGATGAAAGCAATGCCCTGCTCTCCGTAGAACTGCACCGGGATGTTATGCCCGCCATCAACCAGGACGGTGCAGAGGGCAGCGAATGTTTTTCCGGCTATCAGCTTCTGACCGTAGAGGATGCACAGCGGATCCTGCACCAGGGAACCGATGATGACGGTATTTTCTACTCCGTATACACCTGGGCAGCCCTCATGTACTTTGTCAGCCAGTGCGGATGATGCATGAAAATACTATCAGTCAGCCATAGTCTGTAAATTAGAACTTTCTTTATAGATAAATTTTATCTATATTTTTTTATTTTTTTCTCGCCATATTCAAACTCTGGGTGTACACTTCTCTGTAGAGAAACAAAGTTGCTGTTTCCCAAAAGAAAAAGCGACCTGAACAAAAGGAGAAAAATATGGCACGTTTTACACTCCCCCGCGACCTGTATCACGGAAAAGGTGCTCTTGAAGCACTGAAAACCTTCACCGGAAAAAAGGCAGTTATCTGCGTTGGCGGTGGATCAATGAAGAAATTCGGATTCCTTGACCGGGCAAAATCCTATCTTGAAGAAGCCGGCATGGAAGTTAAGATTTTTGAGGGCATTGAACCGGACCCTTCTGTTGAAACCGTAATGAAAGGTGCTGCCTTCATGAGCGAATTCGGTCCAGACTGGATTATTGCCATGGGTGGCGGTTCTCCTATCGATGCTGCAAAAGCCATGTGGATCAAATACGAATATCCTGAATGCACCTTTGAAGACATGTGCAAGGTATTCGGCCTGCCACACCTGCGCACCAAGGCTCATTTCTGCGCAATCTCTTCTACTTCCGGTACCGCAACGGAAGTTACCGCATTCTCAATCATCACTGACTACAACAAAGGTATCAAATTCCCTATTGCAGACTTTGAAATTACCCCTGATGTTGCCATCGTAGACCCGGACCTGGCAGAAACCATGCCACAGAAACTGGTAGCCCATACCGGTATGGATGCCATGACCCATGCCGTAGAAGCCTACGTATCTACTGCAAACTGCGACTACACTGACCCACTGGCAATCCACGCCATTGAAATGATCATGAAAGACCTGGTTGTTTCCTACAACGGTGATATGGCTGCCCGTGACCGCATGCACAATGCACAGTGTCTGGCCGGTATGGCATTCAGTAATGCACTGCTGGGTATCGTTCACTCAATGGCACACAAAACCGGTGCTGCCTTCGCAGACTTTGGCGCCCACATCATCCACGGTGCTGCCAACGCCATGTACCTGCCGAAAGTAATTGCTTTCAATGCAAAAGATGCCACTGCAAAAAAACGCTATGGCGTAATCGTTGACTACATGGGCATCTGTGACAAGACTGCCAGCGATGACGAAAAAGTTGCAGCATTGATCAAATACCTGCGCAAGATGAATGATGACCTGAAGATTCCACACTGTATCAAGAATTACGGTGCCGACAGCTATCCATGCGACCAGGGATTTGTTCCGGAAAACGTATTCCTGGAACGCTTGAGCGAAATTGCAAAGAACGCCATCGGTGATGCCTGTACCGGCAGCAACCCACGCCAGCCGACCCAGGAAGAAATGGAAAAACTGCTGAAGTGCTGTTACTACGACACTGAAGTAGACTTCTGATACCATAAGGCCCCATCCGGGGCCTTTTTTTCGTTACCGCACGTTCCCGCTAAAGTACAGCTATAGTGACGTTCACCGCTCCGCATATTGTCACGTCTATTTCATATCTTTATACTATTTAACTATGACCGCAAACGAATTACGTTCCAAATACATCGCTTTTTTCAAGAGTAAAAATCATGCTGAGATTTCAGGACAGTCTCTGATTCCTGAAAATGACCCATCCGTTCTCTTTACCACCGCAGGTATGCACCCACTGGTACCCTATCTGCTGGGTGAAAAACATCCAGCCGGAACCCGTCTTACTGACTACCAGAAATGTGTACGTACCGGCGATATTGATGAAGTAGGAGATCCTTCACACCTTACCTGTTTTGAAATGCTGGGTAACTGGTCACTGGGTGACTACTTCAAGAAAGAATCAATCGCATTCAGCTACGAATTCCTGACCAGCAAAGAATGGCTTGGTCTGGATCCAAAAATGATTTCCGTTACCGTATTTGCCGGTGACGAATCAGCTCCACGTGACGAAGAAGCTGCCGGATACTGGAAAGAAAACGGCATGCCTGAAGATAAAATCGCTTACCTGCCAAAAGAAGACAACTGGTGGGCAGCAGGTCCTACCGGTCCCTGCGGTCCTGATACTGAAATCTTCTACTGGGTTGGGGAAGGTGTTCCACCAGTTGGTTCAAACAAGGGAACCGACAGCAAAAACTGGATGGAAATCTGGAACAACGTATTCATGGAATACAACCGCGTTGATGAAAAGACTCTGGTAAAACTGCCTAAACAGAACGTTGATACCGGTATGGGTCTTGAACGCACCAACTGTATCCTGCAGGGCAAAAACAGCGTATACCTGACTGAAGTTTTCCAGCCTATCATTGCCAAAATTGAAGAACTTTCCGGATACAAATACGGCACCGACGAAGCAAAAGATGCTTCAGTACGCATCATTGCTGACCACAGCCGCTCATCAGTATTCATTCTGGGTGACCAGAAAGGTGTTACCCCGTCTAATGTTGGTGCAGGCTACGTTCTCCGCCGCCTGATCCGCCGTGCAGTACGCCACGGAATGAAACTGGGTATCGATAAAGACTTCCTGGCTCCTGTTGCAGAAACCGTAGTTGCAAACTTCAAGATTGCTTATCCTGAACTGGAAGAAAACGCAGAAAAAGTATACAAGGAACTGACTGCAGAAGAGCACAAATTCCGCGATACCCTGCGCAAGGGTGAACTGGAATTCCAGAAGCTGCTGCCTAACCTGATGAAGAACCCGAAAAAAGAAATCAGCGGTAAAGTTGCATTCCGTCTGTATGATACCTTCGGTTTCCCACTGGAACTGACTCAGGAACTGGGTGCAGAAAACGGATTTACCGTAGATATTGAAGGCTTCAAGGAAGCAGAACGCAAACACCAGGAAGCTTCAAAAACCCTGGATGCCGGAAAAGCTAAAGGTGGTATCGCTGAACAGAGCGAAACCGCTACCAAGTACCACACTGCTACCCACCTGCTGCAGCAGGCCCTGGTTAACATCCTGGGACCACAGGTTGCACAGAAAGGTTCAAACATCAACGATGAACGCATGCGCTTTGACTTTACTTTTGAACGTCCTATGACAAAAGAAGAAATTGCTCAGGCAGAAGAAATCGTTAACCAGCAGATTCAGGCTGACCTTCCGGTAACCATGGAAGTTATGAGCCTTGAAAAAGCAAAGGCAGAAGGGGCACGCGCCCTCTTTACCAACAAATACGGCGAAGACGTAAAAGTATATACCATCGGTACCAAAGACAACTGGTTCAGCAAGGAAGTTTGCGGTGGACCACACGTTGAACACACCGGTGTTATCGGTAAGTTCAAGATTGTAAAGGAACAGTCTTCTTCTGCCGGCGTACGCCGCATTAAAGCAGTTATCGAATAATCCGTAAGCAAAAAACTGTAACAAAAATTCCAAACGATTGTTATAATCTCAGATAGGGCCATACGGGCTCTATCTGAGATAAACGTCATATAAAAACAGAGGAAGATTCATGAAGAAACGTCTCGTTGCTCTTTGTGTCATGGCTCTTGTTGCCACATCTTTATTTGCCCAGGCAGACTTACAACCACTGGTAAATATCAAACTGAATAAATCAGAATCAATCACCCTGAAGAACCTGAAGGCCCGCTGTGCGGTATATCAGAAACAGACCGGCATCACCAACTTTACCGTTGACCAGAAAAAAGAAATCCTTGATGCCCTGATTGATGAAAAACTGATTCTTCAGGCAGCTGCCAAAGCAGGTATCGCACTCACCGATTCACAGGTAACTGAACTGTATCTTTCAAGTCTTTCACAGCAGGTTGGACAGATGGTAACCGAGGCACAGTACGCCTCTCTGGTACGCCAGCAGTACAATCTTTCCCTTGAAGAATTCTTCCAGCAGCAGCTGGCCATGACCGTAGCAGAATACAAAACCTATCTGAAAAACCAGTATATTGCCCAGCAGTATGTACTTGCTGCAAAACAGGATGAACTGGCAAAAGTAGCTGCCACCGATGCAGAAGTCCGCAGCTGGTATGAGCTGAACAAAGCTTCTTTCTATCAGACCGATATCCTGAAAATGTTCCTGGTCGTAGCCCCCAAAGGCAACAATCCGGCAACTGCACGCGAAGCACTGTACGCAGAATACGAAGCCATTAAGAACGGTACCCTTTCTGCAGACGGACTGCGGGCAAAGATTACTGCTGACCACTCGGTCATTCAGGCTGGCGATATGTATGTAAGCAAAAACAACACTGCAGCACAGCAGCTGGGACTTACCTACAATGACCTGCTTTCCCTCTTTGAAAACAATATCGGCTTTGTGTCCGATTTTAACGAAACCTCATCTGATTATCAGTTCTACATCATCATTGACCGGTATCCTGAAAAGATTCTGTCCCTCAGTGATGTGGTACAGCCTGATGCAACCACCACTGTATATGAACTGATCCGTGATCAGCTGACTGCACAGAAACAGCAGGCGTTCTTTTCTACTGCTGTTTCAGACATTACCGAATCACTGCGCGCCGGCGGCAATTATCAGATGATGAAAACCGGTGACGCTTTAGACAAATTACTGGAAAACTGGTAAGGAGCTTTCTGTGGCTAGACGTAAAGGACGTATTTTAGCATTTCAGGCACTGTACTCATGGGATATGGGACAGATTGCCGTAGATGAACTGATGGAATTTGAATGGGTAGACAGCGCTGTTCTTGAACGCATGGGTGATGAAGGACAGACCTTTGCACGCCTCTTGATTACCGGAACCATCGAAAATATCGAAACCATCGATAAGGAAATTAAAGCCCATCTGACAAACTGGGATTTTGACCGTCTGAATAAAGTAGACCTGGCTATTCTCCGTATGAGTACCTATCCTCTGCTGTTCCAGAAAGACGTACCGGCAACCATCATTATTGATGAAGCCATTGATATTTCAAAAGAATTCGGAAGTGATGATTCATTCAAATTCATCAACGCCGTTCTTGATAACATCAGAAAAGACAATCAGTAAGGTATCCCATACCGATGAAAAGCACTGCAGTCCGTTTCCAGCATAACGCCTCACGATCCGCTGCAGTGCTTTTTTTTGCCCTGGCATTCAGTGCTACGGTACTGACGTCCTGTTCAAAATCACTGGATAATACCGGGTTCCTTCATCAGCTTGATATCATTGATTCCTGCATTGCCCGTAATCAAACTGATGAAGCATTAAGCCAGCTGAAAAAAGCAGAAAAGAAAGCAATCAGCGAACAGCAGCGGCTCAGCATCGTCAAACGGTACAACCGGCTTATGGCTGATAACCGGAGTCAGGATTTTCTGAAAGACTCAGTAAAAAAACTGCCGGACAGTATTGCACTTACCGCGCTGTATACCGAAAGTCTGATGAACAAAGGCCGGTATGCAGAAGCACTTCCCTACGCACAGAAACTGAAGGACAGTGCCTACGAAAGCCTGTATGCCCAGCTGCTTCTGATGAATACCGATGAAGACGGAGCTTTTTACCAGACTCACTATATCGGCATCTACGAAGAAGCCTACCGCATGACCCATGATTCCCGCTGGCTGAAAAATGCAGCATTGCTGACAGCCCGTGACGGTGACATCAAAAAGGCCGCCAGCTATACGCCACGTTCCGTTTCTGCTGCCGATGATCCATACTTCTGGGCACTGATCAATTATTACGCAGGTTTTTATGGCCAGTGTACCCTGCTGTGTGATGCAGCGCTGGATACCCCGTACCGGGAACGGGCGCAGGTACTCTGTTCAGATGCCTACATCATGATGGGTGAGATAGAAGAAGCCCGCCGTTACTGGGAAGCAACCATTGCAGCCTGTAACAAGCAGCAGATAACCGCACCAAAGGAAATTTACAAGAACCTGGCCCGGTATTACGTAAAAGCCGGCAATCTTGAACAGGCTAAAGATACTCTTTTTGCACTGGTAACGGCACACCCGGATTATGCCGCAGGTCTTGCCGATTACGGTAACTTTGCCCTGTTAACCCGTACCAGCAGTACTGTACATCAGATGTACACTGAAAACCTGCAGTCCCATGGAATAGAAACACTTGCCATCCAGGCAGCCAGCAGCCTGCCGTCAATTCCGGTTTCTGATGCCCTGTACCGCATTGAGACTGCCATTGAAAACAACACCTACGACGATGAACGGCTGCTGCTCAGCTATACCCGTCTCCGTTGGGATGAATACGGGTATTCAGAAGATGCCTGCAAAAGTGATATCTGGCACCTGCTGGAAGAAAACCGGGATTATCCCAAGCAGTACACCATGCTGACCCGTTTTGCCATCAGCTGGTTCCTGCGTCATCACCAGGAAAATACGGCACTGTCACTGTTCAATGACTTCTGTGCTGATAAATACGGTACCATTCATCTGGAAAAAATGGCCGCATCCCTGGCAGACTGGGAATGTGAAACCGCAGCATATTTTGCCCTGCGGCAGAATGATATTGCCAGTGCCCAGGAGCTGTACGAAAACTATCTGTTTAACCGCCATAACAGTGGTGATACCAGAATTGCCTTAAATCTTGGGGCACTGTATCAGGCTATTAACCGGACCAACGCTGCGCTGGAACTGTACAGCACTGCTGCCGGACTTGAAACAAACCAGCAGCTGCTTTCAGACGTTCACTACCGCATTGCCGGTATCCAGAATGACCGGGGTGAAAAACGGAACGCCCTGTTATCAGTAACCTACAGCCTGCAGCTGAACCCGGATAATTATCGGGCACGGCTGCTGTACAATCTTCTGAATAACTGAACTACAAAAAAAGCCGCCCGGCGTCCAGCTCAGGCGGCTTTCGTGTATCTGGCACTCAGTAATCAGCCAATAATAGCAATAACATCAGCAGCTTTCAGGATCAGATGATCTTCGCCGTCGATTTTTACATTGGTACCGGCATATTTGTCATACATTACCCGTGCACCAACAGTAATCATGCTTGAGATTTTTTCATTGTCATCGCCTACAGCAACAACAGTAGCAATCTGAGTTTTTTCCTGTGCAGTATCCGGAATGATGATACCACTGGCAGTTTTTGATTCGGTTTTTTCTGTTTTAACCAGAACTCTGTCACCTAATGGACGTACAGTCATGTTTGTCTCCTATAAGTGTATCAAAATGACCCACTACAGCTACTAAAAAAAGCCAGTGTGTCAAAATGAACCATTAGAATTTCTATGTACTGAATATACTAACAAAATGACCCTGTCGGCAACAAAAAAGATAAAAAATGTGTTATTTTCCGTGTGAAAACAGTGCAAAAATGACAATTTACATGATTTATTCTAAGATTTTAAAAGTTGGCACGGTATCTGCATAGTCATATATGTAACGTATTTCACAATTAAAGGAGTTACACTATGAACAACGACGATGCAGTATTAGCAATGTACTTAAAAGATATCAATAAAATCCCCCTTCTTACCCGTGAAGAAGAAAACGAACTGGCCCAGAAGGCAAAAGCCGGTGATAAAGCAGCCAAAGACAAGATGGTAAATGCCAACCTGCGCTTTGTAGTATCGGTTGCAAAGAAATACCAGAACCACGGTCTTGACCTGACTGACCTGATCAGCGAAGGCAATATCGGCCTGCTGACCGCCATTGACCGCTTTGATGCCGATAAGGGATACCATTTCATTTCTTACGCTGTATGGTGGATCCGTCAGAGCATCCTGAAAGCCATCTGCGAAAAATCACGGATGATCCGCCTGCCACTGAACCGTGCCAATGAACTGGTTCAGATTGAAAAGGCACGGAAAGCAGTAAGCGGTCTGAAAACCGAAGAAGAAGAAATCATGGAAATTGCCGGTAACCTGGATATGGATGCTGACCACGTACGCGATCTTCTGGCAATCAGCCGTGATATGGTTTCCCTTGATGCTACCGTTCGCCCTGGCGACAGTGAAAGCGCTACCCTGGGAGATTTCCTGGAAGACGATTCCTTCAATAATCCGGAAACCATGGCTATTGAAGAAAACATGGTAAGTGATATTGATGCCGTTCTTGAAACCCTGACTGCAAAAGAAGCAGAAGTACTCCGTTACCGCTACGGTCTGAACGGACAGGAAAGCATGTCACTGAAAGAAGTTGGCGATATCTTCAACCTGACAAAAGAACGCATCCGCCAGATTGAAAAGAAAGCCATCAAACGGATGCAGCACCCAACCCGCGCAGCCCGTCTGGAAGCATACGTCGCCGCATAACGGCGCCGTGCTCATAGCGGAAATTATTGAACAGCGTCACCCTGCGGCGACGGGAGAGTATGTCGCCGCATAAGTAACACCGTAAACTTGAAATGCAAGGCGATGGTCTGATACTATCTGTGTCATGAACATCGCCTGTATTTTTGATATGGACGGGCTCCTCTTCAATACGGAAGAATTATGCCGCTCCATCTGGATAGAACTCTGCAAGGAACGTGGTGTAACCTGCACCTACGAGCAGTATGCCCGCTGCATCGGTCACAACGAAAAAGATGTTATTGCTATCCTGAAAGATATGTTCGGCCAATCGTTCCCCTGTGAAAACTTTTTCGTCCTTGTGCGCCAGCGTATGGTTCAGCACTTTGAACAGTACGGAACACCTGACAAACCGGGCATCCATCCCCTTTTTGATTTCCTCAAGTCACACCAGGTTCCCTTTGCCCTTGCTACCAGCAATAATGAAAAACACGCCCGGGACATGATCCGCCGCTCCGGACTTGAACCATACTTTGATGCCTATGCCTTTGGAACTGAAGTTCCCCATGGAAAACCGGAACCGGATATTTTCCTCATGGCAGCAGGCAGACTGAATACTCCGCCGGAACGGTGCATTGTCTTTGAGGATAGTCCTGCAGGGCTTGAAGCTGCACGCCGCGCCGGCATGATGAGTGTCTTTGTTCCGGATCTGGCAGAAGTTCCCCCTGAAGTACTGGAAAACGTCACCTGGAAGTGCAGCACCCTTGAAGATGCCATCGGGTGTCTGAAACCACTGCTGGAAGAATAAGCACATGGCCAGAAATCAGTTGGATATGACCCAGGGGCCTATTTTAGGTAACCTTCTGAAGTTTTCAATACCGGTTGTCTGTTCCAATGTACTGCAGCTGTTATTCAATGCTGTTGATACTGCGGTAGTCGGTCAGTTTTCCGGCGAAAACGCCCTGGCAGCGGTAGGTTCAACTGGTTCACTGATTAACCTTTTCATCAACCTTTTTACCGGTATCTCTGTTGGTACCAACGTTCTTGCTGCAAGATATTTCGGGGCCAAGGATTCGGAAAAACTGCAGAAAACCGTTCATACATCAATCATTGTATCCGTCATCAGCGGCCTTATCATTACCTTCTTCGGATTACTGTGGTCAGCTGACATTCTGGTATTGATTCATTCTCCGGAGAATGTACTGCCGTTGGCTACCCGTTACCTGACCATTTATTTCTTAGGTATTACGGCCACCATGATCTACAACTTCGGAAGCGCACTGTTACGGGCAAAAGGCGACACCCGCAGAGTTCTCTGGATCCTGCTTTCTGCCGGAGTCCTGAACCTTATTCTGAACCTGGTTTTCGTCATCCTTCTGCATCTGGATGTTACCGGCGTTGCCCTGGCAACAGTTATCTCTCAGACCTATTCTGCCGTTCTGGTACTGATTCTTCTGGTTCGTGAAAAAGATGATTTCCATCTGGACTTAAAGAAACTGACCCTTGATATACACGTCTTAGTTGATCTGATTAAAATCGGTGTTCCTGCCGGATTGCAGGGTGTTTTATTTTCAGTTTCAAACATACAGATCCAGTCATCCATCAACAGTTTTGGAACTGAAATGATTGCCGGTAATTCTGCGGCCTGCAGTCTTGAAAATTTTCTATACCAGATCATGAACGGATTTACAGTAGCAAACCTGACGTTCTGTTCCCAGAATATGGGGGCAGGAAAAATGGACCGCATAACAAAAGAAGTTGTCATATCGGTTGTCTGTGCAGGAGTTTCCGGCTTACTGGCAGGTAATCTGTTCCTGTACTACGGAAGGCAGCTTTTGAGCTTATACACCTCAAATCAGGAAGTAATTGACGCCGGAATATTCAGGATGAAGATTGTATATCCAGGTATTTTCATCTGCGGCATCATGCATGCTCTGGGTAACGCCATCCGGGGAATCGGACACTCAGTCATGCCGGTTGTCTCAATAACCATCGGCTGCTGTCTGTACCGCGTACTCTGGATTTCAATCGTCTTCGGTATGTTTCATTCACCCTTCACTATTTTCATCAGCTACCCGATCAGCTGGATCATTACCAGCGCCATCAATGTTCTGTTCTTCATTCAGTACATGAGGCGGATACAGGTACCATCCGCTGCGTAACCTTACGAGCGGACATTCAGTTCGCTGATGACGTCAGTGCGGGCCACTTCCAGAATGGCACGATCCCGGACAGGATCAGAAAGTCCCAGGGTAAAGTAACCTGACTGCTGGATGCCGGTAACATCACCGGGACCACGCAGCCGCAGGTCTTCTTCTGCAATGAAAAAGCCGTCTACAGACTCGTGAAGCACCCGTAAACGGGCTTTTCCCAGTTCCGTAAGCTTTTCCCCGTAAATGAGGAAACACTGGCTCTGTGCGTCTCCACGGCCGACACGGCCCCGAAACTGGTGCAGGGCAGCAAGGCCAAAACGTTCTGCACACTCAATGACCATACAGGTGGCATTGGGTACATCTACCCCTACTTCAACAACGCTGGTGGCAACCAGAATCTGGATTTTTCCATCACGGAATTCTTTCAGGATACGGGTCTGCTCTTCATCATCAATCTGAGAATGAATCAGTGCACAGCGGAATCCGGGATACACCTGATGCTGCAGGAAATCAAACATTTCCGTTGCACTTTTCAGTCTGTTGCCGCTGCGTTCTCCACCGGCACTACCAGTTTCCATATCATCAAATGATTCTCCATCGCCCATAAAGCCTTCATCAAGACTGTGGTCATTTCGGTCAATGAGGGGATAGACAAAATACGCCTGTCTGCCGGCGTTCAGTTCCGAACGGACCGCTTCATACACCCGGGTTTCGTTGCCTTCACGGGTCAAGTGGGTCACAATGGGTTTACGACCGGCTGGCATGGTTTTGATGGTACAGACGTCCAGGTCTCCAAAGACCGTCAGTGCCAGCGTCTGGGGAATAGGAGTTGCACTCATCAGAAGAAAGTCAGGTGCAAGGCCTTTGCCTTCAATACTCTGCCGTCCCTTATCAAGAATGGCATTGCGCTGGACAACACCAAACCGGTGCTGCTCATCAATAATGGCAAACTGCAGGTTCTTATACAGCACATTCTGGCTGAACAGGGCATGGGTTCCGATCAGAATATCAATTTCGCCATTCTTCAGTGCAGAAAGTAACGGCTTTCTGGATGCCGAAGTCAGATTACCGGTTAAAAATGCGACCCGAACCCCAAGAACTTCCAGCTGTTTTGCCGCATTCTGCGCATGCTGCTTTGCAAGGATTTCCGTTGGTGCCAGGATTGCTACCTGCCCGCCATAATCAACGGTACGCAGGGCCATAAAAAAAGCTACCAGAGTTTTACCGCTGCCAACGTCACCCTGCAGCAGGCGGGACATATGGAACGGATCATCAGACTGCAGGCTGCCATCGCGGAAGCCGTGGCTTAAATCCATATCCCGGTTCATATCCATAACAACCTGCTTCTGGTCATCAGTCAGATCAAAGGGTAACCGGTGATACAGGTCTTTCTGCCGGGGAGAAAGGGTCAGCTCAAACTGACTGATACTGTTCTGTGCAGCACTGTGTTCTGCAGATGTTTCATCCGTATTCCAGAGCACGGCTTTTCCGGCATGGAGTGCCAGCGCTTTTTCCACACTGCGGCGCCGTGCCTGGCTTTGAGAAATGATGGATTTCTGAAACAGAAAGAGTTCTTCATAGATAAAGGTTGCCCGGGCATTTTCTGCCTGTGCCAGGTTTTCCGGCAGATGCATGGCAAAGACAGCTTCCTGCTTATGCATCAGGTTCCGCCGGGCAATGACGGTCTGGGGCAATTCATCATCAATTCCCCGGGCATACTGCTTTAAGGCAGCCGTAATGGCTTTCCGCACCGTACCCTGATTCAGTCCGGCCGTCAAAGGGTACACAGGGATGACTTTTGAGTTGGGAACCGGGCTTGAGGCAAATTCTGCAAGATTCCCGTGATGATCAAGAACCTGGGTATCAAAGGCGGTGCACTGCAGCTGGTTGTACCGGGGCGCAAACTGACCGGTAACGGCAACAATGGACCCGATGGTCAGGGTTTTCTCCAGAAATCCCCGGTTAAAGCAGACCAGTTCCGCCTGGGCAGTGCCGTCAGAAATGGTGATGCGGAGCGTTTTCATTTTGCCATAGCCAAACCAGGTATGGTTCAGTACCTGGGCAATAGTGTGTACCCGGCCTTCATTCCACTGGGCAAGAGGACGGCGCTGGGTCCGGTCATCATAATTTCTGGGCCACAGGGTCAACAGGTCAGAAACCGTAAAGACACCCAGTTTGGCCAGCAGTTTTGCGGTCTGGGTGCCGACACCGGAAACAGCTGATACGGGAGTTTCTATCTCTCTCAGTTTCATCAGAAGGGCAGCTGGGCAATAAGATAGGCAATGCGGCCGAAAAGCATGCTGCCAAGGATCTGTACCAGAATACCGGCAACAAGGACCATAACCAGCTGTACCGTAAAGGAATAGGCACCACGTTTGTGGGTAAGTCTTGCAAAGAGACCGGTAATTTTTGATGAAACGGCATAAATGGTACGGTCAATGTTGTTCCATAACGGAGTGTAGGACTCACGCTTCAGGAGGAAGAATACCAGACGGATGGCGGTCAGGATATTCAGGAGGCCGATGAGCGAGGAAACCAGTGACCAGCAGACATTCAGCAGGGACGCAAGGATAACGCCGATACGGAATACACCGTACACTGCCAGTTCGCTGAACAGACTTGATACCAGGGTAAGGGCTCCCAGTGCCAGTACCGGTGAAAAATCGAGTCCACCAATCTGCAGTAACCGCAGGCGGCGGAAAAAGTTCAGGTACGGGTCGCAGACTTCAGCCAGGATACGGCCAAACTGGGAACGGTTCAGTTCCGGAAGCCAGGTAAGGAATACCCGGATAAGGCAGAGAAACATATAAATAGACAGAGCGCTTGAAAAGGTTCTGAAAAGGAAACGAAGCATACTCAAAGACTCCTTATGCAGTCCAGACTTCACGTACTTGCGGCTGGCTGCGCATATCATCAAGGAATTCATCAGTGGCAGGAACTTTTGTCAGGTTACCGCATTTGATGATGTACCGGTTTCCACCGGTATCTACATGAAAATATACTAAGCAATTACCGCTATAGCCAAATAAAAACTCACGGAACTGCATCATGTCGCGTTCAGAACACTGGCCGGGTTTCAGAAGAATATGTACTTCCTGAATGGACTTCTGTTCCAGCTCATTCATATCAAGAATTTCATCAACCATGAAACTGGGCTGGTCACGGGTACCGTCTACCTCTCCCCGGAAGGCCAGGACCGAATCCTGATGTACCAGCGGCGCCAGCCGTTCCCAGGTGTTGGCAAAGAAGGTAAGGTCTATCTGGCCGTCAAAATCGCCCATTTTTCCAAAGCACATGAGCTTACCGTTTTTTGTAGTAAACGGCCGCAGATTCTGTATCATACCGATGGCAACCCACTTTTTCCGCTGGCGGCGTTCGCGCCGGTAACCGCCGTTCTGTCCGCCACTACCCTGTTTTGCCTCCCAGGCAGCGTTTTCAGCCTTATCCTGGGCTGCAGCCTGTGCAATGTTGGCCGAAGTAAGTGTGGCACATTTTTTCATGATGTCACGGTAGCCATCAAGAGGATGGCCGGAGATATAAAAACCGATCAGTTCTTTTTCGATGGCCAGTTTTTCAAGGTCACTCCAGTCTTCACAGGTGGTAAACTTGTAATCTTCAAATTCCTTTTCACCGCTGTCTTCAAAAAGACTGGCCTGTCCGTATTCCTTTGCAGCCTTCTTTGCATCTACATAGGCTGTTGCCCCTTCAATGTTCTGCAGCATCTGGGGACGGCTCATGCCAAAGCAGTCAAGTCCACCGGTTTTAATGAGGGTTTCAAGGGTGCGTTTATTGATTTTCTGGTCTGCAACACGTTCCAGGAAGTCCATGAAACTCTGGTACGGACCGTTCTTTACCCGTTCATTGACGATTTCTTCTGCAACGGCTCCACCAACACCCTTAATACCGCGAAGACCGAATACAATATGGCCGTCAATAACGTCAAAGTTTACGTCCGAGCGGTTTACGTCCGGGCCGTCTACGGGAATACCCATGCGGCGGGACTCTGCAATGTACTCAGGCAGCGTATCGGTAGAGGTAATTTCGTTGGTCAGGTTGGCAGCCATGAACTCTGCCGCATAGTGGCACTTCAGGTAGCCGGTGCGATACGCAAGAACGGTGTAGGCAGCAGCGTGGGACTTGTTGAAACCGTAGTTTGCAAACGGAATCATGATTTCAAAGATTTCATCCGCATGCTCTTTGGTGAAGCCTTCTTTCATGGCTCCGTCTTCAAACTCAACTTTCTTGCCCATCAGAACTTCAAGTTTCTTTTTACCCATGGCACGGCGCAGCATGTCGGCACCACCAAGGGAGAACCCGGCAATACGCTGGGAAACCTGCATGATCTGTTCCTGGTATACCATTACACCGTAGGTTTCCTTCAGGATGCCTTCCAGACAGGGGTCCGGATATTTTACGGTACTGGGGTCATTCTTTCCGTCTACGAAGGTCTGGATGTAATCCATAGGTCCCGGACGGTACAGGGCGTTCATTGCTACCAGGTCGGTAATTTTTTCCGGGTGCAGAACGCGCATCCATTTCTGCATACCGGGAGATTCAAACTGGAAAATGGCTACCGTATCACCGCGGCAGAACAGGTCATAGGTTTCCTGATCCGTATCAGGCACGGTGCTGACACTGAATTCCGGCGTTCCTTCCGGCCGGTGCTTGTTGATGATGTCTTCAGCGTAGCGGATAAGGGACAGAGTCTTGAGCCCCAGGTAGTCAAACTTAACCAGACCGCAGGGTTCAATAATATCCATGGTGTACTGAACGGCAACTTCACCGGTCTTGTTGTCCTTGAAAACGGGAGCCCAGTCCGGCAGCGGCGTTAAGCCGATTACCATTCCGGATGCGTGAAGACCAGTATTGCGGACACAGCCTTCAAGTTTCAATGCCAGTTCAAACAGTTTCTGGTAGCGGGGATCATCCTTATAGGGAATCAGCTGTCCGCCATCAGGCATTTTTTCCGTGGGCTCAGAAAAACAGTCCTTCAGTTTTGCCTTAGGGTTATCCGGCACACAGGCCTTCAGCATGTTTACTTCAGACAGTGGAATTTCAAGGATACGGCCAACGTCGGCAATACAGTTTTTGGGCTTTAAGGTACCAAAGGTTACGATATGGCCAACGTTTTCAGGATGATACAGGTCCTGGGTATGCTTGATGATGTCCTGCCGGTAATCGAAGTCCATATCAACGTCAAAGTCAGGCATTGATACACGTTCAGGATTCAAAAAGCGTTCAAAAATCAGACCGAACTTGAAGGGGTCAATGTCGGTAATACCCATGCAGTAGGCAACCAGGGAACCGGCACCGGAACCACGTCCAGGACCAATAGGAATATATGGTTTGGGACAGTCATGAACCGTATCCCAGGTGGATTTTGACCAGTTGATGAATTCCCATACAATGAGGAAGTAGCCGGAGAAACCCATACTGAAGATAATACCGATTTCATATTCGGCACGTTCACGGATTTCCGGGGTAATTTCCGGATACCGTTTTTTTAAGCCCTCTTCTACAATATGGCGGACAAAGTCGTTCTGATTGGACTGGTAGTCATCGCCATGGGTCTGATATTCCTTAGGAAGTTCAAACCGCGGAAGGGTGCCCTTCAGTTCCTGGGTTTTGTACTGGTGGATGGTCAGGTCACACATGGAAGCAATTTTCAGCGTGTTATCCATGGCTTCCTGAATATCAGCATCAGTAATACCGGGAATATCTTTCAGGACGCCGGCCATTTCCTGCTCATCTTTCATGTACCATTCAGGACCGCCCATGGGTTCAACATCCTTCAGGGGCTTTTTCTGTCCGATGGCAACCAGAGCATTCTGGGCTTCAGCGTCTTCTTTGTTTACATAGTGGATATCGTTGGTAAGCACCAGGCCGATGCCAAGATCGTGGGCCAGTTTCACCAGTTTGGGCGCAACTTCAATCTGGTCCTGCAGAAAGTGATTCTGTACTTCAATGTAGTAGTTATCAGGGCCAAAAAGGTCGCGGTATTTTTTTGCCACTTCGTAGGCTTCTTCATCACGGCCGCAGAGCAGCAGCTGGGGAATTTCCCCGGCAATACAGGCAGAGCAGCAGATTAAGCCTTCGTGGTATTTTTCCAGCAGTTCCCAGTCAATACGGGGACGGTAGTAAAATCCTTCCTGGAATGCAATGGATGACAGCCAGCTCATGTTCTTGTAGCCGGTCTGGTTCTTGCACAGAAGGATTAAGTGAAAGTATTTGGCATGTTTGCCGTTACGGCCATAGGGCACGGATTCTTTTTCAAGATGGCTGCCGTAGGCCATGTAGAACTCACAACCGACAATAGGGTTGATGCCGTTGGCGTGGCACAGGTGTTCAAAGTTCAGGACACCGAACATGTTGCCGTGGTCCGTTAAGGCCAGAGCCGGCATGTTCAGTTCTTTGGCGCGGTGTACCAGGTCACGGACTTTGCCGTGACCGTCAAGAAGGGAGTAGTCAGAATGAACGTGAAGGTGGACGAATTTTGATTCGGGTTTTCCTTCGTTGTCGATGTCTTTGAATTTCTCAAACCAGTCTGCCATATGCTCCCCTCCCCCGGCGCTTGTGTTATTTACTCAGTTCCTTCAGCATTTCTGCCAGACCGTCAAGCCAGGTGCCGTCTACGGTTTCAATCTGGCCGCCGTCGGCTTTTGAGGCGATGGACGGATCAATAGGTACACGGGCGGCGGTTTTTACGCCGTATTTCTGGGCAATTTCATCAATGTGGCTTTTGCCGAATACTTCGATTTTCTTTCCGCAGTCAGGGCAGCTTACGTAGCTCATGTTTTCTACCAGGCCAAGAACCGGAATGTTCATCATGTTGGCCATTTTCATGGCTTTTTCTACAATCATGCCAACCAGTTCCTGTGGTGAGGTAGCAATAACGATACCGTCTACCGGCAGACTCTGGAATACCGTCAGCGGAACGTCCCCGGTTCCCGGAGGCATATCAACAAACAGATAATCAATGTCGCCCCAGATTACGTCAGTCCAGAACTGTTTTACGGCACCGGCAATAACAGGACCACGCCATACAACCGGATCACTGTCGTTTTCCAGCAGCAGGTTCAGTGACATAACTTTAATACCCTTGCCGGTAGCAACCGGGTAAATGCCCGTATCGTCACCGCCGGCTTTTTCAGTAAGACCGAAGGCACAGGGAATTGAAGGTCCGGTAATATCAGCATCAAGAATACCAACGTTGTATCCCAGACGGTTCATCAGAACAGCAAGATATGACGTAACAAATGATTTGCCGACGCCGCCTTTACCGCTGGCAACGGCAATTACTTTTTTGATATGGCTTTTTTCATGTGGTTTTTCAAGAAAACTCTGTGGTTTTTCGCGGCTTGCGCAGTTTGATCCACAGCTTTCACAGTTATGTGAACATGACTCGCTCATGGGAGCCTCCAATAAATAGTATGATGAGTGTCTGCCCATTATACTCCAAAGAGTCATCACTGCATACTGCGAAACCGACAATCCGTGCTATACTGTTTTTGTGAATATCAAAAAGATCATCACTATCAGTATCCTCATCCTGCTCACCCTGTTGTGCTGTTCCTGCAGCAATCTGCCCCGGGACGGCTTCATCCTGCTGGACAGTAACTGGTACTGGACGACGGATATTACTGATGAATCTTCCTTTACTCCCATTCAGGATAAAAAAGAACTGTATCACCTGTATAAAAAACTGCCGGAGCAGCGTGGCGTTATTTTCCTGATAACTGATTTTGACGTTCCGGCGGACTTTGATGATACTGATACGTCATTTTATCTGGGCCGCGCACGAATTGCAGACCGGGTATACCTGAACGGCAAGTTCATTGGCGGTGGCGGCAAGTTTCCGCCCAACCTGTTTACGGCAGGATACGGTGCCCGTGCCTATCAGCTCAGCGACCACATGCTGAACATACACGAATCAAACCGGATTATCGTAGAACTGTACCTTGAAGGAACCGGCGGACTCTATTCACAGTGTGCTATCGGACCATCCGATAAAGTAAACCAGATTAAGGGCCGTGAAAACTTTTATCATTCACGCATCAATGAAATTTTCAGTTTCTTCATGTTCCTCATTTCCCTGTTCTATTTCTTCCAGTTCCTGTCACGGCCCAAGTCAAAGGAAAATCTGTATTACGCCCTGGTCAATGCCTTTACGGCATTCTTCCTCGTTCCTTTTTTCGTCAGCGAAATTCCCAGCATCAATTCAGACCTGATGAGTCTGCTGAATTTCAACAAAACCTTTGAAATCAGCTGCGCCCTCATTACCTGTTTCTTTGCTACCAGTTATATCCGGCAGGCCATCCATGAACCGGCTACGGAAAACATCCTCCTGGTCCGGCTGGCCATAGTCATAGCACCTATTGCCGTTCTGTATGCCATTCCGGATTTCTACAGCTACACCCGGTCACTTCCGTTCTTCTTCCTGTTTGTCGGCTTACAGATTATGTTCGCAGTGTGGCCCTTTGTTACCGGTGTTATCCGTGGCACCGTACAGTTACGTTCAATTCTTGCTTCCTTCTATCCGGTAACCATTACCGTTATTGCAGACTTTTTCGTACACATCATCTTTCAGGATGAATCACGGCCAATTTACACCATTTACGGCTGGCAGTTCACCATTCTCCTGAACCTGATTATCCTGAGCTACCGTCTGAATTATCTGTACAATGAAATTGAATCCCTGAATACCTCCCTGGAAAAACAGGTACAGGACCGTACCCGAGACCTGATTAAGACAAACCAGGCCCTTGAAGTACAGATCCAGCGAAATAAAGATGACCTGGATTATGCACTGAACGTACAGAAGAACTTTTTTCCCAAGCAGCTGCCGGAATTTGATAACTGGGAACTGGGGTATCACCTGCAGCCGGCCGGCGGGGTTTCCGGAGATTTCTTTGACTTTTTCATCAGTGACGGTACGTTACAGGGAATGGCACTGTTTGATGTTTCAGGTCACGGACTTGCAGCAGGACTGGTAACCATGCTGTGCAAGACCATCATAGAGAACTGTTTTGACATGGACGAGCCGTTGAACCAGGTGCTGACCAATATGTCGAAGTCCATTATTGCCCAGAAAGGCGATATTGAAAATTATCTGGTCGGATCCATGGTCCGTCTGAGTCCTGACGGCGGCTGTGAACTGACAGGCGCCGGAAACCAGCCCCCGATCCTGATTCATACCGGTATCCAGGAATCTGAATTCCTGATGCCACCGGATGATGCCGTGCAGTATGGAATGATTGGATTTGCAGACCTTGATACTTCTTTTGCCGTTACAAAAATCAAAATCAGGAATGGCGACGTGCTGATACTGTATACCGATGGTATTACGGAAGCAACGGACCCTCACGGTATCCAGTACGGACGGGATATGATTGAAAAAGTTGCCAGCCAGACGCTGTATGATAACCCGGCATCCAGCGCCCAGGATGTGGCAGACGCCATCGTCCGTTCCCTGAAACGCTTTACCATGAGCGATTCTTTTGAGGACGATGTAACGCTGCTTATTCTGAAACGGAAATAAGGCTTACCGGATTTTGAAAATCAGTCCGATGACTGCAACGGTGCAGAGCAGCTGCAGGATCATGAACTTTACCAGTACATGGGTAGGAGACCAGCCGTGAACCTGGCGTACGTGGTCATGCAGCGGGAACCGGACTTTCTGGAAAATCTTGATTTTGCAGAAGCGCATCAGTGCTACTTTCAGAAGCCCCAGTCCACCATCTATAAAAATAACGGTTGATGTTGCCAGAATAAGGAATGGATTTCCGCTGACGATTACGGTAACGGCAATGAAGAATCCCAGTGCACGGCTACCGGCATCACCCATGAGGACGTTGCTGGGGAATGCGTTGTGCCACAGATACCCCATGAGTACTCCGGCCAGCGCAAAGGTAATGATTGCCCATTTGGCACCGTCTTCCAGATGCGGAACCAGCAGGTATGCGGCAATATCCTTGTGTCCCAGGATGAAATAGAAAATAACGCCCATGGTAATAAGGGCAATAAGTACCAGCGTTGAAGAAAGTCCATCTACGCCGTCAGTACAGTTGGTGGTATTGATGGATGCCCAGATGAGCACCGTAGAAATCAAGATGTGCAGCCAGGGCCAGACGGTCAGGGTCTTTGAGGTAAAGGGCAGCCAGTAACTGATGGCGCCGTTTTCATCACGGAGTCCGTAGTACAGGACAACGGCTGCAGCTACTGAAACTACCAGGTCCAGGAATGCCTTACGATATTCACCCCAGCTGGTGGTACTGCGGTCATCAAGATAGCCGGTAAGCATGGTGAACCAGGTAAGGATGATGATAACGGTCTGCACCCAGCTGAGGGGAGCAAAGAGAAAACAGATCAATACGAAAATAGAGATGAATACAACACCACTACCCGTTGGTTTACCTTTTGCCAGGGCTGCAGCAGCGGTAAATTCGCGGCCACGGTCATGGGGCAGCTTATCGTAGAATTTTGGAAGAAGCCAGTAAGTAACAAGATAGCCGATATACAGGGCCAGGGTAATAAGCACGGTATAGGACTGTAAAAGCCGTGCAGGACCAAAGTAAGGGCGCAGCAGCGCTGCAAGTCTGAATAACATGATCTGCCTTCGCGGACAGGGCCGCGAGTAACTGCCGCCCTGTCTGCAATTAATTAATGTTTAAAGTGTCTGGTACCAGTGAAAACCATTGCGATACCGTATTTGTTACAGGCATCGATTGATTCCTGGTCGCGGATTGATCCACCAGGCTGAACAATGGCTTTGATACCGAATTCGTGAGCTTTTTCTACACAGTCTGCAAACGGGAAGAATGCATCACTGATTAATACTTCGGCAGTTCCCAGTCCAAGTGCATCGGTTTTTTCTTTTGCACGTGACAGAGCCTGTTCTGCAGCCCAGATGCGGTTGGTCTGGCCACAACCGATACCGTAAGCAGTGCGGTTCTTGATAACCAGAATAGCGTTTGATTTGGCAAACATGGCAACCGTCATGCCGAATGCCATTTCATCAATCTGCTGCTGGGTTGGTTTTGCTTTGGTAACAATATCCCATTTTTCAAACAGGTTGTTGTCGCGGTTCTGTACCAGAAGGCCACCGGCAACGGCCATGCATTCCCAGTCATCGTCTGCTGCAACTTCTGCAATGACAACGCGCAGGTTCTTTTTGGCGGCAAATACTTCAAGAGCTTCATCAGTAAAGCCGGGGGCTACGATTACTTCAAGGAAGGTTTTTACCATTTCTTCTGCAGCAGCTTTATCTACTACGGCAGAACAACCTACGATACCACCAAAGATTGATACCGGGTCGCAGTCATAGGTCTGTTTGTATGATTCAAGAACGGTGTTTCCCAGAGAAGCACCACAGGGAGTGTTGTGTTTCAGGGCAATGGTGAATACTGATTTTGAAGCTTCGCCGAATTCTGCGGTAACAGGAGTTCCCTGAGGACAAGCTTTGTTGCCGTCTGCATCTTTACCGGCGATGATTCCGTTCCAGGCTGAGTAGTCAGTTCCGGAAACAGATTTAGCTTCCTTTACGAAACGGTTGAATGCGCATACACCTTTCCATGCAACGTCCAGGTCGCGGATGTTGTTGTAGGAAAGTTCTTTACCCTGCAGCTGTTTCATGCCGGCAAAAGCGCCTTTTTTATCAGCCAGAGTGTACAGGGCTGCTTTCTGGTGACCGTTTTCGCCGTAGCGCAGTTCCTGAGCCTTAACCAGTGGCATGTCGTAGTAGGCTGGCAGTTCTTCTTCCAGCATAAAGCGGCTTACGGCAGCATCGTATGCAGAAGTCAGGTTGAAAACTTTACCGGCCAGCTTGCGGCGGAATTCAAACGGTACGTTGCCGGCTTTCAGGCCTTCAATGGTTTCTGCATAGTCGGCAGGATCAGTCAGAACGATAACATCCTGGAAGTTTTTGGCAGCGGCACGGATCATGGTTGGTCCGCCGATGTCGATGAATTCTACGGTTTCTTCAAATTTCAGGCCGGCCTGTACTTTTTCAAAGAATGGATACAGGTTTACACAAACCAGGTCGATGGGCTGAACACCAAGCTCTGCAATTTTGCTCATGTGTTCTTCGTTTGAGCGGATAGCCAGAAGACCTGCGTGGATAGCAGGATGCAGTGTTTTTACACGGCCGTCCAGACATTCAGGGAAGCCGGTTACGCTTGATACGTCAGTTACCGGGATGCCGTTTTCGGTCAGGTAACGTGCGGTTCCGCCAGTTGATAAGATTTCCCAATCTGCACTGTGAAGATACTGTGCCAGATCCAAAATGCCGTCTTTTACAAAGACGCTCAAAAGTGCCCTTCGTTTCATTTGTCAAATCTCCATAAGAGTTAATGTGCGTGTGAATGGACTATCACGCAGTAATGGGCACACTATATCAAAAAACCGTAATGTTTGCAGTAGTTTTCAGATAAAAAAAAGGAACCGTCCCGAAAGGACAGTTCCTGATGTCATCCCG
>JAKSTT010000059.1 GCA_024413635.1 Treponemataceae bacterium | reverse complement strand
CTTTCCTTCCCTGTTTATTTTCAAACATCTCGTTGCGCCGCACTGTTTTTCTCAGTGGCGCGTGATGAAGAAGTTATCACAACTTCATTTATCTTGTCAAGAACTTTTTCAAGATTCTTGATTTATTTTTTTTCAGTGCTTGTCAGCAGCAGGTCTGCTGCATCAGCGAGAGAGAATGTATCACCATCCCCATCTTTTTGTCAATCAGCTTTTTAAAATTTTTCCAAAATTTTTGATGTAATCGGCAAAAGACAGATATGACGCAATGGTACCAATGGTAAACAGTGCCAGAGACACCATTTTTGCGTATCCGATAATGCCGGATACTTCAAAGCCCAGGCGTACCACTGATTCGCACAGCAAAGAGAAAATAATACCGGTAATGTAGATTACGGTCTTGGCTTTTCCGCCTTTACGGGCTGCAATGGCAGTTCCCTTACTTACTGCAATAAGACGGATAAAGAGCATGCCGAATTCACGATAGAATACCAGCATAAGGAGAATCCAGGGCATATACCCGGTAATGGCAAAGCAGAAGAAAGCGGTCAGGTGCAGGATGACATCTGCAAAGGGATCAAACAGTTTACCGAAATCACTTACCTTGTTTTCCTTGCGGGCATAAAAACCGTCAAGAAAATCCGTAAATTCTGCAAATCCAAGAAGTGGAAGCATCAGAAGTGCTGAAACAAAACCAAGATGTCCGGTCCAAACTGGAATCATGTACATCAAAAAGAAAACCGGTGCAAATACAAGACGTACACTGGTGAATTTATCCGCTTTAGTCATAATAAGAAAATATTAGTAAAAATACTGATTAAGTCAATAAAAATCGTGTTATGAAAGAAAAGCGGCCATTTCTGACCGCTTTTTCGTTATAAAGTACGAATCTGATTACGGATACGCCTTGAAATCCTGCACGATACTGATGCATGATTCTACCTTTTTCTCCGGCATCATCTGCTGGGCAAGGTATACGGCCTTTTCTGCCAGAGCCTGGGAATCTGCAACACCCTGCAGAGCCAGTTTGTCGCCATCAATGACGGCACGCAGGAAGTTAATGGCCAGATGGTGTTCAAATACCAGGGAATTTACAACCTTCTGGGCAGCATACAGTTCTGCAATCTTTACCTTTCCGGCAGCTTCCTTTTCTTCCGTAACCAGACGTTTTACCAGATCGGCAATGATTCCGGCTGCATCAGATTCTGATACCATACCGGTATTCAATGTCATGTGGTAATGGGTTGGATCATCATTTACCAGATTGAAGAAACTCTTGTGGAATCCCAGACGGTTTGCATCGCTTTCTTCTATGCGCTGCATGGCCTGTTTATCGTTCCAGCTGAACTCATTCTTCAGGCGTTCCATCCGGACTTCTGTCTTGGCAACAAACCGTACGGCTACCAGATTCGGTACCTTTTCAAGAATGGAGAAAGCCCCGCGGCCGATCAGGATGACATTTCCTTCTGAGGCTGCTTCTAGGATAGCGGTCTGCAGATAATCGAGGTATTCATCACGGTCTTTAGCCAGAGATGCAAAGAACCCCGGCTTCCGTTCATCGTACTTCTTCAGTTTTTCTTCGGGGAATCCCAGTTCAACAATACGTTTTTCAATATATTTTCTATCGACAAACCGATAGTTCATTTCTTTTTCGAGTGCTCTTGCAACCTCATCACCTAAAGCTGCTACCTGACGTGCGATAGTAATAACTGCCATAGAAACCTCCTATAAGTGTTTTTTACTAAGACATTTGCTGTATACTTAGGATATGGCCAATAACGGGAATTGTCAAAAAAATCTCAGCTGGACCCCCACGGGTAAAGTAACAACCTTAAGCAAAACCATAATCGGTACGCTGGAAAGCATAGAAAGCAGGTCTCCGGACGGATTGACGGCAGACTACATCGTACTGCAGGCACCCGACTGGGTAATTACCATTGCCGAAAAGGATGATGAATTCCTTATGGTTAAACAGTGGCGCCACGGAGCCCGTACCCTCAGCATCGAGTTTCCCGGAGGGGTTATTGATCCGGGAGAAGCTCCTGAAGCTGCAGCACTCCGCGAACTGGAAGAAGAAACCGGATACACCACAAAAGACCTGGTAAAACTGGGAGCGGTGAGTCCTAATCCTGCCATCAACGGCAATACCGTGCACTTTTTTCTTGCACGCAATCTGGTAAAAAAAGGTGCACAGCATCTTGATGATGATGAATATGTGGAGTATCTTTCCGTTCCGAAATCAGAGGTCCTGCGGAATATGGGAAAACCGCCGTATATCCACGGCCTGATGTGTGCCGCCATGAATGCCTGGCGCACATGGAATGATGAACAGAAGTAACAAATCAAGGGAGGAATTACTTATATGAACGAAACAGAAAAAGCATTATTGGACCGTTTTGTACGGTACGTAAAGGTATGGACCACCAGTGATCCTGAAAAGGCTGATGCCGGTGTAATCCCGTCCAGCGAAAACCAGCGTGACCTGGCTGCCATGCTGAAAGAAGAACTGACTGCCATTGGCGCACAGGATGTCATGGTAACGGACCACAACTATGTCTGTGCCCGCATTCCTGCATCTGCCGGTTATGAATCCATGCCATCAGTCGGATTCCTGGCTCATATGGATACTGCCAGCGATGTAAGCGGCAAGGATGTTCAGCCACAGATTTATGAAAACTACGATGGCAGCGTTATCCAGCTGAAAGACGGATTTACCCTGGATCCGGAAAAAGATGCATTCCTGAAGATGGCTGTTGGTGAAACCGTTATTTCCAGTGACGGTACCACGCTGCTGGGTGCCGATGATAAAGCCGGTATTGCAGAGATTATGACTGCTGCAGCAGAAATCATTTCCCATCCGGAAATCAAGCACGGTCCCGTTGAAATCATCTTTTCGCCTGATGAAGAAACCGGCCACGGCATGGACTTTGTTCCTCTTGACTGGATGCAGAGCAAGCAGTGCTACACCTTTGACGGCGGCCATATCGGTGAAGTTGAATGTGAATGTTTTACCGCATGGAAAAGTGAAATTGAATTTACCGGTATTTCAAAACATCCGGGAAGCGCACGTCCTGACTTTGTAAACGCAGTTACCATGGCTTCTGCTTTTGTAAACCTGCTGCCACAGAATGAAGCACCGGAAGCTACTGACGGATACCTGGGATTCTATGCCCCCATGGGTATTTCCGGTGAAGTTGAAAAGGCATCTGTAGCCCTCATTGTCCGTGACTTTACCATGGAAAACATGAAGCGCCGCCTTGCTGCCATTGATGCTTTTGCTGCAGCCATTGAAGCAAAATTCCCCGGCGGAAAGGTGAAGGTAACCCACACAAAACAGTATCTGAACATGAAGGAAAAACTGGATGAAGCTCCGGAAGTTCTGGACAAACTGGTCCGTGCCGTTAAGGCCGTTGGAGTTGAACCGGTATTTGCCCCTATCCGCGGCGGTACTGACGGTTCACGGCTGACCGAAATGGGTATTCCTACTCCAAACATGTATACCGGCGGCCACAATTTCCACTCCCGTTTTGAATGGTGCTCTTTAAATCAAATGTATTCTGCCGAAAAAGTAATTGTAGCACTTGTTGGCCTGTGGGCCGAATAAAAGGAAATTACATGGTTGAATATCACGTTGAGGGCGGGTTCCCCATTAAGGGAACCATTAAAGCCAGCGGAAATAAAAATGCTGCACTTCCCTGTATTGCGGCTTCGTTACTTACCAACGAACCGGTAATCCTGAACAGGATTCCGGAAATTGAAGACACCAGAGTAATGCTTGATGTTCTGCGCTCCTTGGGTGCAGATGTTACTCCAAACGGACCGAACAGCTGGAAAATCCAGGCTGCAAAAATTGAAACCCCGGAAATTCCGGCAACCTTTACAAAGAAAATCAGAGGTTCCATTCTGTTTGCAGGACCGCTGGTTGCACGCCACGGCAAATGCATCATGGCACCGCCCGGAGGTGATGTTATCGGACGCCGCCGCGTTGATACCCACTTTCTTGCACTGCAGGAACTGGGTGTAAACATCAAGGCCAACGGACATTTCATCTTTACGGCTAATAAGCTGATTGGTGCAGATATCTTCCTGGATGAAGCTTCAGTAACGGCAACAGAAAACGCCGTTATGGCAGCTTCCCTGGCAGAAGGCACCACCATCATTACCAATGCAGCCAGCGAACCCCATGTGCAGGATGTCTGCAACATGCTGAACAGTATGGGCGCAAAGATTTCCGGTGTCGGATCAAACATTCTGACCATTGAAGGCGTTAAGCAGCTGCATGGCTGTGAATACACCATCGGACCGGACTTTATGGAAATCGGTTCATTCATCGGTCTGGCAGCTGCAACCAAAGGCAGCATTACCATTACAGACATTAACCCGAAAGACCTGCGGCCCATTAAGCTGGCTTTCGGTAAACTGGGTATCCACTGGGATATTGATGGTACCACCCTGACGGTTCCCTGCGGACTGCCTATGGTAGTTGATACGGATCTGGGCGGTATGACGCCGAAAATTGATGACTCACCCTGGCCCGGATTTCCGGCAGACCTGACCAGCGTCATGACCGTTGTTGCTACCCAGGTAAGCGGAACGGTGCTGATTTTTGAGAAGATGTTTGAAAGCCGTATGTTCTGGGTAGATAAACTGATCGGTATGGGAGCACGCATTACCCTGTGCGACCCGCACCGTGCCGTTGTTTCAGGCCCCTGTGTACTGCATGGCGATGAACTGGTTTCTCCTGACGTCCGCGCAGGAATGTCGCTGCTGATTGCAGCCCTTTCTGCCCAGGGAGAAAGCGTTATCCGCAACGTGTACCAGATTGAACGTGGGTACGAACACCTGGTAGAACGGCTGCAGTCACTGGGCGCACACATTACCCGCTGCGACAACTGAGCATGCAGCTTCAGAAATAAAAAAAGCCTGCCACAGGTACCGCACTGCAGGAAACTGCGGAACGGAAGCCGGCAGGCTTTTTTTTTATTCTCCGCGGGCACTGACGAAGAGGAAGCAGCACCACAGCAGGAACAGCAGCTGCACCACAATGGCAATGGGGAGGAATCCCGTATTGTAGCAGTTGTACCCCACCAGGTTTATTGAGTCAAAGAAATAGAGCAGGATATTCATCAGCGGGTACAGGATAACCGTAAACACGGGGAAGGTTACAATCCAGCGGAACTTGAACACCCGGCCCGGCAGCAGGCGGTACCGGAATCCCATCAGGCCCACCATCATGAACAGAATGAGCATTTCCAGCGGGAACAGAATACGGTGCAGGAACGGTACGTAGAACATTTCTCCTGAATAGCCGAAATCTTCTGCTTTCTGGGAGAAGACGTAGAGCTGTGCAATGGCAAGCCCGTCCGGACCGGATGAAGCCCGGCAGATCAGGTTGAAATCCGTATAGCTCATGGGCAGCTGCAGATGGGTAGGCACCGGAGTGTCATCCCGGTTGAATGAATATACGGGGTACAGCCGGTTGTGGGAATCATTGCGGTCTACGCTTACCAGCGTAAGGAACGGTTCATACCGGCTTTTACGGCCATATTTCACCGGCTCTGCGGTCATCTTGGCATAAGGAACCGTATACGATGAAACAGCATTATGATGCTGGTCATAATTGATGACGGAAAGATTCCGCAGGTACTGTATCATGCGGGAAGAATCCTTTATGACGGTAATGCCGCTGATGTAGTAATCTGATTTTGAGCCGTCTTCATTGGTCAGGCTGAAAAATACACCCTGAGAGGACTCAAAGGTCCGTAAATCATCGGTTTCATCGGTATAGAAATAGACACTTTCCAGCTGTTCCCGGGCAATGGAAAAATACCGGGCAACTTCAGCATCAGCAGGATAATCTGCATGAAGCTGACTGTAAATGTTATAGGCTTCGATAATGTCCCCGCGGGAAAGAGCTTCGTATCCCCGCATTTTATCACTGAACAGGGCTATGCCGTCCGGAGTTACGGAATCCACCGGAACCTGCAGCATATTCCATGCCATTGCGGCAATCTGTCTGGCAAGATCCCAGTTTGCATCCCCTTCGCCGGCAGCAGCTGCAGACAGGGTAGCAAAATAATGGGCATCAATATACCGTTCTTCTGAAAACGCCTGACGGGCAGAATCAAGGTAATCCAGCGCATCCCGCTGTCCTTCATTGGTATTCATGACTTCTTCATACACCGGACCATCGTCATACAGCACCACCGGTTCAATTTTTTCAGAAGCCTGCAGTGCCTCCAGTTCCCGGTCCAGCCGGGCCACTTCAGGAGAAGACGGATACAGTTCCCAGGCACTTTTCAGATAGTATGCCGCCAGGCTTAACTCACCATCGTTCATGTGATCCTGGGTTACCTGGATATATTCGTTGTAATTCCGCCGGCGGATTTTGGCATTTTCTATGGCATGGTTATATGAAATGAGCCCAACCTCATTGGCGCAGAACGCCAGAATGGCAAAGGCCATGGCATACAGCAGCACAATCCTGAAATTACGGAAACTGTCATGGGAAAAGGCCTTCTGGGTACCTACCCGTTTGGTTCCGAACATCATCGCAAATCCCAGAAGGAATCCGGTCGTCAGGACGGCAGGAAACAGGCTCATGAAATACGCCTGGCCGGTCAGCAGTTTTATGCCAAAGGTATCAGGCGGCAGAACGGCACGGACATCTGTCGTGAAAAATCCCGCAATAACACAGCCGATAAAAACAATCAGACTGTAGATGCCGGTAATACTGAGTGGCTTTAATACCTGTTTCACAGAATGTCCTCCCGGTTAGGGTTGCTGCGGCGGAAGGCCCTGCAGGTAACCGCAATACAGATACAGACGATACTGACAAGGATATTGAAGATAAAGGGTACCCAGTATCCCAACTGTGAGAACAAGTCTATCGACGCGAGAAATCGCGGATCAAAGAAATAACTGTTGGATACAACCAGCGCGATAAAGGACAATATGATGATGAAAACGTTGAGTAACCGCCAGGTTGAAATGCGGGTCAAGCATACCAGACAGGATATGGCAAGGCCAAAGGGCGATACAATCCACCAGCCCAGATAGCCCCGTTCGGCAACGATATAGGCAATCTGATGAATGATGGTGCAGCGGTCAACAAAGTACCGGAATAACGGCGGTATGGTGAGAAACTGGGTAACAACGGCATCTTCATAATCCCGGAACAGAACGACATAGCGGAAGGACGGGAATTTGATGTGCCAGAGCGGAACCAACAGTGCCCAGATAAAGGAACAGAGAATCAGGTACCCTGTTATGAATTCCCCAAAGGAATGATCATGGCGGATCAGGTAAAACATGGTACACAGCAGCGTACAGATGGAAATTTCAGGAAGCAGGTAAAACATGCCTTCCAGAAATAAGGAAAGGTTGAAAAATTCCCCGCGGACTGCAGTATTTACGTCATAAGACATCTGGATGTACATGTAGATGAACATGGTCACCAGAGTAAATACGAACAGCTCCTCAAAATAGGTAAGGATAATTTTACCGATTTTCTCTATACGCATGATAAAAAGTATACACTGATGAACTTTACCGTGCAAACAAATGACCATTTTATCTGCAGGACCGTGGTTCTTTCCTGTAAAACGGAAAAAATTTTTTTCGGATTTTTTTACACAAAACCGGTCTAAAATACCGATTTTACTAGCTTCTCTTGGGGTCTCTCCACAAGTTTTCCACAAGTAATCCCAGAAAAAAAATGAAAATTTCGCTTGACACGTGCCAAGCCAGTAAAATCAAGGCTCTGTAAAAATGGTTAAAAACTATAGAAAATATATAGAAAAGATTAAGATTTTAAGATAATTTACATCTGATTTTCAGAATGCAGGATATGACACCTGCTGTCATACCAAGTTTTCCCACACTTTTCCCCAATCCGTCCCAAAGTTTTCCACAAGTTTTCCCATTCTGGCCCCTGCCCCTGTGGAAAACTGCCCGGATGCCCTGAAAAACAAAAAAGGCCACGTGCTATACGTGGCCTTTTCCATGGTACTACCGTACTTCAATAAAACTGTCGTTATCCCAGGAATACCTGTCCCTGTGCATCAATAGCCAGAATGGTCTTACATTCTGAACATCTGAAACGACCGGCTTTTGTTGCCTTCAGTTTCTTTGAACATACCGGACAAGAGAAGATTTTCGGGAAAATGGTTCCTGCATCAACAGGTTCCTGTCTGAAGAAACTGAGAGCCTCTTCAAGAGTATCCTTGATGGTAAAGAACTGTGAGAAACCAAGCAGCTGGAATACTTCATATACCTTTGGCTGAATTTCAAGAAGAACAATGTCTCCCCCTTTTGGTTTTACCATCTTGAGGAAGGCTGTAAAAGAACCAATACCGGTAGAAGAAACATAATTCAAAGCAGCACAGTTAAAAATAAGGTTGGTATAACCTGCTTCAACAGCTTTAGTAACCCGCTTCTGGAAGAAACTGGAATTATAGGTATCAATGTATCCATTGAGATACATGATTAAACCATTATCTATACCTTCAGCTTTTTCAAGAGAAATTTTGAGACTGTCGTCTTTCTCGTCGTTGAATCCTGGGATCAAATTGTTGTTAATCATGAGCCTATCAAATCCTTATTTTCATAGTATAACAATAAAATTGCTTGTGTCAAACTTTAAAACCACGTATCATCCCTACCATGAAATTAGGCGATATATGTGTAATTTTAACGAATCCTGACGAAAGCCGTAATATCGGTTCAGCTTGCCGGGCAATGGCAAACATGGGTATTACCCACCTTAGGATTATCGGCAGAAGGGATCAATATGATGATGAAAAAGTACGGATTCTGGCTATTCATGCCGCATATATCTGGGAGAATGCCGAATTTTTTGATTCCATAACCGAAGCCACCGCTGACTGTATCATGGCTGCCGGCACCACCCGCCGCCGGGGAAAAAGACGTAAGTCCTGGCTGGTAACGCCGGAAGAATTTGCAGATGCCGTTTCAAAAGCACCGGAAGGAAAAATTGCCGTTATCTTTGGCAACGAACGTACCGGCCTTACCGATGAACAGCTGGAAGAATGCTCCATCGGCGTTAATATACCATCGCATCCTGATTTTGGTTCACTGAACCTGTCTCACGCAGTACAGATTATCTGCTATACCCTGTACCGTCATACAGCAACGGCTTCATTTAAGGGATATGTACCCATTACCCTGGACCGGCTTGATGCAACTACAGACTCGATTGTAGAAAACCTGGAAAAAATCGGTTTTTTCAAGGTAACGGGAAAGGCAGAAATGAAGGAATTCTGGCGCGATGTACTGTCACGGGCCGTTCTTTCAGAAAGCGAAGCCGCCTACCTGGAGAAAACCTTCACCAAGGCAGCCGGCTTAGCTGGCAAAAATCATTCTGAAGCTGAAAACTGATCAGTTTTTCTGCATTCCGGCTTCTGCCTGTTCGCGGGCAGCGGCCTGAGCCAGCAGCACTTTCTTTAACTTGAACAACCGCCACCACAACAGCCGGATTTTGAATCCCATATACGGGATAATCAGGAAAATGCGGAGCGGATTATGTCCCAGTTCTGTCCAGGCTTCATGACCGCGGTCAAAGGTGGTTTTAGAAAGCCGTTTTTTCCGGAGCGAAAGAATATCAATAGCATCCTTATTGTAAATAAAGAAGCTGGAACCAAACTGATTACGCCGTTCATAGGGCCACAGTTCACCGTGGCGCAGACCATCACAAACCAGAACCAGCGATGGGTTTGCCTTGTAAATACCTTCTATGACATTTTTCTCTGCTGCTTTTGGGAAATAGCCTACATACCGGCCGACAACCTGCAGTCCGGGATAGGTGGACTGGATATTCCGCTGGGCATTCAACAGACTGCTCTTATGGCCACCCAGCAAAAACAGGCTTTTATACCGTGATTCCAGGGAAGTCAGGATTCTGATGAGGGTATCAAAGGGACTGTACCGGTACGGCACCGTCTGTTTCAGGAATTTGGCAGCCTTGAGGATACTTTTTGAAACAGGCAGAACCAGTGCAGCGCTTTTAACGCACTGGGCATATTCCTGACTATGTGTTGCACGGATCAGTTTCCAGATATTGAGGAAGATGATCTGTTTGGTTCCGGCTTCATCAAGAAGACGGAAAATGGTTTTCTCCAGGTCTTCCGGCGATACCACGTCTACCGGAATTCCCAGAATATCAATGCGTTCTACTCCACCACCCATGTGAGAACCCCTCTATTTTTTATATGCAAAAAGCTGCTGCAGAACTGCCAGTCCATAAATGGCTGCCGTTTCCGCCCGCAGGATGTTTGTAGCAAAATGTACATTCCGGAACCCTGCCTGATACAGAGCGTCCAGTTCTGCCGGACTGATGCCACCTTCACAGCCGACTGCCAGCGCCACGGATTTCTGGTCCCCATGGTCATCTGCAGCCTCAATCAGAGCCTTCAGTCCATATTCCGGATCTTCATGCAGCACAAAACCGCAGGGTTTCCGGTTTTCTTCCTGGCAGTGGGCATTCCATAACTCCAGGGCTTCAGTAACGCTCACACCATCAAGGATACGGGTTGCCACCGGCGAACCACTCTGCTGCCGGGCTTCTTTAATAATCCGCTCCCAGCGTTCCGTCCGGGGAGGTTCACTGCCCCGCACCGTAAATTCACTGATGACCGGCACAATGGTATGCACCCCGCATTCCGTTGCCTGCCGGACAATCTGGTCCATCTTCTGTGTCTTTGGCAGAAACTGAAACAGCCAGTACTGGGGTACCCCTTCAAGAGATTCCTGCACCTTGCCGGCAACGACGCCCTGCACTTTAGCCCGGGTATCGTCATTTTCAGTGACTGCCGCTGGCACCAGAACTACTTCCTTTTTTGTAATCCGCTGGGCCTGCATGGCACACAGAGCGCCGTCAGCAAAGGAAACATCTATTACGTCCCCAATGCGCAGCCGCAGTGACCGGCTTAAATACAGGTAATCCTTACCCGTTATGATGACAGAACCGTCTTTTTTCGGCTTCTGTGAACAGACAAACTGTCTCATTCGGCATCCTGTTCCTGATCCTGCATCTGCTCCCGCTCAATTTCCAGTTCCTTCAGGGTTCTGGAAGCAGCAAGCAGTTCGCCATACTGTTCACTGCGTACTGTTTCAAGAGCCGTAATCAGCTGTACATCGTAATCAAGGTCATACAGGGCGTCACCTTTGTATTTATACACGGCAAGCCTGATGATGCGGCGCAGGTCGCGGACATCCATTTTATAGGTCTGGGACAGGGTTTCTGCGTATTCGGCAATATGTCCTTCCGTCATATCCGGATGGTCTTCCACATACGTATTGACCACATCGTCATTCAGAAGCGCAATGTATGCCTCTGCTTCTTCTTCGGTCATGGGCTTGAAGGTACATTCCAGATCCGGTGGGATACCTACCTTGTCGATATTGCTGTCGCTGGGCGAATAATACCGGGCAATGGTCAGTTTGATGCCGTCGTTGAACGGCAGCGGAATAGGCTGCTGTACAGAACCTTTACCATAGGTTCTTGTTCCTACCAGATATGCCAGTTTGTGGTCTTTCAATGCTCCGGATAAAATTTCAGAGGCACTGGCAGAACCACCGTTAATCAGCACCACAATGGGAATACCCTTTCTCATGGTAGTGTTTTTACGGCTTGCGGTGTACGAGGTTGTATCCTGCGGATACCGCCCCTTGGTGCTGACTACCACGCCTTCATCAATGAATTTATCTGCTACGGCTTCTACGCTGGTAATAAGTCCACCCGGATTATCACGCAGGTCAATAATCAGCTGCCGGTAATGCTGCGATTCAAAGTAATCCAGGGCATCCTGCACCCGGTCCGGGGTCAACGGAGTAAACTCAATGATTTTCAGATATCCGGTATCACCGCCGTCATCTATCATGCCGAATTTAACGGTCGGCACTTCAATGAGGGCACGTTCCAGGGTCACGGTAAATTCAATGGCCTTATCATCCTTGCCGCGGCGTACGGTAACTTCAACAGTGGTTCCCACTTTACCGCGCAGCATGGAAAGAACTTCATCCATGGTTATGTCCGGTGTCGGAGTACCGTTAATGGCAATCAGTTTATCCTGTGCAACAATGCCGGCACGCCATCCCGGGCTGCCTTCAACAGGATTGGAAACAATGACATATGCCGGGTTTTCCGGAGTAGAAACGGCAGCCTTGGAAATAGTCAGGCCGACGCCGCCAAACTGACCGGCTGTGGTATCACTGATATTCCGCTGGCTTGAAGTATCCATGTACTGGGTATGCGGGTCATCAAAGGCATTCATCAGGCCTTCCAGTGCCCCCTTGTACAGTTTTTCTGCATCCACCTCATCCACATAATTCTGCAGGGCAAAGGCAAAAACATTCCGTACCAATTCTATATATGTCTGGTTTGCAACAGTATTCGGCTGGCTGCTTGAAGGAGTCTGGGCGTAAACGGCAGTATTGAACAGGGCAAAAACGGTCATGCCGGCCACTACCACCACAGCACACATTTTCTGATAAAGATTCATACCCCATATTTTATAGATGTTCACTGAAAAAAGCAATTTTCCGACATATTGAGCCGGTACGGTTGACCACTTTCAGACCTTTCCATACATTTAAAGGGTGACAAGAAAACTTACT
>JAKSTT010000058.1 GCA_024413635.1 Treponemataceae bacterium | reverse complement strand
TAAAGCAGTCAGGCTTAACGGCGCGTAACCGGTTACAGGCGTCAATGACCTGCTGGCGGTTGTAGACACGACGCATGTTGCGCAGTACGGCATCACTGCCGGACTGCACGCTTAAATGAAAGTGGGGTCTGACACGGCTGTGGCAGATGACGCTGCATAAGGCATCGTCTACCCGCTCCGGATACAGGCTTGAAATTCTGAAATGTATGGATGATGTGTTATCCAGAAGGTATTTCAGCAGATCGGCAAAATCAACGGCCACTCCGTTCAGGTCACTTTTATACTGGGTCAGGTTTACCCCGGTAAGGACTACTTCTTTCTGGCCGTTTTTTTCCAGGTTCACTACCCGTTCCAGGACGGTTTCCGGGTCAAGGGAAACGGCGTTGCCACGGGCCAGATGAATGCGGCAGTAGGCACAGGCATTGTTGCATCCGTCCTGAATTTTAATGGATGACCGGGAGTGGTGATAAAAGGTGTCCGTTGCCAGGGTAAAGGTACTGTTCTGTACGGGCTTCAGGGTAATAAACGAGGTAAGCGCTTTTACTACGACATCTTTATCAGCCGGCTGTTCCACTGCTTTTTTCAGTTGCGCCGGAATACCGGCCAGAGTATCTTTTGCCGTGCCCGGCAGAACCACCACGTGGGAAGCCAGTTTTGCAATGGCTGCCGGTTCAACTTCTGCATAGCAGCCGGTAACCAGTGTTACTGCCTGGGGATAGATATCCTGCAGCAGGCGTATGATGCGCCGTGCTTTCTGTTCTGCCTTAGTCGTTACCGTACAGGTATTGACGATGCAGAGAATCACTGAGTTGTCAGGAGTTGTAGAACCTGATACTGGTTCCATGTGGATGCCGAAACCGGCATCTTCAAAACATCTGGCTGCAGATTCTGATTCAATCTGATTCAGTTTGCAGCCAAGGGTTTCAAAGTGGATGGTAGGTTTTTCTGTCATATTCCCTATTGCAGGCGGGCAGTTACCCTGGTCTGGCCGTTTTTGGCTTCAGTGCGCTGAGGGTTAATGCTTAATGCCTTTTCATACGCCGTGGCAGCACCACGGTAATCCTGTGCCATTTCTTTTGCATAGCCCAGACGGGTCCACCAGTAATCACGCTGTGGTTCAAAGGTGCAGGCGGTGGAGAATGCAATGTCTGCGTGGTTGTATTTTGTCTGGCGGATGTAGATTTCACCCATGTAGTAATATACTTCTCCCAGGCGGCTGCCACTGGCAGTTACCAGTGATACATATTCCTGAAACAGTGCCAGGGCTGCATTATTCTGCCCCAGATAGAACTTTGCCTCTCCCTGGGATTCAACCAGACGGGGGTCATATTTTGCAACGGCACGGCCCCGGTCTGCCCACATGTCTGCATCTGAGTATTTACGGTCAGCCAGCAGACTCCATACCAGAACAACATAGGAATCCAGGTTGTTGGGGTTTTCTGAAATTTCCTGGCGGCAGGTTTCACCGGCCTGAGCATAGTTTCCTGAGCGGTACAATGCCAGGGCATCAGCCCGCTGAGCCTGGGCAGAAAGTGTTCCGGCAGCAAGAACTGCCAGAAACAGAATTGCGTATACTTTTTTTGTCATCTTCAGATTTCCTTAGTGTTCAACGACTTCAGTCATGGTACATTTTCCGGTATATTTACTGCCCGGCTCAAGCACAACCTGAGGAGCCATAATGTCACCGGTAACGGAACCACTTGATGAAACAAATACCAGTCTGGTAGCCGTTATGTTACCCTTCACCGTTCCCTTTACCAGAATCCGGTTTGCAGAAATATCAGCTTCACAGATGCTGCCTTCATCTACGACCAGGTCACTGGTTGCAGCAATGGATCCGGAAACAGTTCCCTTGATCATGAACGGTTTTGCAAAGGTAATCTTTCCGGAAAAATGAATGTCTGTTGCCAGAACGGTATCAAAATCTTCTTCTTCAAGTTCAAAGAAGTCGGTATCTTTTACATCAAACATAGAATTACTCTACCGCACCTTAGCTTACAATGGCAACACCGGCAGAACAGCCGATACGGCTTGCACCGGCAGCAATCATGGCTTCTGCAGTTGCCTTATCGCGGATACCGCCGGCAGCCTTTACCAGTGCCTTGTCTCCAACGGTTGCCTTCATCAGTGCTACATCTTCTACGGTAGCACCACCGGTTCCAAAGCCGGTAGAAGTCTTTACGAATTCTGCTCCGCACTTTACGCAGATACGGCAGGCTTCTGCAATCTGTTCCTTATTAAGGTAACAGTTTTCAAGAATAACTTTTACCAGGGCTGGTTTCGGACCTTTTTTTGCTGCGGCAACTACTTTTGAAACATCGTCTTCTACATCAGCCCAGCGTCCTTCAAGAACAGCTCCGATATCAATAACCATATCGATTTCATTGGCTCCGTTGGCTGCGGCATCTTCTGCTTCAAATGCTTTTGCCGTATGACTCATGGCACCCAGAGGGAATCCCACAACGGTACAAACGGAAACCGGAGAACCGGCAAGCAGTTCACTGGCTTTCTTTACCCATACGGAGTTAACACAGACAGAGGAAAATCCATACTGGCGTGCTTCTGCGCACAGTTTTTCAATATCAGCAGAGGTTGCTGTTGCTTTCAGAATAGTGTGATCAATCATTGATGCTATAGACATGGTACTTCTCCAATACAAAATTATAGTACATTTCAGATAGTCTGATTTTAATGGGCCGGGCGGTAAAAATCAACTTGCCGAACTTTCTTACTTATGGTATTTTAATCTTAGCAACGTTCTTATGCATGAGACGCTGCTACCCGAATAAAATTTTTTACGAGGTACTATCATGGCTATGAAAATTTCTGACGCATGTCTTAACTGTGGCGCTTGCGAAGGCGAATGTCCAGTTGGAGCAATTGCTGAAGCAGACGGAAAACGCGCTATCGACGCTTCAGCTTGTGTAAGCTGCGGTTCATGTGCATCTGTATGCCCAGCTGAAGCTATCGCAGAAGCATAATTAAACCATTTGTCTGGTTTATAAAAGACCTTACCGGGTAACCGATGTAAGGTCTTTTTTTTTGCACTGAAACCCGCTACAATTTCAGCATGATGAAAGCTTTCTTTTCCGGTTATGTATCACTATTGAAAAAAATAAGCATTATCCTTTTTCTGCTGGGAACAGGAAGTCTTCTCTGTTTTGCCTTTGTCTGGCCTCTCTGGTACCTTGCAACAAAATACACCGGTCTGTATACCTGCCTGGCACTGGGTTTCTTTGCTCTGCTGGCTGTTTTTTCAATTGCCGGTAAAATCCGAAAAGAACTGCAGAAATGCAGTACCACAACAGAACGGATGATGTATCTGCGTGGTATCTGTATAAAATGGATTTTCCGTTGTCTTATGCTGGCCTGTGTCTGGGCTGCCGTATCATCGGTTCTTGCTGAAAAAAGGCTGATGGCACTTGTATATGGCATTCTGCTGGTTGTTATCTATGGATTATCTGCATCAAAGGGTTAAAGCCGCCATCCTTCTGATTTTTCTGATGGCTCCCTTGTGCCCTTTCAAGGCAGCTGCCCAGAATACCCATAACTATCCGCTTCTGACATCCCTTGAATCAAGAAAAAACAATGTGCTCTTCCGTCAGTTTCAGGATGATGTGGCACAAGGCTACCGGATGATGGCCCAGGGCCAGAACTATCAGCCTGCATTTTACCGGTATACGGCAACAGAACAGGATACCCTCTTTACCCTTTCGTCCCGCTGTTCCCTTCCCCTGGAATCCATTGCACTGCTTAATCATATCGGTAACGCCACTACTCCCATAGCAGGGATGACACTATATCTGCCCACCGGTGCCGGCCTCTACGTGGCTGCCTCACCTTCTGCATTCATTGAAGTGCTGCTGTATGCCCGGTTTAACGGCATGGAATTACCGGTTGTTACCTGTAACGGTGAAGATTTTTACTTTGTTCCACAGGAACGGCTTACGGGCACTGAACGCCTTTATTTTCTGGATTCACGCCTGAAGTCTCCCCTGGAAAATTCCGTACTGACTTCCAGTTTTGGTAACCGGATCAGCCCCATAACCGGTAAGGAAAAGTTCCATAAGGGCATCGACCTGGCGGCTCCGTTGCACAGTCCGGTATTTGCCTGTCTTTCAGGCAAAGTTTCTGCTGCAGGATATGATGACATATACGGAAACTATGTTATAATCAATCATGATGATAATCTGCAGAGTCTGTATGCCCATCTTGACCGCAGTACGGTTCAGAAAGGTACTCTGGTTACTGCAGGTTCCGTTATCGGATATGTTGGCGTTACCGGATTGACAACCGGACCACACCTGCATTTTGAAGTTCAGCAGAATGGGGTTCCCCTGGACCCTGAGGACTTTCTGAAAAAAGCATCATGAACCGGCTTTGTTTACTCTCGGCTTCTATCCTTTTCTCACTCTTTATGGCAGTTTTCCCACTGCATGCTGAACAGTTCCGTACATCATCAATCATTCCCTATGAAGTAACGGTTTCCCATACGTCAGAAAAGCCTGAACCGGTAGTTATCGGAATAAATGATGCCCTGGAAATTGGGTATCCCCGTGATAATCCCTATATCAAAGGGCTTGAAATTGAAATCCGTATTCCTAAAATCATTGCCAGTTACCGGGACTCAGAAGTTTTTTATCTGTTTGAAAACGTTCATCCGGCTGCCGGCGGTGACCAGTATGATTATGAAGGAAAGCGGCTGTATAAGGACCTGATTCCCTCCCGGTTAAGTTACATCTTCCGTATTCCCTTTGAAGGAGAAACGTTTACGGAAGCTTCTCCCTACGCCAGTGTGCTGCCGGTGGAGATGAACAAAGCTGCAGACAATCTTGTGCTGCGTACACAGCTCGCCATGAAAGGTGTTCCGGATACGTATTTTGATGCCCGGTTTGAAGTTATTGTCCAGCCCGTTCTTGCAGATATGGGAAGCCTTTCCCTGGAACTCATTTATCCGGAAGGAACTGATTTGACGGAATTTCCGCTGCCCCTGTGCTATATTGACGAAAAACTGGCAGCTACCGATGAACCGGTACTTTTGAAAACCGGTATGCATCATCTGTCTGTTATTTCTGAACAGTACCGTAATGAAATGCGCACCTTCAGCATAGAAAAAGCTGCAGAAACTTCCCTGCAGATTGTGCTGCAACCAGTAACTACTGACATCACCATTCAGGCTCCGGAAGGAACGGTCATTACGCTGGACGGTGAGCCGGTAGAAAGCCACCGGGTAATTCCGGTAGAAGCCGGAGAACATCTTATTTCATACCGGCTGGCTGACTATGAAGTTGCGAAGCATGTGACGGTAGTCCGCGGGAAAAGCTATACGGTTTCTCTTGCAGTTGATGTTTCTGTCTTTGAACAGGAATACTGAAAAAAATAATTAAAGTTTTTGATATATCGGTCGATACTATAAATGTCAGGTGGCTAATCCCCTCCCACCCATAGTACACCTGACTGCCTGATGGCATGGCTGGCTGCAATAGCCGGCCTTTTTTTTGCCCTTTTCTGTAAATCATGACTTGTTTTTGTAGTTTTTTAGTAACCCTCTTTTTCGGCAGGTTGTAGACTTAAAGAAGGAAAATGGATTTTTCAGCCCTTGGAGGTTATAACTTGAAAAAGTTGAAGTCAGGAAGTATCAAACAGGCAATGATGGTTTCACTGGGTTTTTCCATGTTTGCTATCGTTGCAGTTCTGCAGTCGGTGGTAATGACCAGAGCCCGTTCAATCATCATTGATGAGGCTTTGAAAGGTGCCAAGGGTGAAACTGCTCTTGTTGCCGGCATTGTCGCCAGTGAAGTACGGTCGATTAAAGGTAAACTTGATTACTATAACAGTGATGTTTTTTATGTATTGAAAGATGCCATTACTGCCGGTATTTCAAAACAGCCAAAAAACGTACAGGCTCAGATTGCCGGCCAGTTACAGGGGCTAATCAGTAATGATCCCATTATTACCCGCTTTGCCTTAGGTGATATAAACGGTACTGCCTTTGACTCCAGCGGACAGTCATATTCACTGATAAACGAAGAATGGTATAAAGCTGCCCTCCGCGGGGAAAAAACTATTTCTTCCATTTTTACCAACCCTGCAGACGGCAAGGATGAAATGGTAGCCGCAGGTCCGGTGACCTCACTTTCCGGTGACGTTATCGGTGTTGTCATGCTTTCCATCGATCCCCTGTATCTTTCCATGATTGTCGGAAATATTACGATCCAGGGTAGTAATCCGCTGGTTCTTTCCCATGACGGTTTTGTTCTGGCATCTTCTGATACCAGTGCAGTACTTAACCGCATGAATATGATTATCCAGGCAAAAGATACTGCAAAAGGCCTTGATGAACAGGTTGGTGAAGTGCCAACCGTTGAAACCGTAATAGTACGTACCAAAATTGAAAATGTGGATTCCTATCTGATTATCAATCCTGTTCAGAATACTGACTGGACCCTTTCCGTTCAGATTGTTATCGGTACCATTCAGAAATCAACCAATGTATTCATCTCCCAGCTTGCAGTCATCGGCATTGTCATGCTGATCATCGGTCTTAGTGTGGTATGGCTTCTTTCCAGAGGATTCTCACAGGCTATCATTACCATTAATGATGTCATTGCCCATATTGCAAAGGGAAATCTGTATATTGACGAAAAACTTGAAAAACGCATGAAGAATGTTGGCCTGAACGGTATTGAACTGGAAAACATGCGTGATAACCTGAAAGACATGATTGCCCGTATTGCCGATATTGTCATGGTCATTTCAGATTCTGCAGAAGAAATTACGGCAAGTTCTGAACAGATTTCTGCCACCAGTCAGATTGTTTCTGAAGGTGCATCTGAACAGGCTGCATCTACAGAAGAAATTTCATCTACTGTTGAAGAAATGGCTTCAAATATCCGGCAGAATGCTGACAATGCAGCAAAAACCGGCAGTATTGCAACGAAAACCCAGGAAGACGGTGAAGAAGCCGGTAAAGCAGTTGCCTCTACCCTTGATGCCGTTAACTCAATCGTAGAAAAGATTAACGTAATTGAAGATATTGCCACCCAGACTGACCTGCTGGCTCTGAATGCGGCTATTGAAGCTGCCCGTGCAGGAGATGCCGGCCGCGGATTTGCCGTTGTTGCCAGTGAAGTACGCCGCCTTGCTGAACGCAGTAAGATTGCCGCCCGTGAAATCAGCGAACTGAGCCGCAATACGGTTACCACCAGTGAAACTGCCGGAAAACTGGTTGACCAGACGGTTCCTGCCATTGGCATGACGGCAGAACTGGTAGAAGAAATTGCTGCGGCTTCCCGTGAACAGGATATCGGTGCCCAGCAGATTACAACGGCAATCAGTAATCTTGATACCGTTGTACAGCAGAATGCCAGTGCTGCAGAGGAACTGGCTTCCATGGCAGAACAGCTGACTTCCCATGCACAGCAGCTGCTTGATACCATGACCTTCTTCCAGATGGAGTCATCGGAGAAAGCTGAAACTCCGAAAGCCATTGAATTTATTGAGTCTTGATAAAGACTTGTGAGGTTGACTGGCACGTAAAAGAGTTGACTTTTGCGTGCCTTTTTTTTACTCTTTTTATACCATGGAAAAAATTAAAAAAAGCACCCACGTATTTGTCTGCCTTTCTCTTTTTTTTGCAGTCCTTTTTGGTGCTGGTCTTGGTGCCCTTATTGCCCTGACCGTCAATACCATCAATACTGAAAACTATACTGAATTTACTCCGGCCCTTCCAACAAAACTGCTGGATATCAATGGTGAACTGATTACTGAGTTTGCCTCTGATGAAAAGCGTGAAATGATTGAGATTACTTCACTGCCCCAGCACATGATTGATGCACTGGTTACCCGTGAAGACCAGGTGTTCTTCCAGCACCGGGGGTTCAGCCTGAAAGCCATTCTGCGTGCAGTAGTCGGAAAACTGACGGGCCGCACACTGGGTGGTGGATCTACCCTTACCCAGCAGATTGCCGGTACCTTATACTGCGACCGTTCTGATATTTCCGTAAAACGCAAGATTTTTGAGCTCTGGTACGCTATCCAGATGGAACGGCGGTACAGTAAGCAGGAAATCATGGAACTGTACCTGAACCAGGTATATCTTGGCGGCGGTACCAATGGTGTCAATGCTGCGTCCAAATACTATTTTGGACACAGTGCAGAGACCATTACGCCGGCAGAAGCTGCCCTGCTGGTAATCCAGCTTTCAAACCCGTCATATTACAATCCTTTTGAGCATCCAAACCGTGCCCAGGACCGCCAGAAAAACGTTCTTTCACAGATGATTGAACTGGGATACCTGACTCAGGCAGAAGCTGATGCCAGTTATGAAGAATTCTGGACTAACTTTGACTATACCCGTACCAGTTCCAGCGCCTATCACCTGCGTGAAGATAAGGCTCCCTGGTTCAGTGAATACGTACTGCGTGAACTGAATACCATGATGTACGGTACTTCTGACGTGTACCGCGACGGATATACCGTCAATACTACCCTGCATCTGGATCATCAGGCCTCGGCAGACCGTGTCATGGAATACTACATCCAGTATGCCAACGATAACTTCAACGCATCCCACAGCGGTCGTCTCAATGATGCCGCAACCGTATATACTCCGCTGACCGAGCTGTTATCCCTGGTATTCAACATTCCGGACCTGAAAACCAGTGAACAGCGTACGGAATCAAACATCAGAAAGACGTTCAATGAACAGCTGACACCGGTCCTTGACGTTATGTCCCTGATTACCGGTCAGGAAAACCTGAAGGTTCAGGTAAACAAAGTTACTGCAATGAACAAAGAGAAAAAGAAGTCTGCCGTTGTAGAAGGCACCATGATTTCTCTTGAAAACAATACGGGGTACATTACTGCCATTGTCGGTGGTTCAAGCTTTGATGAGGACAACCAGTACATCCGTGCAACCCAGGCAACCCTGCAGCCCGGATCCGGTTTTAAGCCGCTGTATTGTTCTGCTGCCATTGACAGCCGCCAGTTTACCGGCGCCACCATCATCTATGATACGCCAACCGTATTCTACAAAAACGATGGTTCTCCCTATATCCCGGTTAACTTTAAAAACGAATATCTTGGTTCCATGCAGGTTTGGTCTGCACTGGCTAACTCACAGAATATTCCGTCCCTGAAAATCCTTGACGGAATCGGCTTTGACGCCGCCATCAACCGTGCCTGTGCCCTGCTGGGTATTCCGGATAATGAACGTGAACAGCGGAATCTGGTTCCTGTATACCCAATTGGTCTTGGTGTCTGTACGGTTCAGCCGGTTCAGATGGCCCGTGCCTTTGCCATTTTTGCCAACGAGGGTAAAGAAGTTACTCCAATGGCAATCCGTACGGTACTTGACCGCAACGGCAACGTTATCCGCGAACCGGAAAAGGCAATCCGTGAAGAACAGCAGGCAAAGGGTGATGAAATTCAGATCATCACTCCGCAGACAGCCTATGTTATGACAGACCTGCTGCAGAATACCGTTAAAGTTGGTACCCTTGCCCGTGGTTCAGGATGGGGGTCAAAATTCCGCTATACCGATGCCAACGGTAAACGGTTTACCATGCCGATGGGCGGTAAAACCGGTACTACACAGAACACCACCGATGCCTGGGCCCAGGGATTCTCTCCCTACTACACCTCGGTATTCTGGTTTGGTTTTGACCAGAAAGGCCCAACCCTTGGTACCATGACTGGTGCTACCCTGTCAGGTCTTGCCTGGGGTGAATATATGTCAGAAATTCACGAAGGACTGGCATACAGGAACTTCAGTAAACCGCAGCAAGGCATCATTGAAGCCACCGTATGTGTAAAATCAGGTCTGTTGCCTACAGAAGACTGTATCAGCGGTCAGAAAACCATTGCATTCCTGGAAGGTACGGAGCCCTCTGGTATCTGTGAAGTCTGTCAGGAACGGAAAACTGCCCGCTACCGTGGTACTGCAATCCTGTCTACGGAACGTCTTGCTTCCGGTATCAGGGGATTCAACCTGAACCTGAAGACGCTGGATGTTGACCTTGAAAAACTGGCGCTGAAAACGGCACTGAAAAATTATGGTGTAGATACCACGGATTTTGATATGTACGGTGATGATACCGGTTTCGGAACTGAAGAACCGGTACCTGAAATTATTGATGAACTGCCGCTGACCAACTGGTGGCTTGACTGATACAAGGAGGTGTACCCATGTTGATGAAGATTGAGGACATAAAAGTACGCCGCCGTATCCGTAAAGACGTAGGTGATCTTTCAGGACTGAAAGACAGCCTGCGCCGGTATGGACTGCTTAACCCCATTACCGTAAACAGCCGCCATGAACTGATTGCCGGAGAACGCCGTCTGGAAGCAGCAAAAGCCCTGGGCTGGGAACGGATTGCCGTCAATATCGTTGATATCAGCGATAAGGTTTCCCTTCTGGAAATGGAACTGGAAGAAAACAATGTCCGTGTTCCCTTTACCGATGACGAACTGCTTGACGGATACGCTCAGCTTGAAAAACTGCGGAATCCCGGCCCCATGCGCCGCTTCCTCAATGCTATCCTTGATTTCTTTCTTGGTCCGGTAGAAAGCACAGAAGCCGAACGGAAAGAAAAAGCTGCAACCAGTGGAAAAGCCAGCTTCATCGGCATCCTTGGCATTATCCTTGTTATTACTGCCGGCATCCTCGGCTCTAAAAAACTGCTGACTCCTGCCATCAATGGCTTTCTTACCTTTACCGGTATTGTTGCCATTGCACTGGGAGTTATCTTTACCATCCGATATTTCCTTCTCCGGAGACAGTAATGAATGTACCATCATTTATCCGCTGTGGTTGTATCAGCCCTAAAGTAACGGTTGCTGACTGTGACGCCAATGCTGATGAGATTATTGCAGCAGTACACCGTGCTGCCCGTGATGACGTTTCTGTTCTTGCACTGCCGGAACTGTGCATTACCGGCTATACCTGCGGTGATCTGTTCCTGCAGAATACACTGCTGAACGGTGCTGCATCTGCATTACGACGCATTGCAGATGAAACTGCTGATACCACGGTTCTTTTTGCCGTAGGACTTCCCGTATCCTATGACGGCTGTCTGTTTAACTGTGCCGCTTTTGTACAGTCAGGAACCGTACTGGCTTTGATTCCTAAATCAAACATTCCCAATTATGCAGAATTTTATGAAGTACGGCATTTTACCGGTGCCACCGAATACTTTACTGACGATGACAACCTGCATAACCTGATGATTCCGCTGTATGGATTTGAAGGACTTATTCCTTTTGGTCCAAGCCTGCTGCTTTCTGACATCGATAATCCTGACATCCGCATCGGCGCTGAAATCTGTGAGGATGTATGGGTTCCCCAGCCACCCAGCGTAAACGCCTGTCTTGCCGGCGCCACCATCATGCTGAACCTTTCTGCCAGCAATGAAGTCATCGGAAAGGCCGGATACCGTGCAACCATGCTCCAGGGACATTCAGGACGTCTGTGCTGTGCTTACCTGTATGCCAATGCCGGCAACGGGGAATCTACCACTGACATGATTTTTGACGCCGATAACCTTATTCTTGAAAACGGTACCCTTCTGGCACGGAGTTCACGCTTTACTGACGGATACATTTACCAGGACATAGACATTGAACGGCTGACCCACGAACGGCGCAAGATGAATACCTTCATAAAAAACCGTTCCACCGGATATTACGGTACGGTGTCCGTTCAGATTGATACCCGTACCGCAGGAAGCGGTACTCTGGCACGCTTTATTTCTCCTTCTCCCTTCGTTCCCGGTGATACTGCCGCACGGAAAGAACGCTGTGCAGAAATTATCGCCATGCAGGCAGAAGGATTAAGCAAACGGCTTCGCCATACCCACTGTAAATCGGCTGTTATAGGCCTTTCAGGGGGCCTGGATTCAACGCTGGCCCTGCTGGTAACCCTGGATGCCTTTAAGCGGTGCGGACTTGATACAGCCGGTATTTCAGCCGTTACCATGCCCGGCTTCGGTACTACCGACCGTACCTATACCAATGCCTGTACCCTGGCAAAGGAAACGGGCTGTACCCTGAGTGAAATCAGCATTGCAAAAGCCGTTACCCAGCATTTTGCAGACATTGGCCATGATCCCGCCGTTCATGACGTTACCTATGAAAATTCACAGGCACGGGAACGGACCCAGATACTCATGGACCTGGCTAACCAGTCCGGCGGTATGGTCATCGGTACCGGTGACCTGAGTGAACTGGCCCTGGGCTGGGCTACCTATAACGGCGACCACATGAGCATGTACGGCGTAAATGCCAGTATCCCAAAGACTCTGGTACGCTACCTGGTAAGTTACTATGCAGACCTGTACGATGAAACAGACCGTGGCCACACGGTAGCCACCGTTCTCCGGGATATTCTTGATACACCGGTAAGCCCGGAACTGCTGCCCCCGGAAAACGGCAAAATCAGTCAGAAAACCGAAGACCTGGTAGGACCCTATGACCTGCACGATTTCTTCCTGTACTACGTAATGCGCTGGGGCTTTGCTCCTGCAAAGATTTACGGTCTTGCAAAGCAGGCCTTTGCCGGCACCTTTGATGATGCTACCATCCTGAAATGGCTGAAAACCTTCTACCGCCGGTTCTTTAACCAGCAGTTCAAACGCAGCTGTCTGCC
>JAKSTT010000057.1 GCA_024413635.1 Treponemataceae bacterium | reverse complement strand
TGCTTCAATCTTGATGATGTCTTCTGCGTGCAGACCAAAGATGAAGGCGTTTTCATTACCAACTTCTTCTACGATTTCCACGTTGGCACCATCAAGGGTACCCAGGGTTACGGCACCGTTGATCATGAACTTCATGTTTCCGGTTCCGGAAGCTTCCTTACCGGCAGTTGAAATCTGTTCAGAAACATCTGAGGCAGGAAACAGCTTTTCTGCTACAGAAACACGGTAGTTTTCTACAAATACTACCTTCAGTTTTCCGCGGGTACGGGGATCATTGTTTACCCGGTCAGCAACCGTGTTGATCAGCTTGATGATGCTCTTTGCACGGCGGTAACCGCTGGCAGCTTTGGCACCAAAAATGTAGGTGCGGGCCGGTGGATCGAATTTCGGATCATCAATCAGGCGGTTATACAGATAGATAATATGCAGGACATTCAGAAGCTGGCGTTTGTATTCATGCAGACGCTTGATCTGAACATCAAAGATACTGTTAGGGTCCAGGGAAACGCCCTGGGTTTCCAGCAGGTATCTGCACAGGTCTTTCTTGTTTTCAGTCTTGATGTCCAGGAATTCCTGGAGGGTTTTATCGTCATCAACGAATTTTTCCAGGTCCTTCAGTTTAGAAAGGTCTTTTTCCCATCCGTGGCCAATGCGGTCAGTGATGAATTTTGCCAGGCGTGGGTCTGCAGAAAGCAGCCAGCGGCGCTGGGTAACACCATTGGTCTTGTTGTTGAATTTGGCAGGATACAGATCATACCAGTCTTTCAGTTCCTGGGTTTTCAGAAGCTCTGTGTGCAGGGCAGCAACACCGTTTACGCTGAAACAGGCGTGGATTGCCAGCCAAGCCATGTAGATCATGCCGTTCTGGATGATGGACATGCGGTTCTGTCTTGCGTAGTCATCAGGATAAATGTTCCGCAGTTCAATCATGAAGCGGCGGTTGATTTCTTCTACAATCTGGTATACCCGTGGCAGCAGGCCCTGGAAGATTTCAATAGGCCATTTTTCCAGTGCTTCGGCCAGAATGGTGTGGTTGGTGTAGGCAAAGGTACGGGTTACGATGTCCCAGGCAGCATCCCAGCCCAGTTCATATTCATCCATCAGCAGGCGCATCAGTTCAGGAATAGCTACTACCGGATGGGTATCGTTCAGCTGGATTACGGCGTAATCCGGGAATTTACTGAAGTCTGTGCCGTGGTCCTGGACAAAGTGGTTCAGCAGGTCCTGCAGGGAAGCAGAAGAGAAGAAGTACTGCTGTTTCAGGCGCAGGGCTTTACCGCTGGGGCCGTTGTCGTTGGGGTACAGAACGCGGCTGATGTTTTCTGCGTTGTTCTGACGTTCTACGGCACGGATGTAATCCATGTTGTTGAACAGCTGCAGGTCAAAACCGTCTGCAGATGAAGCTTCCCACAGGCGCAGGGTATTTACGGTGTTGGTACCGTAGCCGACAATAGGCATATCGTATGGAGTTGCAACAACTTCTTCTGCATTGTCGATATACCAGTGGTCCTCTCCGTCATCACCACGGCGCCAGGCCACGTTTCCGCCGAATTTTACGGTTACTGCCAGGTCAGAGCGCTTAACTTCCCATGGGTCGCGGTGTGCCAGCCACTTATCGGGGTATTCAACCTGATAGCCGTTTTCAATGTGCTGTTCAAACATACCGTACTGGTAACGGATACCATATCCGTGTCCGGGATAATCAAGGGTTGCAAGGGAGTCCAGGAAACAGGCTGCCAGACGGCCAAGGCCACCGTTACCAAGACCGGCGTCCGGTTCTTCATCTTCTACGATGTTGTAATCAATATCCAGTTCTTTCAGAACTTCTTTTACCTGGTCCATGATTCCTGCGTTGATCAGGTTGTTGCTCAGGGCACGTCCCATGAGGAATTCTGCAGAAAGGTAGTACACCCGGCGTCCCTGATGTTCAAAGTTGGTCCGGCGGGTCTTCATCCAGTTTTCGGTAATTATTTCCATTGCGGAAGCAGAAACAGCATCGAACAGGTCGTGCTTGTTGGCCTGCGACAGATCTTTTCCGTACTGTCTTTTCAGACGGGCTTCCAGATTGTGTTTAAAAGCTTTTGCATCAAATTCCATAATTTCGTCCTCCTTGCGGCGAAACGGGTCTTTTTTTTATAAGTTAACCGGTTTAGCAGCTTTACTCAAGAGCAAAGCACAGCCTTTGGCCGGCAAAATATACATAGTCTGTTCAGACAGCAGTTCTTCCTGTCCTGCTTCTGCAAAATCCTGCGGGGATGCCAGTGTGGTATCAATGGCGCGGTACCATTTTTTACCGTGGGGAGCTTCCGGCAGCCAGACAGTTTTATCCTTGTCATCAGCATTTATCATGATGTAAAAATCATTGTCATGGCTATCAGCCATGGTACCGGCAGGGCTTCCGTCAAGCCGGAATGCCACAAAGTGTCCCAGGTTTCCCCAGTTGGGACTGTTTCCGCTTTCATCAAACCAGGTAATATCCGGCAGGGTATTCAGTGATACATCCTTGCCCGTAAAGAATTCGGGCCGCATGAATGCCGGATGGGCTTTTCTGAAGGCGATCAGTTTTCTGGTGAAATCATAGTTTTCGGCATGGGTTTCCTTACGGGTCCAGTCAACCCAGCTGATGCCGTTATCCTGGCAGTAGGCGTTGTTGTTTCCGCCCTGGGTACGGCGTAATTCGTCACCTGCCAGCAGCATGGGGGTTCCCTGGGCCAGAAGCAGGCTGAACATCATATTCTTTGCCTGACGGGTCCGCATATTCTCAATTTCAGGATTTTCCGTAAGTCCTTCATAACCATAGCTGCAGCTCCAGTTGGTATCGTTACCGTCCCGGTTATGTTCACCGTTTTCTTCGTTATGCTTGCCGTTGTAGGTCAGCAGGTCATTCAGGGTAAATCCGTCATGGCTGGTCAGGAAGTTGATGCTGTGGTACGGCTTGCGGCCATTGCTCAGATACAGGTCAGCAGATCCGGTAAGACGGGTTGCTACGCTGGCACACAGGTTTTCGTCCCCGCGCCAGAACCGGCGCATGTCATCACGGAACCGGTCATTCCATTCTGCCCAGCGGCCACCGGGGAAGTTACCGACCAGGTAGGCTCCGGCAGCATCCCAGGCCTCTGCAATAATCTTGGTGTGGCTTAATACCGGGTCTTCTGCAATACGTTCCAGAAGTGGCGGCCATTCCAGCAGTGCGCCGTTCTGTCCGCGGCCCAGAACCGGTGCCAGGTCAAAACGGAATCCGTCTACATGCATCTGGCATACCCAGTACCGCAGACAGTTGACGATAAAGTCACGGACTACGGGGTGGTTACAGTTGACCGTGTTGCCACAGCCGGTAAAGTTGGCGTAATACTCTTTTTTATCGTGTTCCAGAATATAGTAGATAGGGTTATCAATGCCGCGGAAACTGAAGGTTATGCCGTGTTCGTTTCCTTCTGCCGTATGGTTGAATACTATATCAAGAATTACTTCCAGCCCGTTCCGGTGCATGGCTTTTACCATTTCCTTGAATTCGCGGACTGCAGCACCGGGAGCGGAGTCACTGGCATAGGTTGCTTTTGGGGCAAAGAAGGCCATGGTGCTGTATCCCCAGAAGTTTACCAGCCGTTCGCCGGTACGGGGATTGGTATTGGTATTTTCAAAGGCATCAAATTCCTGGACTGGCAGTAATTCTACGCTGGTAACCCCAAGTTCCTTCAGGTACGGGATTTTTTCCATCATGCCCCTGTAGGTACCGGGATGTTCTACGCCGCTGGTAGCACTGGCGGTAAATCCCTTCAGGTGGGTTTCATAGATAATGGTGTTCCGTAAGCGGTAATTCAGCGGCCGGTCGCCTTCCCAGTCAAAATCATCATCAATGACGACGCACTTCGGCAGTTTTGAGGCATCCGGCAGGGATCCCATGATGACATCCATCCGGTCCTGGGGACTGGCGGCATGGGCAGGAAGGTTGGCAAACAGCGACTGATTGGTCAGGGCTTTGGCATAGGGATCGATAAGCCAGCAGTTCCGGTCAAATCGCAGGCCTTTTTCAGGACAGAATTCACCGTCCATGCGGTACAGATACAGGGTGCCGGCAGAAACGCCTTTCAGACAGACATGCCACAGGTCTCCGGTGTGATTCCGGTTTTCATCAAAGGTATAGGTGTAATACGGAGCGCTGGCGTTCTCTGAGTCAAACAGACAGAGCATGACACTTTTAGCGTTCCGGGAAAATATACAGAAATTTACGCCATCTGGAGTAAGGGTTGCTCCATAGGTTAATGGATTGCCATCTTGTACGGTTATGTCGTTCATAAATCATCTGATTTTATCATATGACAAGTGCAGATTTATAGGGAATTCTTATGGACCATGGTTAAAAATTATCATTTTGTATCTGCCAAACCCTGCATTCCGTACTATGGTATACTGTACCTATGAAAAAGCTTGAAAAACTGATTCTTGACCATCTTGAAGATCCCACTGCCATTTTTGTATTTCCAACCCAGATTGCTGCAAAGCAGTGGGCTGAGCATATTCTTGAAATAATGGACCAGGGGTGCGGATCCCTTGCCATGGACCGTTTTATTGCATGGGACCGCTTTAAGGGAGAGTCCATCCGCAGTCAGAAAAAAGACCTGACCAGTATTCCTTCCGTTCTGCGCCAGATGTTTGCAGCCAGTTTTATCGGCCGGAATGCCGCAGAGGATTCAGCGCTTCTTTCATCCCTCATTCCTGATGAATACCGGAAAGCTGCCGGTAACTATACCAGCTGGATTGCCACGCTGCTGCCCCAGCTGCGGTTCTGGGCTGAACACCGGCTGCATGACGGACGGCTGCCTGCAGACTGTGATGATGAAGACAAGGATTTATTCACCCTGTACACCGCCTATGAGGCATTTCTTGCAGAACACGCTCTCTTTGATCCCGCATGGGAAAAACCGCCGTTTACCGGAGGAAAGAATGAACACTATCTGATTCTGTATCCGGAAGCGCTCAGCGACTTTGACGATTACCGGGAACTACTTTCTGATGCAGAAAAACAAGGCATTGTGCAGCTGATACACCGCAGTGACCTGGATGACCCGGAAACCGGCAGCACTGCACAGACTGTCTACCACTACACCAACAGCCGGACAGAACTGCGGCTTCTGGCACTGCGGCTGAGAAAAGCCCATACTGATGACGGAATCCTCTGGAACGACATGGCGGTAAGCATTGCCGATACGGAAACCTACGGCCCGTACCTGACTCGTGAACTGGAACTGTACGATATTCCGTACCAGTACCGGGTTGGTAAGCCCCTGGCTAGCCGCGGAGCCGGGCTCCTCTTTACGCAGATTTCAGAATGTGTTTCGCAGCAGTTTTCCTACGACAGCGTGAAAAACCTGCTGACAAACCCTGCCCTCCCCTGGAAGGAACCGGAAGCCGTAAAACAGCTGATTTCCTTTGGTCAGAAAAACTGCTGTATCTGTGCCCGACTGAAAGACGGAGTGCTCATTGATCCCTGGCTGGAAGCCTTTAAGGAAGCCAGTGGTGCAGGTCAGGAAGTCAGGGCACAGGGACTGTATAAAAGCCTGAAGCAGTATGCCACTGCCATGGTGAATGCCACTACCTTTGCAGAGGTTAAGAAGCAGTATTTTGCTTTCCGCGATGCCCTGTTTACTGCTGAAAAGTTTACGGTAGATGATGACCGGGTTCTTGGCCGCTGTATTTCAGAGCTGGCAGCCCTGATGGAAGTAGAAGAAAGCTATCCCGATGTTTCACTGCCAGATGCCTATTCATTCTTCTGCAGGGTACTGCAGGATACCATTTACGTACCCCAGGCGCAGGAAAAACGAGGCGTTCATATCTATGAATACAAAGCCGCTGCCGCTGCCCCCTTCCGCCGTCATTTTATCCTTGATGCTTCGCAGAGTTCCCTGCAGGTTACCTTTGCCCGGCTGCTGTTCCTGCGGAGCGAAAAACGTGACCGGCTGCACATTACGGAAACCGACGCCAGCCGGGAATACATTGCCATGTATGCACAGAACAGTAGTGCTCCTGCGTATTTCAGCTGTGCCGAGAAAACCTTCGGCAGTTACACCATTCCACACTCATCCTTTGCGGTGTACGGTGATGATGTTCCCAAGGACCAGCGGAAAGCGTTCCTGGACGCTGAACTGAATGCCTGGAATACAACAGATCCCTTTCTTGCAGAGAAAAACTGGTACCAGGGAACTGCCGGTGATACCGGGACTGCACCGCTGACCGCCCAGGCACAGGGGTTTGCCCGGTGGCAGGAACGTCAGGCAGCTGCCGGCGGTGACTGTGCCATTGACGGCAGTAAATACAAAAACGTCATCACCCGTTTCTGCGACCGGGATACCGGCCGGTTTATGGTCAGTAAGTCTGCGGTGCAGAGTTTTGCCGAATGTCCGCGCAAATGGTATCTGGAACGTATCCTGAAAGTACGGGAAGAATCCCTTGACGCCGGGTTACTTGATGATGCCTGGCGGGGAACCCAGCTGCACCGCATCATGGAGCTGTTTTTCCAGAGTTTTGGGCCAAATGAACCGTTCCATTCCTGGGACGCAGAGTATGAACAGCGTCTTGAAAGTGTCATCAGCCAGGTATACGCAGGCTGTGCCCGTGACCCGCAGTTAAGTCCCATGAGCCGTGAACTGGTACAATACCAGAAGGATGCCATCTCTGCACAGATGCAGACCGCTGTATCAACCCTGATACAGACCTATCCCGGCCACACCGTGTACGGCCAGGAAACAGCATACCGGTATACTCCGGAAACCCTGGACGGTTCTGATCCGTGGTAGGACCTGAAGGACGGAAGCGACGTGCTGCTTATCGACCCGGATGGTGGACCGATCACCATGATTGACTATAATTCAGGCCGGGTGCCCGCCACAAAGGACTGTATGGTTGATGCCGAAGGTAATCTTAAAAACCTGCAGTTTGCCATGTACAAGCTGCTGTTTGAAAAAGGTACCAGAGATGACGGAAACGAAGACAACAGATCCCTGAGCCTTGCAGTGCCCCGGTTCTTCAGACTTTCTGATGCTACCTTTGTTCCCGGGCTTTCTTCACGGTCTGACAAACTGGAACTGACAGACCGTGAAGAACAGAAAGTTCTGGAATATTCAGAAAATTATGCAGCGGCCATTCAGACCGGTGTCTATGCTCCGCTGAACAAGACCGACTGGAGTACCTGCAGCGACTGTGCCTATAAACGGATCTGTCGTTCCAGCTTTAAGGTATTCAACGGCGCCATGCCCGAAGAATGTACTCCCGACACTTTTTTCTATGATGCAAGATAAGGAAGGTACCAGATGAATCCAGCCCTTGAAAACCTGAATGATGAACAGCGGGAAGCCGCTCAGTGCCTTAAGAATATCGTTGTTGCAGCGGGTGCCGGAAGCGGTAAGACCCATGTATTAAGCCACCGCTATACCTGGATGGTAACAGAACTGGGCTATACGCCTGATCAGATTCTGACCCTGACGTTTACCAAAAAAGCTGCATCTGAAATGTACGGCCGCATCTACAAAACCCTGAAGGAATTTGCTGAAACCCAGACAGGACTGATGCAGCAGCGGGCACAGAATGCCGTAGATACCTTCCATAAGGCACGGATCCAGACCCTGGACAGTTACTGTAACACTGTCGTAAAAACCGCCATTCACCACTACGGCATCAGCCCGGACTTTACTATGGATGATACGGCGGCAAGCGACCTGGCAGAACAGACCGCCCTTTCATTTGTCATGAACCGGCTGGATGATGCAACCATGCGCTCACTGATACAGGATGCCAACCCGGCATCGGTAGCGTCAGGATTTTTTGCAGACGCAGTCCGGAATCACAGTAATCTGGCAACGCCTGCGCATTTTGCAGAAATGACTGAACGGCAGCGGAAAATTGCACGGGACATGTGGCCAGCTCTGGCGGAACAGGTGACAGACCTGATGAAAGAAATTAACCAGGTGTATGCTGCCGGCCGTCTTTCTGAAGAGTTTACTTCCTCTGTCATCTCAACCTATAAGGATATCTTTGATGCCCATAGTGACCTGCTTACCGCAGCTGCTCCGGCAATATCCGATGCTGACGCCGTTCTTCGGTGGCTTGATGCCCTCTGCAAACTGAAAATACTGGATCCCCGGACAGTTTCAAGTAAAGCGCATATTTTTAATAAAACCGACAGAAATCCGGTTAAGCTGCTCCGTCCCCTCTTTTCACAGCTGTGCCAGCTGTTCAACTTTGACGTGGCCTATGACCAGACCCATGCCATCAGTGCACTGCTTGATGACTACCAGCGTGAGTTCCATGATGCGTGCAGAACCAGCGGTGTCCTGACCTTTGCCGATGTGGCTGAGTTCTCCCGCCTGATCCTTACCGAATACAAAGACATCAGACAGCAGGAAAAAAACGCCTTTAAAGCCATCATGATTGATGAGTTTCAGGATGACAATGAGCTGCAGCGTGACATTCTGTACCTGATTTCCGAAGACCTGAACCGCTCCTCAGACGGTATTCCGACGGCGGAGCAGCTTGCGCCGGAAAAACTGTTCTTTGTCGGCGATGAAAAACAGTCAATCTACAAATTCCGCGGGGCTGACGTTACCGTTTTCAATGCACTGAAGAATGAGCTGCAGAACTGCAAGGAACTGAATACCAACTACCGGTCAAAGGAAAACCTGCTGAAAGCCTTTAACAGCATGTTCTCTCCGGCCGGTAATCCAAAGGCACCGCTGTTTGAAACAGAGAGTCTGGCAGACGATATTGAGTACGAAGCACGGTATTCAGACGCCCTGATAGCAGATAAAAACCGTGAACAGCCCGGAGATGAAGACAAAAAACGGGTTCATATCCAGTATATTCATGACCAGGCAAATCCGGAAGGAAAACTGCTTTCCGTACATGAACAGCAGGCACGTATGACCGTTGCTACCATTCAGCAGCTTATGGCAGAACGGGGGTACCGCTACTCAGATTTTGCCATTCTGTTCCGCTGGACTACCCACCAGAAGGAATTTGAACGGGTACTCCGGAGTAACGGTATCCCGTACACTGCAGAAAATGTATCAGGTTTCTTTGAAGAAGGAGTCATCAACGACCTGTATTCGTTCCTCCGGCTGCTGGTATACCCCACCGATACCTTTGCCTACGGTTCCCTGCTGAAAAGTCCTCTGGTCCAGCTGTCAGCAGAGGGTACCCTTGCCCTGCTCTCATATATCCAGACTCATGGCGGCTCCCTTACCGATATTCTTCCGTTCTCTAATGCACAGAAAGCCCTGCTGCAGGAAAACGACCTGCAGCAATTTGAAAAAGGGAAGCGCCTGTTTGAAGACGTACAGAACCGCAGCAATACCGCATCACTGCCGGAACTGGTCAGTCACCTGTGGTACACCCTGGGATACCGGTACGAAACCATGTGGAACAGTACGGTTTCAGTGTATGAAACCCTGTACGACTACCTGTTTGAAACTGCCTGCAAGCACAATGCAGAAAATAAATCCCTTGCTGAATATGTTGATTATCTTGCGTCGATTAAAGCAGACTCAAAGGAAAAACTGACGGATATTGATATCCCCATGGAACAGCGCGATGCCGTCCACATCATGACCATCCATAAAAGTAAGGGTCTTGAGTTCCCCGTAGTATTCATACCGGATCTGGAGAACGACTATGACCCGGGGAACAGATCAAACGGCTGGTATTCCTACACCAAAACCTACGGACTGATACCCATGGGGGCAGCTGTAGATGGTCTGTGTCCACATGATGCCGGCAACTGGTTCACCACACAGAATGCAGAAGTAGAGAAAAATCTGGCAGAAGCTGAGCTCAGACGTATTCTGTATGTTGGCATTACCCGCGCAGAAGATGAAGTATTCCTCATTGGCTACGATAAGGATAACACCCGGGGACTGAACAAAAATGGTGACTATGGCAGCATGAAATCCTTCCGCAAACTGCTGACAACAAACCTGCTGACCTTTACCCATGAAAAACCTGCCCTTGTAACTTCAGAGGAAGCCGGTTCAGAAGAAGACGGCATCACCCGGTATGAAACCAACGATGATGCCCCCTTTACCTACGAACAGTTTGCCCGTATCCCCATGACGGAGGAAACTGCCGCAGTAACCGGCACCGTTGTCGAAGTCATTGGGGCAGCAGCGACCCGGTATCCCTCACTGGAAGAACTGACGGAACGGCAGATGGCAGACCAGCTGCAGGAACCGGTCCGGGCTAATCCCAGTTCCTTTGGCCACGAGGAATATACGGAAGAAACATCCGGAGCCACAGCAGAAGAAACAGCGCTCTTTGATACGTCGGAACTGAATGCCATTATTGAAGACCACCGGAAAAAACAGCGGGAACACGAGCCCTTTGCAGAAAACGACTTTGGTACCATTGCCCATGCAAAGGCAGAGGAAATTTTCACCGGCCGCAAGGTAGACATACCAAAGAACATTGCGTCAAAACTGAATGAAAAGCAGCTGAAACAGGTTGAATCCCTGGCCGTAAAAATGGCAGAACAGTTTGTAAACACGGAACTGGGTCAGAAAGCAAAACATGCTCCGCTGTGCAAAAGCGAATACACCTTTAAAACCCGCATCGTCAATGACAGGGGAATTCCCGTTATCGTTGACGGGCAGATTGACCTGCTCTTTGACGTACCGGAAGACAATACGCTGTATGTAGTGGACTTTAAGACAGACCAGGCTATGAATCCGGAAAAGCACACAATCCAGCTGGCATTTTACAAGCGGGCTGCAGAGCAGATGTTTGCCACGGCAAAAACCGGCCGGCAGGTACGCTGCTGTCTGTACTATCTGAGATATGGAAAAACAAAGGACTGTACAATGGCAGTAGACGCCATCAGCCTGGAATCACTGACTGCAGACGGTTACTCTTCCTGAGCGGCAGCCGGTTCGTCAATTTCCATGCGGTTTACTTCTTCAAGACTGATGATTTCATCAGTTGAGAAGATGGCATCAATGTTGAGGATGACGATGAACTCGCCGTCCTTACGACCGATACCGCGGATGTATTTGGCATTGATACTGTTACCGAATTTCGGTGAAGGTTCGATATCTTTTTCAGGAATTTCAATAACTTCCTGTACGGAATCAGCAATAGCTCCAAAGATAACCAAATCACCATCAGGAGTCATGATTTCCATTACGATGATGCGGGTTTCTTTGTCGGCTTCACAGTCTTCAAGACCAAATTTTTTGCGCAGATTTATGACTGAAATTCCCTGACCGCGGGAACTGATCATGCCTTCCTGATAAATTTCTGAACAGGGGGTTCTGGTAATTTTGGTGTATTCAAGTACTTCCTGAACTTTATACACATCTACTGCGTACTGATTGCCATCTAATTTAAATGTTAAAAACTGTGAGCTCATACTGACATGGTAGCACCAGAACTGAAAGGCAACAAACAAGATATTCCGCTTTACGACAAAACATTAAGCCGATATACTGCCCACATGAGTGATTCACAGAACCTGATGCCTCCAGTTGGCGAAAAAACTGCTTTAGTTGCCATTGTCGGCCGCCCCAGTGCGGGAAAATCCACCTTTCTGAATACCGCTTCAGGAGAAAAAATCTCCATCGTATCACCGGTCCCCCAGACAACCCGCAATGCTGTTCGCGGTATCGTAAACACCTCTTACGGACAGCTGGTTTTTATCGACACTCCCGGCTACCATGATTCTGAAAAGAAATTCAACCTGCTGCTGAAAGGCGTAACAAAAGACCAGCTTGCTGATGCCGATTGCGTGCTGTACCTGCTGGACGCCACCAGAACTCCCGGCGAAGAAGAACTGAAAACCTGCCAGCTGGTTGCTCCTTTTGCGGCAAAAACCGTTGTTGCCATCAATAAAATTGATGATCCCCACGCAAATGCTGCTAAATGCCGCGTATTCCTTGAAGAGAACCTTCCAGGTGTGCCATCCGACCGGATATACGAAATGAGTGCCAAAGAAGACACCAATATCAACGATGTTCTTAAAGGGCTGTATGCTCTGGCTCCTATTCAGGAAAAACTGTATCCGGAAGAATTCTACACCGACCAGGAAGTAGACTTCCGCATTGCAGAAATTGTCCGCGAACAGGCCATGAACCTGCTGCACGATGAACTGCCCCATGCCATTTATGTTGATATTGCTGATATGGAATGGCGGAAAGACGGACGGGAACTGTGGGTTCGTGCGTTCTTAGTTGTTGAACGGGAAAGCCAGAAAGGTATGGTTATCGGAAAAGGCGCAGCCATGATCAAAAAGATCCGTATGCAGAGTATTGCCCAGTTCAAGGAAATCTTTGATTACCGCATTGACCTGGACCTGCAGGTAAAAGTCAACAAAAACTGGCGTCAGAAAGACCCGGTTCTTGCAAAACTGATGAAGCAGAACCAGATCTGATACAGTAAAAAGCCCGCGGAAACAAAACTCCGCGGGCTTTTTTGTGTTATTTAGCCTTTAATTTTTCTATTTCAGCTTTTAATCTTGCAATTTCAGCTTCATCTTTTGCCCGCTGTTCGGCAACACCATCGGCATAGCCTGCAAGGCGTCCGGCATCAAAACCTTCATCGTAACCTACATCATGACCATCGTTATAAAAGAGAGCGTTGGCTTCTTCATCAGTGTATTCCTTGAATAAAATGCTCATGACATCTCCTTTCAGCT
>JAKSTT010000056.1 GCA_024413635.1 Treponemataceae bacterium | reverse complement strand
CCGCGGATGGGGTCAGGAGCACCGGTAACGGCACATTCCAGAACTGACGGATGGCGCTGCAGAACTGATTCAACTTCAAAGGTACCGATACGGTAACCGGAACATTTGATAACGTCATCACAGCGGCCTACAAACCAGTAGTAGCCTTCATCATCTACCCATGCCTGGTCACCGGTAAAATAGTAGCCGTCATGGAATGCAACGGCTGTTTTTTCCGGTTCACCATAGTATTCACATACCAGACCGGGGAAACGGCCATCGGTATCCGGGAACAGTTCCTTGTTCAGTTTGAATGCAATCTGGCCAACCTGGGCAATACCAACGTCTTCATTGTTTTCATCAAGCAGGTGCAGGTCGTAGTATGGCGACGGTTTACCTACACTACCCGGTTTGATTTTTTCACCGTCAAAGTTAAAGATACAGACGGTGGTTTCAGTCTGGCCAAAACCTTCGTGGATTTCATGGCCGGTCAGTTCAAGCCACTTGTTGAAAACTTCATCAGCCAGTGGTTCACCGGCAGTTGAACAGTGGGTCAGGCTTGAAAGGTCAATACCGGAAAGGTCTTCCTTAATCAGGTAGCGGTAGATGGTAGGAGGTGCACAGAACGTGGTTACGTGGTGTTTTTCTACCTGGTGCAGCAGGTCAATGGGCTTGAACTTGCTGTGATAGTCATATACAAACAGGGCAGTTTCACAGATCCACTGGCCATAGAGGCGTCCCCAGGAAGTTTTTGCCCAGCCGGTATCAGCAACCGTCAGGTGCAGACCTCCATTCTGAACATGCTGCCAGTATTTGGCAGTAGTAATGTGTCCCAGCGGGTACAGGAAGTTATGCAGTGCCAGTTTCGGGTGCGAAGTAGTACCTGACGTAAAGTATCCCAGCATGTAGTCATCATTGTGGGAAACCTGGTCACGGGGAAGAACCGGGAACGGCGCAGCAGCTTTACAGCCTGCGGTAAAATCATTCCAGCCGGCCGGCGGGTTTTCTACCGGTTTATCAACACCGGTGGCATTTACAAAAATGTAATGCTGTACGGTGGGAGATTCCGGACGTGCTTCTTCAATGTTCTTGAGAACACTTGGATCAGTAACGGCAACAATAGCCTTGATTTTTGCAAAGTTGTTGCGGTAAATCAGGTCATCCTTTGTCAGCATGTGGCTGGCAGGAATGGCGATGGCACCGATTTTATGCAGGGCCATCATACTGATCCAGAATTCATAGCGGCGCTGCAGGATCAGCATGACAAAGTCACCGTGACCGATTCCCAGAGAGCGGTAATAGCTGGCGGCTGCGTCAGACAGTTCCTTCATTCTGCCGAATGAAATGGAAACGTAGTCGTCTTCATCATTGGTCCATACCAGTGCCGGTGCATCAGGTTTCTTTGCAGCAATGGCATCCATAACGTCATAGGCAAAGTTAAAGTTTTCCGGAATGTTCAGTCTGTAATTTTTATAAAAGTCCTCGTAGTTTTCAAAATCCATACGGGGGAGAAATTTTTCTTCCATTTTTTTCAGTTCCTTAATTCATGATGATAGTAATAAATTTGCAGGGGGCGCCATCAAGGCAGTTCTGTCCATGGGGTTTCATGGAATCAAAATAGACGGAATCTCCTGCACGCAGTTCCACTTCACTATTGCCGATCTGGACTTTCATATGACCTTCAACACAGTAGTTGAATTCCTGGCCGGGATGGGTAGTAGTGTGAATGGTTTCAATGTCACCAGGATTGATGGTAACAAGGAACGGATCAATCATGCGGTCTGCAAATCCAAAGGCCAGGCTTTCAAAGTGATAATCAGAAAGGCGGTCTACAGTAGCGCCCTTTCCCTTTGGGGTTACAACATAAGAAACTTTACGGGCATCTTCACCGGTAATGAGGGTGTTAACGTCCATTTTGTATTCTTTTGCCATACAGAACAGTACGCTTAACGGAATGTCAACTTCACCGGATTCATAGCGGACGTACTCTTCCACAGAGACTTTGCAGACCTGAGCGGCCTTCTCGACCGATACATCCAGGATATCACGCAGGCCGGCAAGACGGTCTGCAACTGCTTTCATTTCTGAGTTCATTAGAATACCTCCATAAAATGCCAAACCGCAGGAAGATAAATTCTCCCTGCGGACTTGAGCTTGTTTTTATTACCAGAGTCCCATTCACCGGCTCAAATGCAGCCGGTTACCGGTGCCCGTGTATTATTTGTTTTTTTCGCGGATGTCGCGACGTTTAATCTTACCGCTGATAGTCTTTGGCAGCTCTTCAACAAACTCTACGATACGCGGATATTTGTATGGAGCAGTAGTAGTCTTAACAAAAGTCTGGATATCCTTAACCAGTTCATCACTGCCGGTATAGCCTTTTGCAAGAACGATGGTTGCCTTAACTACCTGACCACGAACCGGATCAGGAGCAGCGGTTACGGCACATTCTACTACAGCAGGGTGCTGCATGAGAACACTTTCTACCTCAAAAGTACCGATACGGTAACCGGAACATTTGATTACGTCATCACTACGGCCGGTAAACCAGAAGAAACCGTCTTCATCGCGCCATGCGGTATCACCGGTCCAGTAGAAACCGTCACGGAGAACTTCTGCCGTTTTTTCTGCATCACGGTAGTATTCACAGAACAGGCCGGGGAATTTTCCGTTTTTCAGCGGGAATGCAATTTCACCAACTTCACCGTCTTCGCATTCGCGGCCTTCATCGTTCAGCAGTACTACGTTGTAGTATGGTGCCGGTTTTCCGATGGAACCTGGTTTTACTTTTTCGTTTCCAAAGTTCAGCAGTGACAGGGTAGTTTCGGTCTGACCGAAACCTTCGCGCAGTTCAAGACCGGTAATGTCCTTCCAGCGGTTGAATACTTCATCCGACAGCGGTTCACCGGCAGTTGAACAGTGTTCCAGACTTTCCAGATTAAAGCCGGAAAGATCTTCCTGAATCAGGAAGCGGTAAATGGTTGGCGGAGCACAGAAACTGGTGATTTTGTACTCTTCAATTTTCTTGATCAGGTCAATGGGCTTAAAGCGGGCATGATAGTCGTAAACGAATACGGCACATTCACAGATCAGCTGGCCATACAGTTTACCCCATACGGCTTTTCCCCAACCGGTATCTGCTACGGTCAGGTGCAGACCGTCTTTCTTTACCTGCTGCCAGTATTTTGCCGTAACAATGTGTCCCAGTGGATAGGTAAAGTCATGGGCAACCAGTTTTGGATGACTGGTGGTTCCACTGGTAAAATATGCCAGCATGTAGTCGCTGTTGCTGTTTATTGCAGCGCGGGCTGCTTTGTTTGCCGGAGACTTGAATGCCAGTTCCTTGCCATTCTGTTCGTCATCCATAACCTTGTTGCAGCCTTCTACAAAGTCTACCCATGGAGCTTCAAGAGCCGGGGTATCATAGACGGTACCGTCAATACCGGTCAGTTTTACGCCGTTGGCCAGGTCAAAACCATGGGGGTTAACACCGATCAGAACCTGTACGGAAGGAGATTCTGGAAGGGAATCAGTAACATGCTTGATGATGTCACCGGCATTAACGGCAACAATACCTTTGATTGATGCAGCGTTATTGCGGTATACGATGTCTTCTTTGGTAAGCATGTGGGTTGCAGGAATGACACAGGCACCCAGTTTATGCAGGGCCAGAATGGAAATCCAGAACTCATAGCGGCGCTGCAGGATCAGCATTACCATGTCACCTTTACCGATGCCTTTTTCTGCAAAGAATGCAGCACATACATCAGTACGGCGTTTGATTTCTGCATACGAGAATTCGTGGAACACGCCTTCATCGTTGGTCCAGACAATGGCACGTCTGTTGGGAGTTTTCTGTGCCAGAACATCCATTACATCATATGAAAAGTTGAAATTTTCGGGGACTTTCAGTTTATAGTTTTGAAAGAAATCTTCGTAATTTTCGAAGTTGGTTTTTTCCAGGAATAGTTCTTCCATTTGGGTTTCCTTAATTACATGATGATGGCAAGGAATTTTGCACACTTGCCGTTTAGTGCCTGCATACCGTGCGGGCGGGTTGCATCAAAATAAAGGGAGTCCCCTTCTTCCAATATCATTTCTTTTCCGTCTACTACGATTTTCATTGAACCTTCCATCATCAGGTTGAATTCATGACCCGGATGAGAGTTCAGATGCAGTTCCTGAGTATCTTCAGGACACACGGTTACCATGAATGGATCTGCCTTGCGTCCCTGGAACCCATAGGCCAGAGCCTGATATTTATAATCCTTACGGCGGTCAACAGAGAGTCCGGTTCCTTTTTTAGTCAGGAAGTAAGATTTCATGTGTGGTTCATCGCCGGAAATAAGGGTGGTAATTTCAATATTGTAAGCGGTTGCCATTGAATGGAGTACGCTTACAGGAATGTCCTTTTCTCCAGTCTCATATTCTGCATACTGTTCAGGAGTAAGACCGCATACTTTTGCAGCTTCTTCCACTGATACATCCATAACTTCGCGCAGACCAATAAGCCGGTCTGCAACCGCTCTAATTGCTTCGTTCATGTTTCTGATACTATCAGAACTTTAAATATATTACAACTACTTTAGTATTTTTAAAGTTCGTTTTTCACCCTTTCTTTTTTTCTTGCCCCGCTCCCATTCCCGTCCTATATTTAAAGCGTAACTTTTTTTCAAGGAGAATGAGAATGGCTAAGTATGTTTGTAGTGTCTGCGGTTATGTGCATGAAGGTGATGAACCACCGGCAGCTTGTCCTACCTGTAAAGCTCCCGCTTCAAAGTTCACTAAGCAGGAAGGTGAAATGACCTGGGCTGCTGAACACGTAGTTGGTGTTGCAAAAGGTGTTTCCCAGGATATTCTTGATGACCTGCGGGCCAACTTTAACGGTGAATGTTCAGAAGTCGGCATGTACCTGGCAATGGCCCGTGTTGCCCACCGGGAAGGATATCCGGAAATCGGTCTGTATTATGAAAAGGCAGCCTGGGAAGAAGCAGAACATGCTGCAAAATTTGCAGAACTGCTGGGCGAATGTGTTACCGACAGCACCAAGAAAAACCTGCAGATGCGTGTAGAAGCAGAAAACGGTGCTACTGCGGGAAAAACCGATCTTGCAAAGCGTGCAAAAGAAGCAAACCTGGATGCCATTCACGATACCGTACATGAAATGGCCCGTGATGAAGCCCGCCACGGAAAAGCTTTTGCCGGCCTTTTGAAACGCTATTTCGGCTGAAAGGCAGGTATATGAAAAAAGGCACCCGGTTGAACCACCAGGTGCCTTTTTTTATGTGAAAAGAATCAATCAGTCAATAACTGAAATATTCAGGGTTACGGTCTGACCTTTTTTCTCTTCCGGACGGTCAAAGGTATAGGTAACGGTTTTACCATCACAGGCGGTAACGGTCATGTGATAGAAAGCGGTTTTCTGATAGTCAGAATCCAGGAATGCATCCTTTGAGTCGTATTCTGCTACATCAAGATATACATCACCCTTTGCAAATGAGAAATCAGTAACAAAGCCTCTGTAACCTTCAACAACTTCACCGGTAGCCTTGTTTTCCAGTGAGAATTTCATGAATGGATAGCTGGTCAGTTTCCAGTCATCGTTTTCCTGTACGACGGTCTTACCTACATCATCCATGGTAGGATTCAGGACAGCATCGATGTATTTGGAAATAACGTTGTCTGATTTGCCTTCAAGAGCACTCAGGTCCAGTTTTGCACTGGAACCGTCTTCGCGGTCGATACAATCGAAATCAATTGAGTTTCCGGTGATGGTGTAAGCAAGATCGTAGGTGTGGCCGGCTTCAAGATTGGTAATGATGGTAATAGGGAAAATGGTGTAAGAATTACCGTTCTGGTAGAGAATACCGAAGGTATGGATACCGGCATTGGTATGCATGGTCTTGATGACACCGAATTTGTTCAGTTCGCTATAGGTTTCGCCGTCAAATTTCTGTACTGCAAGTGACAGCTTGATACCTACGGTTACCTGGTCTTCAGAAAATTCAGCTTCAGGCGGGAAGAATCCTACATCAGCTTCAGGAATAGGGGCTGATGCACAGCCGGCAAGGATAGCAACGGCCAGCAGAAGACCTGAGAGAATACTCATCTTTTTCATAAATAAAAAACTCCTCTTATGAAAGTTAACTGAAACTATCACAAAAGGAGTTTTAAGAATAGTGTCTGAATTTCGGGTTGGTTACTATTCGCGTTCTTCTTCAGCTTTCTGAACGTCAGGGAATGCTGAATACATGGGTTTTACATCCATGCCGCGGATTTCACGGTCAACATAGTTTTTGGTAATCTTTGCTACGGTTCCGCTTAATGCCAGAACACCAATCAGGTTAGGAATCATCATCAGTCCGTTGAAAGTATCAGACAGGTCCCAGGCCAGATCAAGGCTCATGGTACAGCCAAAGTAAATAACTACTACAAAGAAGCATTTGTAGATTACTACGGCATTGCGGCCAAACAGGTATTCAAATGCTTTTGAACCATAATGGCTCCAGCCAAGAACGGTTGAGTAGGCAAAAGGCAGAATGGCAAGGGCGATGAAGGCAGGACCGAATTTTCCGAATACGGTGGCAAATGCTTCACCAACCAGGCCGGAACCAGCGTTACTGCTGATCATCATACCGGTTTCCAGGTCTACCAGACCGCTGGAAAGAATTACCAGTGCAGTAATGGTACATACCACGATGGTATCTGCAAATACTTCAAAAATACCCCACATACCCTGGCGAACCGGTTCCTTAACGTTACTGCTTGAGTGAACCATTACGGAAGAACCAAGACCTGCTTCATTACTGAATGCACCGCGTTTAAAACCCCAGGTAATGGCCAGTTTGATACCGTATCCCAGCATACCGCCACCAACAGCCTTGGCACCGAAGGCACCCTTGAAAATGGAAACGAATACGGGACCGATGGCAGTGATGTGGGCAAATACGACAACCAGGGCAAATACGATATAGGCAAGGGCCATGAACGGAACCAGTTTTTCAGTAACCTGGGCGATGCGTTTCAGACCGCCAACGATAACCAGGCTTGAAAGGATAACCAGGCCGATACCGGTTACGAAAGGAGGAATGTTGAAAGCGCTTTCCATGTTTCCGGAAATGGAGTTAACCTGGCTCATGTTACCGATACCAAAGCTGGCCAGAAGGCAGAATACGGCAAACAGAACAGCCAGCACTTTACCAACCTGTTTCAGTCCCTTAAAGGAACCAAGACCGTCAGCCAGGTAGTACATGGCACCACCGCTCCATTCACCGCGGTCATTCTTGCGGCGGTAGAAAATACCCAGAACGTTTTCTGAATAGTTGGTCATCATGCCGAACAGGGCCATAACCCACATCCAGAAGATGGCACCGGGACCACCTTTGATGATGGCAGTAGCAACACCTACAATGTTACCGGTACCGATGGTAGCAGCAAGAGCAGTACAAAGGCTCTGGAACTGTGAAATTGATTTGTCTTCCTTGCCGGTATGGGTGGTAACGTGTTTTTCATTGAAAATTGCCCCGAGGGTTTTGCTGTTCCAGTGTTTGAAGTGGGAGAACTGGAACCCTTTGTTTACCAGGGTCATTACCACGCCGGCAATAAACAGCAGTGCGATACCGAAGGTACCCCATACAATGCCGTTGACGGTGTTGTTTACATTGGTGATTGTTTCTATCATAACTACCTCTTTTTGTGGATGCGAGGCAGTCAGCGCGGTATGCAGGATAACGGAAAACTACCAGCATCCTGCGTCATTGCAAGATACGGGTAGTCTACCATACCTTCCGGAAAAATTCAATAATACTGCAGAAAGTTTAATACTATTAAATTTTAACCTTTTACAGCACCCTGAGTCAGACCATCAACAATCTGATCAGCAAAGCAGCAGTACACTACAATAGTAGGCAATACGGCAATAACAATGGCTGCAAACATCTTTACATAGTTGGTTTCGTAAGGGCCTACAAAGTAGGTCAGTGAAACAGGCAGCGTTTTCTTCAGTTTATCTGAAATGAAAACCATAGCCATAAGCAGCTCATTCCAGGTATTAACAAAGGTCATCAGGCCGGTAACAAAAAGACCAGTACGGGCAACAGGGAATGCAATGCTCCAGAATATCTTCCAGGGAGAGCAGCCGTCGATGGTGGCAGATTCAAACAGTTCGCCGGGAATGCTGGAGAAAAAGCCGGTCATGATGTAAATGGTCAATGGCAGTGCAAAGGTAATGTATGGCAGCAGCAGGCCAAAGGTTGTGTTGGTCATGTGCAGTTTTGAAAAGACAACGAACAGAGGAATCAGTATTACATGCACCGGAACCATCATACCGATAAGGAAGTACACCATAAGTCCGTCTGCAATCTTGTTTTTCAGCCGGGAAAGACCAAAGGCAGCCATAGAACCGATAATCATAGAAAGAATCAGGGTGATGCCTGAAACCTTTACTGAGTTAAAAAGGGCATTTCCCAATAACCCCTTTGTCCAGGCATAGGAATAGTTATTCCACTGAAATACCTGGGGAATGGAAAATGGATGGGACTGCAGCTCTGCATTGGTTTTCAATGATACCAGCAGAATCCAAGCCAACGGTGCAAGATACAACACCGAAACGATGATGAGGAATACGTGCAGCAGAATGTTTGAAACATGCCGCGGTTTATTTTTATGGTAAATAGAAATCTGTTCAGTAGACATAATACACCCCTAACGGTCTTACATTTCGTAGTTTTCGCTGCGGATCAGTTTTTTGGTAATCAGTGTTACCAGAAGACACATAACAAGGAGGACAATACCCATGGCACTGGCATATCCGAATTTGTTGAACTTGAATCCCTGCCAGTACAGCCAGGTGGCAATGTTTTCCGTACCATGGTTTGGACCACCCTGGGTCATGTTGTATACCAGATCAAAGAACTTCAGTGAACCGATACAGTTCAGACTGACACAGGTAGCAATCATAGGTTTGATTAATGGCATGGTAATACGGATGAATGCCTGCCATTTAGTTGCACCATCGATAGATGATGATTCATAGAGACTTTTGTTGATGCCGGAAATCTGTGCAATATAGAGCATCATTGACTGACCTACATACTGCCACAGTGCTACGACACCGATAACCCACATAGGAAGCGGGATTTTCCAACTGGTATCAATAAGCCATGAAGGACCTTTGATACCAACCATTGCCAGCAGCTGGTTCAAACCCATGGTGGGCTTCAGCATGAAGGAGAACAGAAGACCAAGGGCTGCAGAAGACAGTACACAGGGCAGGTAAATGATGTTTTTATAGATATTCCGGGCTCTGCGGCTCATGTTTGTCAGAATGAACGCATAGAGCAGACCGAAAATAAATTGCGATACCACAGAAAAAACAAGAAAGAAGATGGAATTCTTCAATGCAGTAATGAAGATGGCATCCTTGGTAAATAACTTAATGTAGTTTGTGAATCCGATGAATTTGGGCTTACCAAGGGCATTCCAGTCACAAAGGGAAATATATACGGCATAGATGATAGGGATAAGAAGTATAACCGTAAACATCAGAAAAGCAGGCAGAATAAACAGATAATAGGGGGTGTTTTTTTTCAACGACTTTTTCATTTGAAATCCTTGTGCGGGCAGAAAAACGGAATCGTCCGGTGGACGGCACCGGACGATCCTTCTGTTCAGTAAAAACTTAGAACAGAATCTCAGTAAACTTCAGATTCGTAGTATTCCTGCATACCTTTGAAGGCTTCAGCAGGAGTCATCTGTTTCATGAAGATTGAAACCATGAAGTTATCGAAGGTTGAGCCAGCTTCTACAGTAGCCAGAGATTCGTTGTAGAATCCGAACTGTTTGTTAGCTTTACCCATTACATCCAGAACGTATTTCAGCTGAGCAGGAGCAACGTTGTAGTCGATTTCTGCATTGGTAACAGGGAATTTACCGGCTTTTTCAGCTACGTATTTCTGAGCAGTTTCGTCGGTGAAGTATTTCAGCAGTTCAATAGCAGCATCACGGTTTTTGGTGTCTACAGAAACACACAGTGAGTCAGATTTTGCAATGATTGAAGTCTGGTTGTCACCACCGTTCTTGGTGATGGCTGGGAATGGGAATACACCGCAGTCTTTTTCGATTGCAGGGTTGTTACCGTTCATCTGTCCGATTACCCAAGAACCCTGGATAAGGATACCAGCATTTCCGTTGTAGAATTCAGCAGTAGCTTCATCATTTGAAAGACCACCAGCATCTGGACTGAAGTACTGGCTCAGAGTAGCCAGGTCGGTACCAGCTTTAATACAGTTAGCATCGGTCCATTTAGCTTTTTTATCAGCAATAGCGTTCAGGTCTACACCGTTGCGTTCACACAGGTAACCGGCAACCATAGACAGACACCATGCAGTACCAGCTGAACAGCTGATAGGAGTGTATCCTTTAGCTTCGATTTTTTTACAAGCAGCAAGCAGTTCATCCAGAGTTTCAGGTTCTTTGGTAATTCCGCATTCTGCAAAGATTTTGGTGTTGTAGAAACAGCAGGCAGCAGCAATGTTCAGTGGAACAGCCATGATTTTTCCGTCACGGGTAACGCGGCTGAATACACCGTTGTTGAAGGTTTTTCCCCAATCGCTGTTCAGATCTGCAGTCAGGTCAAGACAAACACCGGTATCGGTGTATTTGTACATATCAGGACCTGGAGATGCAATAAATACATCAGGAGCATCACCTGAAGCGATCATTGCGGTCAGTTTAAGGTAGTATTCTTCAAGGTTTGTACATACAGCTTTAACCTGAACCTGGCCTTCGTGATCCTTGTTGAAGCGGTCAATTACATCTGCATAACCGATGGTTACCAGGTCATTGGAAGCTTCGAGATCATCCCAGAACATGAAGGTGATTTCTTTTACACCATTTGCAGATTCTTTTTTTCCACCTGCAAACACACAAGTAAGTGCGAGACACAATACAAGAGCAACAGTTACGACTTTTTTCATCGTATCCTCCTAATTTTTTTTAGTACCGGGTCATGTCTGAATCAACATTCTCGATACAATAAAAAAAGTCTACCACAGCCGTGCTCGAGCACAATCTGACAAAATATAGAAAACAAGGGGAGAAAGTATAGAAAATGTGTATTTTTTTCGGTTTCTTCTCACATTCTTTATATATACTTCAGACTCTGCACAACTACACATTTTCACTGGTATCCGCTACACTGTTTCTATTATGAACAATGCAATCATTACCGTAGTAGGTTCAGACCAGGTAGGCATTATTGCCGCCGTTAGTGCGTATCTTTCAGAAAAGAAGATTAACATTGCAGACATTACCCAGACCATTCTCAGCGGCAACTTTGTCATGATGATGATGGTAGACCTGTCTGCTTCAGAAAAGACCATTGCAGACATGCGCTCAGACCTTGAAGAGCTGGGTACTAAAATGGGTGTAGAAATCAACGTCATGCACGAACGTGTGTTCAACAGCATGCAGCGCGTATAAGGAAGCCACATGTTATATACCGGTGAAGAAATACAGGAAACTGTAGATATGTTCATGCGCCACAAGCTTGATGTGCGCTGCATTACCATGGGTATTTCCCTGCTGGACTGTGCCGAAAGCGACCCGAAACGTGCCTGCGACAAGATTTACGATAAAATCATGCGCAAAGCCGGCAATCTGGTTAAAACCGGACAGGACATTGAAAAAGAATTCGGTGTGCCGATCATCAATAAACGCATTTCCGTTACCCCTATTGCCCTTGTTGCCGGTGCCAGCAACGCTAAAAGCTACGTTGACTACTGCCGTACCCTTGACCGCTGTGCCAAGGAACTGGGCGTAAACTTTATCGGCGGTTTTTCTGCCCTGGTGCCAAAAGGCATTACGCCGGCAGACCGTATCCTGATGGAATCAATTCCGGAAGCCCTGGCTTCTACCAGCTATGTATGTTCCAGCGTAAACGTTGGTTCTACCAAAGCCGGTATCAACATGGATGCCGTTAAGATTATGGGTGACATAATCAAAAAGACCGCAGAAGCCAGCAAAGACTGTGAATGCAACGGTTGTGCAAAGCTGGTTGTATTCTGCAATGCCCCGGAAGACAACCCCTTTATGGCAGGTGCCTTCCACGGACCGGGAGAAGCAGACAGCGTCATCAACGTTGGTGTTTCCGGTCCTGGTGTAATTCTGGCTGCTGCCCGCGAATACAAAGGCCGCCCCATCAATGAACTGGGTGAAGGCATCAAGAAAATGGCATTCAAGATTACCCGTCTGGGTCAGCTGGTTGGCAGTGAAGCAGCCAAACGTCTGGGCGTAGATTTTGGTATTCTGGACCTGTCCCTTGCCCCTACCCCGGAAGTTGGCGACTCTGTTGCCCGCATCATTGAAGAAATGGGTATTGAAGGTTGTGGTGCTCCCGGTACCACTGCTGCCCTTGCCATGCTGACCGATATGGTTAAAAAAGGTGGCGTAATGGCAAGCACTTCTGTTGGTGGCTTGAGCGGTGCATTCATTCCGGTTTCAGAAGACGAAGGTATGATCAACGCTGTCCAGCAGGGTTCCATCTGCCTTGAAAAACTGGAAGCCATGACCACGGTTTGTTCCGTTGGTCTTGATATGATTGCCATTCCAGGTGATACTCCGGCAACAACTATTTCCGGCATTATGGCTGATGAATTTGCCATCGGTATGGTTAACAGCAAGACTACTGCAGTGCGCATTATTCCTGCTCCCGGCAAAAAAGAAGGCGAATGGGTTGAGTTTGGTGGTCTGTTGGGTGGTATGCCCTGTATGAAGGTAAGTAAATTCGGTTGTGCCGACTTTATTAACCGCGGCGGACGCATCCCTGCCCCTAT
>JAKSTT010000055.1 GCA_024413635.1 Treponemataceae bacterium | reverse complement strand
TTGAGCCACGAAGGGTTCGAACCTTCGACCCACAGATTAAGAGTCTGTTGCTCTACCAGCTGAGCTAGTGGCCCGTGCAGGAAATACATTACAGACTTTTAAAATGTTTGTCAATCGGTTATTTCAGTTCAAAACTGAGAAAATCAATATCTCCGATACCTTCAAAGGTAAAGTACAGGGCCTGCTTGCCGGTCAGGGCTTTCAGGGCGCCGGTGGTGTCGGTCCAGTCATCGCTGGGGTTTACGGCAATGGAGGCAACCGGGGTGCCACCAACTTCTGTCAGTACGTTCATGGTACCTTTGCCGTTACCGCGGGTTGTTAGGGTAAGGGTAGCAGCCCCCTGCATGTCAAAGTACTTGAATCCTGCAACAGAGCCGGTACTCATGCGGGCAATGTGCTGGTTCGGGGTATCTTCCCGGTCCGGTCCGTCCTGGGTAAAGAACGGATGGCTTTTATCCAGGTCGCCGCCTTTCAGGCTGTAGGCGCGGGCACCGTTACGTCCCCACAGGTTACAGGCGCAGCGGGCTTCGTACTTGCCAATGCCCGGCAGTGGTTTTGCTTCAAGACCCTGGGTAGTAATTTCTACCTGTGGAATGTGTCCGTCTGCGGTAAATGCTATGCGTTCTGCGCAGGCCTGGCGGCTGTACTGATGCCCGTTGGTCTGGCGGTGGTAGAATACGTACCAGTCGTCCTTAATCTGGATGATTGAGCCATGGGTGTTTCCCATGTAATTCAGGGCCTGTTCTTTGGTCCGGCCGTTCAGGAAAACGTCACCAATACTTACAATGGTGCCGCCGTAGGTAAAGGGACCTTTTGCGGTAGGACCGGTAGCATAGCACAGTTCGTGGCTGTTGATGCTTGAATAGATAAAGTAGTAGGTATCGCCACGTTTCCGCATGCTGCTGGCTTCAAAGAACTCATGGCCTTCAAAACCGGTGCCGGCAGAAGTAGCCTTACAGGGCAGGATAACGACAGCTTCTTCCTTTATGGTTACCATGTCCGGTTCCAGGGTCATGGCTTTCGGGCCTTCTTTTGCAATATCAGGCATACAGAATCCGCTGTACAGGACCACATTGTCGCCCTCTACATAAATACCGGGGTCAAACTGAAAACTGTCTCCGGGACGGCGGCTTAATACTACGCCGTCTTTGTAGTGAACGGTTCCGTAATATTCGTAGGGGCCCTCCGGAACTTCTGATACACCTACGGAAATAGTGCCGGTTCCACAGATGGCATAATACAGGTAATAACGGCCGTCCGGTCCCTGGATACAGTCCGGTGCAAACAGCTGCTGCAGTTCTTTCGGGTTCCAGTCCGGATCCTGTGATTTCTTATAGATAACGCCTTCGTATTTCCAGTCCTTCAGGTTATCAACGCTGGCGGACCAGCAGACATAATCATTCAGACAGAAATTCTGGCCGTCAAACTGGTCGTGGCTGCCGAAAATGTATACGCGGTCGCCAAAAACACGGGGTTCTCCGTCAGGCACGTATTCATAGCTGGGAAGGTATGGGTTCATTTTTTTCTCCTGATTTTGTTATATGTTCAGTCCCGGATGTTGGCGGGAATTTTTATCGTAGATCGGGTAATGGTATCTTCCAGAGTATCTTTTTTGTTTGAAAGAAAGTACTGAAAGAGCTTCTGGATGCAGGAGTAGCCCTGCAGGTACGGCTCCTGGCAGATGGTAAAGTCAACGATTCCCTGTTCAACCAGATCTTTTGTACTGGGAATGTCGTCAAATGCGCAGATGTGGATGTATTCCTGCATGTTCAGGTCTGTAATGGCCTGACAGACACCTGAAACACCGGCTGCTGCAATATATACGGCATTGATATCAATGCCTGATTCCAATGTATTACGGGTCAGATAATAACCGTACTTAACGTTATCTTCTGATTCAAGAATTTCAACAATAGTGTAGGGCTTTTTCAGGCGTTCAAGTTCACTGCAGAATCCCTGCACACGCATATTGTGCCCTTTATGCTTTTTGGTACCCATAACGACCAGAACCTTCAGGGCATCGGGGACAGCAAGTGCCAGCATACCGCCGGCAGTACGTCCTGCAGCAACATAATCACAGCCGCAGTAACACAGGCGTTTTGATCCGGTCAGGTCAGTGTTTACGGTAATAACCGGTATGCCACTGTCTATCAGCTGGTCTACTTTCTGCTGGACTTCAGGCATATCTACGGCACAGATGGCAAGGGCATTACAGCCATCTGCAAGCAATGCGTCTATGGCGTCACAGTGGGTCTTTGCGGTATACCCGCGTGCGCAATGAATATGTACGGAAATATTGTAGTCGGAAAGTTCAGCTTCTGCGGCCCGGATACCGGCAATAACCTTATCAAAAAAGTCATTGCCCAGACTGGGCAGCAGACAGCCGATTTTAATGTTCTGTTTGCAGAGCGCAAGAATACGGCCAGCCCTACTGGGCTCAAATCCCATATCCTGTGCTATCTGGCGGACACGGGCGGCAACTTCAGGATTAACGCCGGGACGGCTGTTTAGGGCCCGGTCGACAGTTCCCCGGGAAACACCCGCAACTTTGGCAATGTCCTTAATCGTTACCGCCATATGGTATCCTTTTTGCGGATCAGCGAGCCTTTCCGCGTTTCTTAGAAGTTACATCAAAAATTACAGCAAGCAGCAGTACCAAACCTTTTACTGCACGCTGCCAGTTCATGTCAACACCAAGAATTGACATACCGTTGTTCAGAATACCCATGAAGATAGCACCGATAATGGCACCACCAACAGTACCGGTTCCACCGTAAGCAGAGGCACCACCGATGAAACATGATGCAATGGCATCCATTTCATAGTTCTGACCGGCAGTAGGAGCTGCAGAGTTAAGGCGTGCTGCAACAACAAGGGCTGCAATACCGGAAAGGAATCCCATGTTGGTATATGCAAAGAACATTACGTTGTTGGTATTAACACCAGACAGACGTGCAGCTTTTTCGTTACCACCAATAGCATACAGGTAGCGGCCGGGGATGGTGTTCTGGGTAAAGTAGCCGTAAGCCAGGGTGATTACTGCAACAATTACCAGTACAATCGGGATACCTTTGTCTTTTCCCAGCAGGATACCCAGTGCCATGATGATTGCACACAGAACAATCTGCTTAGCAATGAATGAACCAAATGATGGTACGGTATATCCCTTGCGTTTTTTGCTGGTGCGGCCAATGAAAGCCAGAGCAAGTACCAGTACACAGATGGCAATGGCAATAATCAGGGTTACGATAAAGGTAACACGGGCATTGGCATCGATGATGGCGTAGTACTCATTCAGCGGCATTTCATCAGTAGGCTGTTTCAGGAACAGGTTAGGCAGGTAGCTTGAGAAGATGTTCATGTACTGTTTTGGGAATGGCGAAATGGTCATACCGTTAAGGATCAGCAGTGAAACACCACGCCACAGAAGCATACCGGAAAGGGTACAGATGAATGGTGGAATGTGTACGTATGCAATCCAGAAACCGTGCCATGCACCAACCATGGTACCAATCAGCAGACACAGCAGAATGGTTGGCCATACGGGCCAGCCCATGTTGATGATGAGGGTACCGGCAACGGCACCAACCAGACATACAATAGAACCTACAGAAAGGTCGATGTTACCACCGGTGAGAATACACAGCAGCATACCGGTTGCCAGAATAACTACATAGGCATTCTGGTTGATGATGTTGGTAATGTTTGATGGTGCAAACAGGGAACCTTTTCCTGCTGCGCTGATCATTACCTGAAAAAGAATGGTTACTGCCAGCAGGATGAGAATCATCGTGTTGTTCTTGGCAGCTTTCTTTATAGACTGTAAAGCGTTCATTTTCTGTTACCTCGTTTTTATTTCTTATCTTGCAGAATCGATGATGCAGGTCATGATTTTTTCCTGGCTGGCATCCTTTGCATCCATTTCTGCAATCATGCGGCCTTCATTCATAACGTAAATGCGGTCACTCATACCCAGAACCTCAGGCATTTCGGAAGAAATCAGGATAACTGATTTACCTTCTGCTACCATGCGGTTGATGATCAGGTAGATTTCGTATTTTGCACCAACGTCAATACCACGGGTCGGTTCATCAAGAATCAGGATGTCCGGGTCAGCGAACAGCCATTTACCCAGCAGTACTTTCTGCATGTTACCGCCGGAAAGGGTTCCAACATCGTCCATTACTGAAGCACATTTGGTGTGCATTTCTTTTGCAGTATCTTCAGAAACCTGACGTTCCTTATCAAAGTTGATGATGTAGTTGTGTGAAATCTTATCCGGTTTGGCAGCAGTGGTATTTTTGGTGATTGATTCCGTAAGAATCAGACCGTTACCTTTGCGGTCTTCGGTTACGTAGGCAATACCGGCTTTAATGGCCGATTTTACTGTGGGCAGCTCTACTTTCTTTCCGTTCAGATAAATCTCACCGGAAATATTTGCTCCGTATGAACGGCCGAAAAGACTCATGGCAAGTTCGGTACGGCCTGCACCCATAAGTCCTGAAATACCCAGAACTTCACCTTTGCGAAGGTTAAAGTTGACGTTGTCACATACTTTAATGCCGTCAAAAACAGGATGATCAACGTTCCAGTTTTTAACTTCAAGGAAGATGTCGCCAACCTTGCTCTCACGTTTCGGGAACCGGTCAGTAATGTCACGGCCAACCATGGCAGAAATGATGGTATCTTCAGAGAAGGAATCCACTTTCTTATCCAGAGTCTTGATTACGGCACCGTCGCGGATAACGGTAATTTTATCTGCAACGTAAGAGATTTCGTTTAATTTATGTGAAATGATGATGGACGTCATGCCCTGTTTCTTGAACTCAAGCATAAGATCCAGCAGATGTTTTGATTCAGTCTCATTAAGGGAAGCTGTCGGTTCATCAAGAATCAAAAGACGTACCTTTTTACCCAGCGCTTTGGCAATTTCTACCAGCTGCTGTTTTCCAACACCAATATCCTTGATAAGGGTATGGGAAGATTCTTTCAGACCAACCTGAGCAAGCAGTTTATCTGCCTGGTCATAGGTTTCTGCCCAGTTAATGCGTGAAGCGGTACCACGTTCATTACCCAGGAACATGTTTTCTGCAATACTCAGAAGTGGAACCAGAGCCAGTTCCTGGTGGATGATTACAATGCCCCGTTCTTCACTATCCTTGATTTTCTGAAATTTACACAGTTCACCATCGTATACGATGTCGCCATCATAGGTGCCGTACCCGTAAATGCCGGAAAGAACATTCATCAGGGTTGATTTACCGGCGCCGTTTTCACCGCAGAGAGCGTGGATTTCACCTTCTTCTACGGTAAGGGTAACGTCATCCAGTGCACGTACACCCGGGAAAACTTTGGTTATGTGTTTCATTTCCAATAATGCTTTTGCCACTGGAAACTCCTATCTGTAATAAAAATCGCGTTTTAAAAATTTGAATTAAAAAAAAGGCAGGACCGGAATAGTCCCGCCTTTAGTTACCAATCAGCTGGTTTTAATCAGAGCTGATCTGCAGTGTAGTAACCGGAATCGATCAGCAGTTCTTTGTAGTTGTTGATGTCACCGAATACTGGTTCACACAGGTATGAAGGAACAATACCCATACCGTTGTCGTAGGTTCTGGTGTCGTTGATTTCAGGAGCAGAACCGGTAAGAATAGCGTCAACCATTCCTACTACTTTTTCAGCCAGAGTACGGGTGTCTTTGAATACAGACATAGCCTGGGTTCCAGCAATCATGTTTTTAACAGATACGATATCGCAGTCCTGACCAGTGATGATAGGGAAGTTAGCTTTGGTGTAACCTGCAGCCAGCAGAGCGTTGGTGATACCCATTGCACAAGAGTCGTTTGATGAGTATACAGCGTCCAGTCTGGTGCCGTTAGGACCATAACCGTTAGAGGTGATCAGGTTTTCCATACGTTTCTGAGCTTCTTCAGTTGACCAGTTCAGAGTAGCACACTGAGCTTTTGCAGTCTGTCCTGAGCGGCAAACCAGAACGCCTGATTCCAGGTAAGGAGTAAGAACGTCCATAGCACCACCGAAGAAGAAGTTGATGTTGTTGTCGTCTGGTGAACCGGTGAAGAATTCGATGTAAGCAGGATCTGCTGCAGTGCGGTTTTTCAGGTTCAGGTGTTCAACAAGGTAGTCACCCTGGATGGTACCAACTTTGTAGTTATCAAAGGTAGCATAGTAGGTAACAGCATTGCTGTTCATAATCAGACGGTCATAAGCAATAACTGAAATACGGTTTGCTTTTGCGTTGTCCAGAGCGTTTTTCAGAGCTGAACCATCGATAGAAGCAATTACGAGAACTTTGCATCCACCGGTAATCATGTTTTCGATCTGAGAAACCTGGGTAGCAATGTCGTTGTTTGCATACTGCAGGTCTACTGCATAACCAGCTTTTTCAAGCTGAGCCTGCATGTTGGCTCCGTCCTGGTTCCAACGCTGAAGGTCTTTGGTAGGCATAGATACGCCAACTTTTACTTTGCTGGCGGCTTCTTTGCTACCACCGGCAAATACGCTTGACAGTGCCAGACACAGCACTAAAGCAACAGCAACAATTTTTTTCATAAGAAACTCCTTTTTTTTTCTCTCCGTCTGGAGAGTATTTGCTGTATCGTGTTCGGACATGTTTGGGCGTGCCCGAGCACGTAAGTTAATAGTAAGTCCTGATAGTAAAATCTGTAAATGGGGAAAAATCTATTTTCTTATGGAAAATTTTAACCTAAAAAAATTCCAGTATGGAGGTCTTATTTACTGTGCTGTAAACGCCAGTTGATGCAGCGCTCCAGATATTCTACGTAATCCGGATTCTTGCACATGCCTTTTCCCTGGGTATCGCTGAGTTTTGCTACGTCCATACCGTTGCAGAGGGTTGTCTTCATGACGATATTCAGTGCCGGTACACAGGTATCATTGGCCAGATAGGTTCCGATACCAAATGCTACGCGTACCCGGTTCTTGAAATGACTGTACAGTGCATTGGCCCGTTCAAAGTCCAGACTGTCACTGAAAAGCAGGGTCTTGTTGTGCTCATCAATGCCCAGTTTCTGGTAATGGGCAATCATTTTTTCTCCCCATTCAATGGGGTCGCCGCTGTCATGGCGTACGCCGCTGAACAGGGTGGCATAGGTCAGCTGGAAGTCACGGAGGAAGCAGTCGGTGGTAATGGCATCGGTAAGGGCGGTTCCGTTGAGGACTCCGTATTCCTTTACCCAGGCATCCAGGGCATACCAGTTGCTGTAGGCAGGGTTATGCTTGTGGTTACCCTGTCCTACACACATGATCCATTCGTGGGCCATGGTACCAACAGGGGTGATGCCGCACTGTTTTGCCAGGTATACGTTACTGGTACCGACAAACTTACTGTCCGGATATTTGTGGGCCATAAGGGTACGTACTGCGGTTTCCTGTGCCTGGGCTGAAAGGCGGCGGCGGAGTCCGAACTCACTGAATGCACCGATGTTCAGTTCTCCGCTTTCAATGCGGGCAACTTTTGCATTCAGCCGTTCTACAAAGCTGGCGTACAGCTCATTGTAGTTATGGGCTGAGCGGAAATAAACTTCGTTGACAATGGCCAGGGTCGGAATTTCATACATGCTGGTGCTGAGCCAGGTACCCCGGGTTTCAATGGCAAGACCGCACGCTGCATTGGTGGTGATTTCAAAATCTTCATACCGTGGGTGCCACAGACGCAGAAAATCAACGTAGGAACCTTTAATCCAGGTGATGGTGTTCAGGTATGCAAGTTCTTCTTCCGTAAAGCGGAGGTCACAGTAGGCACGGATCTGGCTGCGGATTTCTTCTACCATTTCCGGTGTGAAGAATACATCGGTATTGCGGCATTTGAATGACCAGGTTGTCTTGTAATCACTGAACTGGTGATAAATGGCCTGTCCCATGCTGAATTTATACATGTCGGTTTCAAGCAGGCTGGTGATAATCTGGTGCATACAATGCCTCCGTATGGTTCTTTCTGTAATGAGGAAAGTATACCGAGCTGTGTCCTGTTGTGCAAAGCCTTAGAAGATGGAAGGCGGGATAATTTCACCGGTGACGATGAGCCGGTTGATGATGTCTGCCGCCTTGTCACGGGCTTCCTTTACGGCTTCTGCCGGATGGTTTCCCAGACGGGCAATGGAATCCTTCAGGATATTGGCGGCGCTGAGGCTCATGTTGGGGATGATGGCATCATACATGGAGGTGTCGGCGCGGACCATGCAGACTGCCAGGTCAGCCATATCTACTTCACGGAGGAACCGCTGTACTGAACGTTCGTCAAAAGCCGGCAGGTCTACAAAACGGTAGTGCGGTTTTTCAGGCATCAGTTCAAGCAGCAGGTGTGACAATGCTTCTTTTTTCTGCTGGGAGGAGAGTGAGTTGACCATTTCATCTGCCTGGGCAAGATAAAAGCTGCGGTCTGAAGTAAAGACACACATGAACTGGCCCTTGAACAGACCGTTTCCCATGACAAAGTCATTATCCTTTTTACCGAGGATTTTCTGGGCTGCCTTGACGCAGGTGATGCGGGCATAGTACTGGCGGGCGGCCGTAACATCCTGCAGATAGTCCTGGTCGTCCTTGATCATGGCAGGAGTCAGGTCCCCCATGGCACACTTGATGGCCTTGCGGGTGGCTTTGCTGGCATGCTTCATGGCAATGCACAGGTTTTCTGTATCACCTGATTCAATGATGGAAGTTAATTCCTGAGCGGTAAGAAAACGGAAACATTCAAAGGTAAAAATCTGGTTGCTCATATACTCTCCTATTTGCAGTGTAGGACTCGATGTATACGTTTGCAAGTGGAGATTTCCGGTGTGTAGGTTTTTCCTGCTTTGTGTGATTTTTCGGGGAAAAATCTGATAGAATACGGGTATGGAAGAAACAGAATACTGGTTATCACGTACTGAAACACTGTATGGCCCGGAAACGCTGGAAAAACTGGCAGCTGCTACAGTCTGCGTGTTTGGAGTCGGCGGGGTAGGCGGCTATGTTGTAGAAGCTTTGGCCCGCAGTGGCGTGGGGCATTTTGTCCTGGTTGATAAGGATGTGGTAAGCATCAGCAATATCAACCGGCAGATTATTGCCCTGCACAGTACGGTGGGGCAGCCGAAGGTCAGCGTCATGGCAGCGCGTATCCATGACATAAATCCTGCTGCAACCGTTGAAGAACATCAGTGTTTTTATCTGCCTGAAACAGCCGGTGCCTTTGACTTTTCCGGCTATGACTTTATAGTAGATGCGGTGGATACTGTTACCGCAAAGATAGAAATCATCCTTCGCGCAAAGGCTGCCGGAGTTCCCGTCATCAGCAGTATGGGGGCCGGCAATAAGGTGGATCCCACCCGTTTTGAGCTGGCGGATATTTCAAAGACCAGTGTGTGCCCTCTGGCAAAAGCCGTACGGGTAAAACTGAAGAAACTGGGGATTACCAAAGGGGTTCCTGTGGTATTCTCGCGGGAAGAGCCCCGGCTGAAAAAACGGGTACCGGCCAGCGTGGCCTTTGTTCCCAGTGTGGCAGGGCTGATTATTGCCTCCCATGTGGTAAACAGTATTGCCGGTGTAAAGGTGCATTGAGATGAAATCCGGTGTGGTATCTGATCTGGTAAGACGTCATTTTATTCTGGTTTCCTGTGTGCTTGCGGTGCTCATTGCAGGCCTGTATGCCGTAAAGGGCTGTCAGGATGGATTTCTTCCCGGTACCTGGATCATCATCGCCCTCAATGTCCTTTGGGTTCCCTGCGTCCTTCTGTTCAAGAAGAACTGCTTTCCCTGGTTTTATCTTTGCTATGCCCTGGTACTGGTCTTTCTGACTGCTTTTGAAAAAACGTTTCTCTTCAATAATTTCACACCGCTGTTCCTTTTCTGCATCGTCATCGGTGTGCAGCCTGTCCTTACGGAAGCAGCCCTTGCCCTCTATGTGGCAGCAGTTTCCGTGGCTTTTATCCTGAATGACGAACCCGCTCTGTATCTTGTCATTCATCTGGTGCGTGCTGCCTGGTTTGTGCTGTGTGTCCTCTATGTCATTGACCAGCGGGAGCTTCGCCGGAATGTGGCTGAACACAAGCTGGTACTGTATGAAGATGAACGGAAAATCCTTTCCCAGCTGGCAGCCGGCACGGTGTATCAGAAAGAAATTGAAGGCTACAGTGAAAATACCATTTACCGCAAGCTGAAGGCCGCCCGTGAACGCAATGGCTGTTCTACACGGGATGAACTGGTTGAACGCTTCCGGAACGAACTTCCGCCACAGTGACTGTCATCATCACCACTGATGATTTTGTGGTGACTGTTTGCGGGTGAGTTTTCTTGCATTTCCATATCTTCCAGCCGTACCGTAATCTTGAAAGTGGTCCCCAGGCCTGCCCGGTACGGTATTCACTCCTCAACCGGACCGGGCTTCCTTTCTGACCTCTTTCAGGAGGTTCTTATGAAACTGTCATTTTATCATTGTACTACCTGCGGCAAGATAATCGCGGTGGTAAAAGATTCTTCTGCCCCCACATTCTGCTGCGGACATCCTATGGAAGAACTGGTCCCGGGCTTTTCTGATGCTCCGGGGCTGAGTGAAAAGCACGTACCGGTTATCCGGGTTGACGGTGATACGGTTACGGTGACTGTGGGCAGCCGGCTGCATCCTTCAGAGGCTGATCATTACATTGAATGGATTCTGCTGCAGACCGATAAGGGTATTCAGCAGAAGTGGCTGCAGCCGGGTAATGCACCCCAGGTTGAGTTTGCCGTTCTGACCGGTGAACGGGTACAGGCGGCTTATGAATTCTGTAACCAGCATTTATTGTGGGTGAAATCAAAGGAACAGGAGAATTGACTATGAAAGATAAAGTATACGAACTGCTGAATGATCAGGTACGGATGGAATTTGCTTCAGGCTGGGACTATCTTGGGTTTGCTGCATATTTTGACGCTCTGGGGCTTACGGGTTTTTCCCACTGGTATAAGATTCAGGCCATGGAAGAACAGGCTCATGCCATGAAAATCTATGACTACCTGATCAAACAGGGGAAAAAGGTTGAACTGCAGGAAATACCGGCACCGGCTCATAACTTTGACGGGGTTTCAGATGTCCTGAACAAAGGCATGGAACATGAAGTTGCCGTCAGCAAGGCCATTCATAACATCTGTGCGCTGGCGGACTCTGTGGAAGATTATGCCACCAAAAACTTTCTGGAGTGGTTCGTCAAGGAACAGGTTGAAGAAGAAAGTAATGCCCGGGAACTGATTGAGCAGCTGGAACTGTTTGGTACCACGCCGGACAGCCTGTATCTGCTTGACAGGGCCTGTGCCGCCCGGCGGAAATAACCGGATTGTGCTATACTCATCGTATGAAGAAGACGTTGAAAAATCTGGCGCTTTTGAAAAAGGAAGCGCTCCTTTCTCTGGTTCCTGAATACGATGAGCAGCACCGCGAGATAATCCGTATGGAAGTTCGTGAAGATTCCGGTTTTCTTTCTCCCTATGCGGACAGTCATGGTGCCGTTATTTCCGGTGAAGTGGCAGAGTTTCTGAACAATGCCGTAAAGTCAAAGGTGCTGCACTCCAGCCTGCACCTGATCATCAAGAGCAGCGCCATTGATGATGTTGAAAAGGAGCAGTACCGCTGTGCCATCAAGAACTATTACCGCAGTGAAGTCATTGATGCTGACAAACGGCTGGTAAAGAACAAATGGCAGGTGCTGTGGATGTGTCTTGCCGGCATTGTGGTTATCGCTGCCGGTATCACCTCTAAACTGCTTGGTGGCAGTGATCTGGTCGCAGAATCCATTGATATTGTGGGCTGGGTATTCCTGTGGGAAAGCGTGCAGCTGCAGTTTATGGAACGGCCGGAAATCCGCCGCGAAATGAAACGGGCGGTGGCACTGTACGGTGCTGAAATTACCTACGAAGAGTAAGAATCAGAATCCCATGCCGCATCCGGCACTGGGATTGTCATCCGGAAAAGCTTTTTCCAGACCGCGGGAGGCGTTTTCACGGGCTTCCATGTTCAGCTCCCGCAGTTCCTTTATTCCATCTATGTACAGCTGGTAATCAATGCCGGTAGACTCGGCACCGCAGCCGGTAAAGTCTTCCAGGGCTTCTGATACGATCCGTTCCCGTTCTTCGCGGGTGGTGTCCTTAATTAAAATACTCATGACTCAATAATGCAGAAAACGGCTGCCATGGGCAACGGGTAGGATGTTTTGTCTTGACAATATACCTACCGGTCGGTATATAACTATCTGCAGATATGGAAACTGAAAAAACAACAAAAGAACTGCTTTTGCAGCGGGCCCTGCATCTGTTTGCAGAAAAAGGCTATGAATCTGTTGGGGTACAGGAATTGTGCACCGTCTGCGGCGTAACAAAGCCGACGCTTTACTATTACTTTACCAGCAAGCTGGGACTGTTTCAGGCAATCCTGGATACGGAAGGCGCCGAACTGCACCGGACACTTTCTGCTGCCTGTGCTTCCTACGAAGGTACTGACGGTGAAGAATTCCATGCAACTCTTTCTGATCTGGTCAGTGCCCTGTATGATTTTGCCGCTGCCCATGAAGACTTTTTCCGCCTGTATTATTCGCTTTCTGCCAATCTTTCGGCAGTGGAATCGCAGCAGGCTTTTGTGCAGTGCAAGAACGGTATTGACCGCATCTATGAAGTGCTGTTTCAGGATGCTGCAGCGTTGTTCGGCAATATGCGCGGCTTTGAGTCTGTGTATGCCCAGCTGTTTCAGTCCACTGCCTGCTATACCGTGTTCCAGGCCGTAAGCGGCAGCCTTTCTCTGGATGCTGACACCATCGGCCGTATTACCCATGCCTTTTTGTGGGGGGCTGCATCGTGAACAGTACGGTTTCAGAAGACTTTTTTTATCACATCTATCCCCTGGGGCTGTGCGGCTGCCCGCGGAACAATGACTTCTGCCAGAGTGCCGGAGACGGGCTGAAACGGCTGGCCGGTGAACTGGAATCAATCCGCGGTCTTGGGGTAACGGCCCTGTATATAGGCCCCCTGTTTGAGAGCACTGCCCACGGTTACGACACGGTGGATTACTTCTGGGTAGACCGCCGTCTGGGAACCAATGATGACCTGGTTGCGTTTGTACACCGTGCCCACCAGCTGGGCATGAAGGTGGTTCTTGATGCGGTACTGAACCATACGGGCCGGCATTTCTTTGCCTTCCGTGACCTGCAGGAAAAGGGCC